>JBLHNG010000944.1:0-3036 GCA_047621685.1 Myxococcota bacterium | reverse complement strand
TCTCCCCCGGCGAGAACACACACGACCCCGAGCTGGCCTCCGCGCTGGCCCGGCTCGCGCGCATCTATGTCAACGACGCCTTTGGAGCGATGCACCGAGCGCACGCCTCCATCGATGGGGTCGTCGCGCTGATGGAGAAGGTGGCGATCGGCTTCCTGGTCCGAGACGAGCTGGCCGCGCTGACCGAGCTGCGGGACAACCCGAAGCGTCCCAGCGTCGCCATCCTCGGTGGGGCCAAAGTCTCCGACAAGATCGGCGTCATTGAGGCCCTGTCCCAGCGCTGCAACACCCTGCTCATCGGCGGGGCCATGGCGTACACCTTCCTCGCTGCCCGCGAGCAGCCGGTGGGTTCCTCCCGGGTCGAAGAGGACAAAATCCTCCTCGCCACCCGGGTCCTGGAGCGGTGCGAGGAGCGCGGCGTGACCGTGATGCTGCCGACCGACCATGTGGTCGCCCAGACGATCAAGGCAGACGCTGAGACCCGCACTGTCACTGAGATTCCCGACGAGTGGATGGGCCTCGACATCGGTCCAGAGACCCGCACCGCCTACGCTGCAGCCATCGCCGGAGCCGCCAGTGTGTTCTGGAACGGGCCGATGGGGGTCTTCGAGATGGAGGCCTTCTCCGCAGGCACCCGCGCGGTCGCACAGGCCGTGGCCAGCTGCTCGGGCCACACGATCATCGGCGGCGGAGACTCCGCAGCTGCTGCCCGGAAGTTCGACATCGTCGATCAGGTCAACCACATCTCCACCGGCGGCGGTGCTGCTCTGGAGTATCTGGAGGGCAAGGAGCTGCCAGGAATCAAGGCCATCAAGGCGCGGAGATAACCATGGCTCGTCGAATCTTCATCGCTGGCAACTGGAAGATGCACAAGGGTCCGGCCCAGGCCGACGCCCTCGCCTCAGCCCTCAAAGCCGCCCTGGTGGACATCGTCACCGTGGACGTCGCGGTCGCGCCGCCGTCCATCTCCATCCCCGGTGTTGCTGCTCGGCTGAAGCACACCGGCATCCATGTCGCCGCGCAGAACCTCCACCAGGCGGTCGGGGGCGCATTCACCGGCGAGCTTTCGGGCGAGATGCTGCGCGAGGCCGGCTGCTCGTATGTGATCGTCGGTCACTCCGAGCGGCGCCATGTCTTCGGAGAGGACGACGCCACGATCAACCAGAAGGTCCACGCGGCCTTCCGAGCGGGGCTTCTGCCGATCCTCTGTGTGGGCGAGAAGCTGGACCAACGACAGGCGGGCAACGCCGAGTCCGTGGTCACCGGTCAGCTCGCCGCCGGGCTCGCCGGACTCGCTGCGGATCAGGTCGCCTCCATCACCGTCGCCTATGAGCCGGTCTGGGCTATCGGGACCGGGCATACCGCCACCCCGGCGCAGGCCCAGTCGATGCACGCCAGCATCCGTGAATGGCTCGCCGGCAATTTTCCAGCGTTTGTCGCACGGCAGCTTCGAATCCAGTATGGAGGGAGCGTCAAACCCCACAATGCCGCGAGCCTGCTCAGCCAGCCGGACATCGATGGCGCACTTGTTGGGGGCGCAAGCCTGGACGCTGAGAGTTTCGTGTCCATCATTAAAGCTGGCGCCAACTAATCGCAGGGAATCACCGTGCAGTTCTTCCTCACCATCCTCCACATCGTCTTGTCCATCTCCCTCATCCTGATCATTCTGCTCCAGCCGGGCAAGGATCAGGGCGCGGTCTTTGGTGGCGGTGGCGGAAACAAGATGTACTCCCCCCGCGGCCAGGCCAACCTGCTTGGTCGGGCAACCACAGCGGTCGCGGTCATGTTCATGTTCACCAGCATCAGCCTCGCCTGGTACAGCACCGAGCAGGTCCGTGAGGGCTCCAACATTGATGGTGTTCTGGAGACTGATCAGGATATCGAGGATGGAAGTGGCTTTGGAGCCGGTTCCGAAGAGTGATTTTTGCTGCGATTTTTGGATTGACACCTGGAAGTCGGTAGCATAATTACCGGGTGCCAAGAACGCGAAAGTGGTGGAATTGGTAGACACGCAAGGTTAAGGACCTTGTGGCCGTTTGGCTGTGGGGGTTCGATTCCCCCCTTTCGCACTGAAGACCGGAGCTAACCGCTCCGGTCTTTTTTTATGCCTGCCTCGTCTTCAAGGAATCCGCTCCTCAAGGACTCAGCGGCTCCCGATGTCGACCAGGACAAAGGCGAGGTCATCGACGAGCTTCCCGCTCGGCAACCTGGCTGCTTCCGTCAGGGCCTGTGCCGCCCGCTGTAGAGAGCGCTTGCTCATGGCTGCCGCAACCTGCTCCCCTCGGACCACGCTGCTGAGCCCGTCGGTGCACACCAGGAGTCGGCTCCCACTCCCAGAGAAGCGGACAGGGAGTGCTCGACCGCTCCCGAGGCGACGCTTTTTGTGCTGGCCACCCGTCAGCTCGACTCCATCGAGGAGTGCCGTGGAGTCTCCGCAGGATGCACCAACCACACCCGCACCGGTCACCACCGCAACCACTGCCGTGCTCTCTCCGGCGAACGCATCGTCGAGGAGGTGGTGGTCCAGGGCGGTGAGCAGCGCCTCCGCGTCACCGGGCAGTCCGCGAATGAGCCCGGCCATTGCAAGGTCCGCCGCACGCCCGCCGCCCGGAATTCCGCCCGCACCATCACAGACCACAACCACCAGGGTCTCCCCTTCCAGCCAGACTGCCAGACGATCCTCACCGGCACCATGGGAGGAGAGCTGGCGTGTGGTCCACTGTGGTCGCATCCCCTGCCCTCTTGCTATCGGCGGGTTCGCTTCCGCTCGGCACAGGCCTCAGTGTCCAGACAGCATCCGAAGATGTCGTGGCGGTGAGAGGTCAGGCGGAAGCCATTCTCAGCAGCGATGGTGTCCTGACGAGCCTCGATGACCGGATCCTCAAACTCCACGATGAGTCCACACTCATCGCAGATGAGGTGATCGTGGTGCTCGCCCTGGATGACCGGCTCATAGCGGGTCTGCCCATCACCAAAGCGCCGCTCGTGGGCGATGCCTGCCTCGGTGAACAGCTTCATCGTTCGGTAGATGGTGGC
>JBLHNG010000943.1:0-3042 GCA_047621685.1 Myxococcota bacterium | reverse complement strand
ATGGGCCGCGCTTGCCCGGTCACGGCACCGCGCGGAGGTCGAGCCAGCTGGTGGTGTCGCAGCCGAAGTCTCCCTCCATTGCGGTGACGAGGTGGACATCACCAGGCACCACCGTCACCGCCCCCATGTCCTCGGCTGCGGTGTAGGAGTACAGGATCTCACTCTCCCATAGGGTTGCACCATTCTGGACAATCGAGAAGCTCGCGCCGCTTGAGCAGTCGCTGCCGAACAGCTGCAGGCCCACCGCTCCTCGGAGGGTGGTCGCGCCTTCTGGAACCTGGATGGTGACATCACTGGGCGCGTGGGTGTAGAGCCCGGTGCAGTAGTGCTGATCCAGCACGTCAAAGCCAATGCAGGGCTCGCTGGTTCCGACACAGTTCACCTCGTCGTTCCCCCAGTACCAGCCGTCTGCGGTGACTGCTCCCCAGCCCACCGTGCCCTGGGGGGACATGTCTCGGGCGGGGGTGGCGCTGTCCTCCAGGGGGGCGCAGTCTGCGACCTCTTCTCCGAGCTCGTTGGAGAGTCGGGCGTGCAGGTACAGGAGATCGTTGGCGACAGCCTGCTCGAAGGCGGTCGCGCTGCTGAGCGGATCCACCGCAGCATCTGCGGCCAGCAGCGACGCATACTGTCTCACCTTGGCCACGAGGTTGTTGTACGAGAGGGGACCTGCGGTCAGCGCTTCGATGGTGGCGTCGACATCTCGGCCATGGTCAATCTGTCGCTGCATCAGCACATCGACATAGGGCTCGCCGCTGAACGGATCGTAGGCGAAGGCGCTGGTGGCCCAGGGCATGCTGACGTCGACCTGGAGTGCTGCCTGGAGCCCAAGGGCGGCGAAGTCGAAGTTGTAGTCCCAGGGGATGATGCGCCAGGTGCCGTGGAGATCGTCGGGGTCCGCGTCGAGGTCTGGATCGTTGTAGAGGTAGAAGTTGTTGCCGTCCGCAGAGAACGAGTCCTGGCTGCCCGCGAGGGTTCGCACGATGGACTCTGTGAAGAAGGCGTCCACATCGAGCACAGCGGCGAGTTCCTCGTCACTTCCGTCGGCGACGATGGTCGTGAGGTGCTCGAGGTCGCTGCCGTCGCCCTCGACCTCCGTGTTGTATTGGAAGTAGCTGAGCGCGTCGGTGAGGGGCATGAGGCCGTGCCCCCGGATCCCATCGATGGAGTAGAGGGGGCCGTCGTCGTTGCCGAAGTTGTGCACGAGGAAGCGGTCGTCGATGGCCTCCATGACCGTGTAGAGGCCCACCCACTCGCCGTTGACGGTCACCCGGGCCCAGCCGGTGCGCGACGCGGGGATGCCAGCACTGCGCAGCATCCACGGTGCGAGCGCATCGTGCATGAGGCTGGCATCGTAGTAGCCATTTCGAAGCTTCAGGGTCTCCAGCCCGCGCCAGCGCTGGCCGGACACGTTTCGATTAAAGTCGATCTTCAGCGGCGGCTTCTCGGCCACGAGGCTGGAGTATCCAAACGCGCGGATGCCCACCTCGGCCACCGACTCGTCCTCCCAGCGGAAGTCTGCGGCGTGCCAGGTCTCCGACCAGGGATTCTGCGCGATGTTCAGCCAGGCATCCTCGGACATCGTCAGCGCGATCTCGTAGATGATGCTGTCGTCGAAGACCGCGTCTGCAGGATCCGGGAGCACGCCGTCGCCGGGTGGGACCTCCTCCACAGGCACTGTGTCGGCGTCACTCGTGTCGTTGTCTGGTGCGGCTGGTGCGCTGTCGCTGGGAGCAGTGCTCGTCCGGTCTTCTGCTGAACAGGCACCCATCGACCCCATGAGCAGAATCAGGGCGAGCGGTCTGCGGAGGTTCATCATGATGATATTTATACGCATGCAATCCAGTGCAAGGCAATCGTTCTGACGGGCACCGTCCGCGCCGAACGTGAGCTGCCAGCATCGGTCACCATCTGCTAATACGGGTGCGCGCAGACACGCCATGGCGACTTGGGAGCCCTCCGCTGCGCCCGCTCCATGGGAGCCGTGCTGGACTCGAACCACGCCGGCTTGAGTTAACGGACTGCTCTTTGTTGAGGTCGGGCATGCACCCCAAACACCCCGCCAGAAACGCCTCGCCCTGCCCCTGCATCCTTGACACCGCCGCCTGCGAGCCCCCACCTTCTTCGCAATCTCTCACTGACTCAGCCCATCACCACGGCAGCCCGCGTCACACACCGGCTCGAACCGCTGGACGCTGATTCCGCCTTGTCAGAACTAAGTGACCAACCTCGCCAGAATTCAACGTGAGCGATGCGGTGGGCGTTCCCGCGCTGTACGACAAACAAAAAGGCGTCCCGGGCCATTTCTCACTTGCCTTAATTCCAGGCTTGTCTTGTAAGCTCCCGTTGTGGCGAACAATAAATCTCAGTCCCCCTGGTGGTGGGGAACCTGCCCGAAGTGCGACGGGCGTGCTGTCTTTGCAATGGTCGAGGGTCGCCTCCAGGGTGCCTGCCATGAGCTGACGCGCCCCTGCTACTGGAGCGGTGAGGGCGACGAGACCGCCCAGGCCGCCGCCACGCCACCGCCCGCCGTCTCCGCCCCCTTGGAGGTGTAGGTGGTCGCCTGCGATGTCCTTGCACGCCTCCAGGCGGCGATGCCCCCACCCCCGGAGGGGACCGTCCTGGTGCTGCTGGCGGGTGCGGACTACCTCGAAGCCCAGCTCGTTGACACCCGCCTCGGGCGCTCCGTGCGCTGGGAGACCGGCGTCCGCCTCGGCAACGGCATCGCACCCTCGGGCAAGCCCTACCCCGGACTGCTCCGGCTGCTCGGGTGGCAGGTCCAGATGTACGCCGAAGACCTCCGCGACCTGGCCCGATGCCCGCGGACACAGTGGCCGACGATGCGGGCGCTCTACCACACCGAGGGGAGGGAGGAGCAGGCTCTGGAGTTGGCTCGTTCATGGGCTGCCGAGTAGCTGTCGTCCCGACTTCGCCGCGCCTCCGGGTGGCCGCTGCTGTCTGCTCCAAGGTCGGCGCAGGGTCTCGGGCTTGGAGCCTCCGAGGTGGTGGGACGGTGGGCGCGCTCAGCGGGTGGTGCGGCCAGAA
>JBLHNG010000942.1:0-3076 GCA_047621685.1 Myxococcota bacterium | reverse complement strand
GTTCGGGCATCATCGAGCTGATGTAGCGTCCAGATTGTCTGCTCTGCGTGAGACCGGACGCAGCAGGAATCCACTGGCCTTCCCTCATCTTCAACCGAAGCAAAATGGAGAATGAAGGTCCGAGACTCCGGCTCAACCGTCACGGTCTGTCGCATCACCAGATCGCGGTCCTGGACTGGCCAGGGCATGTCATAGACCTCGTAGACCACCGCGTCTTCCCCCTCCAGTTCACGCACCACCGTGTGCTCCTGGAGCAGCTCAACCCACTCCCCGGCGCGGTCATGATCCAGCAGCAAGCCGACCAGAACCCCAATGGGAAGGGCCAGCTCACCGCTCCCACGAAAACCGTACAGGGAGGAGTCTGGCTGGTTCTTCCGCGCAACCTCGATGCCATCCGTCTCCTGGATGACCTCCCACCCCGGCGGCGCAGCCCATGCCCCCGCAGCGATCAACAGCCCGACCATTCCGCTCATTGCATCTCCCCTCGCCTGTCAGTGTAGCCAGCCCGCATCAGTCGATGGTGTCCACAAAGGATATCGCTGGACGAAGCTTCTGCTCCAGCCTGCTCTTCGGGCGCAGGAAGGGAGACGTCGGCAGCCGAATCCGCCGGTCGTGTCCGCCGTGGACCTGCGCCCAGTCAATGGCCAGCCCGCTGGTATACAGCCCCCCGAGCGCCTCCGCGATGGCGGTCGCCTCGTGCTGCTCCCGGGGGATCGAGGGCAGGAGGACTGCCGCCTGTCCGCCAGGGAGCCGACGCACCATGTCCACCAGGACCGACCCGGGGCCGATCTCCAGGAACCGACGGTGCCCCTGAGACAGAAGGTGCTGAACCGATGGGGCGAACTGCACGGCCTGGCGGGCGTGATTGCAGAAGTAGGCGGCGTCGGGCGGGCTGGTGTGTGGGATGCCAGTGACATTGGCGATCACCGGGAACGTCGGTTTGGAGAACGACATCCCGGCAGTAACCTCCGCCAGCGGTGCCAGGATGGGCTCCATCAGCACCGAGTGGAAGGCGTGGGAGACCGGGATCTCGCGGGTCATGAAGCCAGCATCCTGTGCCCGGAGCAGGACCGCAGCCACCGCATCCGTCGGCCCGGAGACGACCGTGTTGGTCTCGCCGTTGTTGGCTGCGATGGCCACGGGCAGCACACCAATGGCGCTGACCACGTCCGACTCACAGGCAAACACCACCGCCATCGTCCCGCCTGCAGGCAGGGCATCCATCAGACGACCGCGGGCCGCGATGAAGACAACGGCATCCGACAGCCGCATCGCGCCGGCCACACACAGCGCAGCGATCTCTCCCACCGAGTGACCCACCGCAGCAGACGGGGTCACTCCCCACGACATCCACAGCCGCGCCAGCGCATAGCTGACGCTGAACAGCGCTGGCTGGGTGTAGCGGGTCTGCTGGAGGGTCTGCGCAGGTGCCGCAAGCAGGGAGAGGAGCGGGATGTCGAGGTGGGCAGCCAGCTGCTCGGCACAGTCATCCAGCGCCTGACGGAAGACCGGCCAGGTCTCATACAGGGTCAGCCCCATGCCGCTGAGCTGAGCGCCCTGTCCGCTGAACAGAAACACCACCCCATCTCTGCGGATGCGTCGGCTCTTCGAGACCACGCTGGACGCCGCTCGCAGCTTCGCCTCAGCAGCCTGGGAGTCCTCAGCGACGATGGAGAGCCGGTGAGCATGGTGGGTGCGACCACACGCCACCGCAGCACGCGCCCCGGGCCAGAGGAGCGGCTGGAGGTGCAGCGCATCCGCGAGTCGACCGGCGAGCAGCTGCAAGGCGGGAGCGCTGGGCGCGGAGAGCACCAGCGGGGTCAGCGCGGGGGTAGGGATCGTCTGGGATGACGCGGTGATCGGCTGCAGGAGGACCGCAGCATGGGCCTTCCCCTGCGAGCCTGCGACCAGCGAGACCGGTCCCCGGATCCCCTCACAGAGAGCCTCAACCAGCGCAGGGAGATCCCCGACCTCCCGTGCATCACCGGAGAAGTCAGCCCGCTGAGCAGCCAGGGCCAGCGCCCGTGCGCCGGGGGCATCGCAGCGGCGGCTTGCCCGAACCAGGGCCGCACCGGAGAGGCCTGCAAGGGCACCCCCCCCCGCATCCACCTTTCGGCGAATGACCACCGCTGCCGTGCGGGTGACCGCCAGCGCGAGGTCACAGTCCCCGCTTCGGAGCGACTGAGAGGCCAGATGAAGTGCCCCAGCACCCGACGCCGCACCGACCGAGATGCTGCCGCCAGGGCCAGACAGCCGCAGCGCACTGAGGATGTCATCAGGGGCCGACTCGGGCAGACCACCAGCAAAGACCCCGACCTCGACCTCACTCAGCGACAACGGCGGAATTCCGGCATGCTCCAGCGACTCCCAGGCCCGCTCAATGGCCGCAGCAATGCCAGGAGAGAGCGCTTCCGCCTCGACACGCCGCAGCCCGAAGAAGCGTGCATCGATGCCGGGTGGAGGGCTCAGGTTCGCCACCGCGCCCAGGATCACCAGCGAGGTCGCCGCACCTGGGACCGCAACAGTCGCCGCCTCAGGACGCCAGCAATACCGCCGAAGGAACGGCTCGTTGGGCACCCAGATGCGGGTCCGTGAGCCTGGGTAGACCACCGACCAGTCCACAACCTCACCGGCCTGCCAGGACGCAACGAGCGCACTGATCGACGCTGGTCCCGCTACGGCCCCACCCGCCAGCCCCGACAGGAGGGCTTCTCGGCTGCTGTACACAATCGCCCGACGATGCTTGAAGTGGGTCCGTCCCACACAGGTCGACCACCCCAGATCCGCCAGGTCCACCGCAGGGTTGGCCTCAATGAACGCGGTAAACCGCTCCACCATCGCAGACAGTCGAGCCGAGCTTCGTGCAGAGATGGCGAGGACAGCATGTGCCGCTTCCTGACGCTCCGGTGCTCGCTCAGTGCGCGGCTTGAAGGTGCTGTGCTGCTCAAGGACGATGTGTGCGTTTGTTCCGGAGAATCCAAAGGAGCTGACGCCGGCCCTTCGTGGTCTCCCGGTGTCGGGCCATGGAGCCTTTTCCTGGAGAACGGTGACCGGGATTTCGTCCCACGAGATCCTC
>JBLHNG010000941.1:0-3085 GCA_047621685.1 Myxococcota bacterium | reverse complement strand
GATCGCGGACTTCATCTTCACCCGCTGTCCCAACATCTGCCCCACCCTCTCCGCGCGCATGCAGCAGCTCCAGCCGGGTGTCGCCGCAGAGGAGGGCATCGGTCTGCTGTCCATCTCCGTGGACCCCGAGCACGACACCCCCGCCGTGCTGACTGAGTACGCCAGCAAGCTCAACGCAGACCCGACCCTGTGGCGCTGGGTGACCGGCGAGACCGCAGCGATCAATGCCACGGTGACCGGCTTCCAGCAGGCCCTGGATGTCAAGAAGACCCCGGACAACCCCGTCCCAGACATCACCCACAGCACCCGGCTCATCCTGGTTGATGGCCGGGGCGTCCTGCGCGGCTTCTACGAGACCGACAAAGACAACCTCGCCCGGCTCTGGAAAGACGCCCGCTGGCTGGCGAAGCATCCGGATCGTTGAGCGACTCGCAGCACAGAGGACTATGCTCCCGCCATGCTCCTGCTGCTCCTCGGCTGCACTCCGGCCCCTCCCCCGGCTGTCCCTCCCCAGACGATCCCAGGGCTGTCTGGGGCTGCGCCTGAGCCGGGGGAGATCCTCACCCTGGAAGCCGACGGCCACCCGCAGCTCGCCTTTCAGACCGACGACGGACTCACCATCCTGACCACCGACGGCGCGCTGCTTCGTTGGATCCCGCCAGCAGCCCCGATCACCATCGAGCATGGCCTCGTCGACCTCACCCGCGCTGGCTCCCGGCTCGTCGGGTTGTCGGCAGACGGCGCGGTCCTCGCATGGCCCGACCGGGTCGAGACGACACACAGCGGCGATGGACTGCTCAGCGCAGATCGGGACTCCGGACTCATCGCGGTGCTCCAGGACGGCCTGCGGGTCGTGGACGCCGACAGCCTGGAGGTGCTCTGGGAGGTCGAGGCTGGCCCGCTGACCGGAATCACCATCGGCGGTGGGCAGGTCTTTGACTTCGACGCCGCCCTCCTCCAGCTCACTGTGCGAGACGCCCGGACCGGCGAGATCCGCACACAGCGCACCATCCGCCCGCCCCACCGCAGCCACGCCCGGGGCAGTCGGTCGCGAAAGTCCTTCGAGGAGATCACCCCCCAGGCAAGGGCCGCTTCCCCCGGCGGCCCCCGCAACCTCCAGGAGCTTCGAGGCGCGCTGCACTACGACCCGACCACCGACCGGCTGTTCTTCCGACAGCTCGTCCTCGACGGGCGAACCCTGGAGTCTCTCGGACGAATCCCGGACATCGACGGGGTGCTGTACGCCGACCAGGGGCAGATTGTGGGTCGGCGGCAGGGATGGGATGGCACGGTCTCAGTGATGGACGTTCACCCGGAGACCCTCGCCGTCCAGGGGCGTGTGCCGCTGCTGCGCCCGGAAGGAGAGCCTCACATCTTCTATGATCCGATCACCGAGGCGCTCACCCTCTCCGAGCCCGGACGGGATCGGCTGCTGCGATGGAACTCCCCGCTCACACACCCCTGATCAACGAAGGCCGCCCGGCAGTCCCCGCGCCGGTCCGTCGCTCCCTGCACGCCCCACTGCTGACCGGCGCGCTCCTGGTGGTGGTGGTCTACTGGCTGCTCATCCCGCTGTGGCCGGAGCTTGGGACCCGGCTCCTGGGCGACCCCGACACCGACGCCATCCGTGGGATGTGGGGCTTTGATCACATCCGGCGCTCCATGCTGCCGCCGAACACCCCCATCTGGTCCAGCGAGATCAACTTCCCGGCGGGCGTCACGGTGATGGTGCTTCCGTGGGTGACCAGCATCCTGCTCGTCCCGGTCGGGCTGCTGTTCGGTCCGCTGATCGGCTGGAACCTCAACCTCGCGATCCTGCTGTGGGCGGTCGGCATGGCCACCGCGGCCCTGGTCCGGGTCTGCACCGACAGCTGGACGGCTGGAGCGGCTGCTGGGGCGGCGATGGTCTGCCAGCCGATGCTGCTGCACGCCATCAGCGACGGCACCCCCGAGCACCTCGCCATCTGGGCGATGCCGCTGTTCCTCGCCGCCGCCCTCATGGCGCTCCGCCACACCGCGCCGAGCTGGGCCATGCTCGCCGGACTGCTCGCCGCCGTCGTCGCCCTCGACAGCCCCTACCACGCCATCTACACCGCCCTGGCAGGCGTGATCGTGCTGCCGTGGGCCATCAGCCGGCCCGACACCCCCGCTCAGCGAACCCAGCTGCTGTGGACCCTCGGCACGATGGTGCTGTGCATCGGGCTTTCGGGACTGGCCATCGGCATGCTCTACACCAGCTTCCCGATCTCAGAGCAGGTCGGCTACGACCAGACCGCGCTGCTCCAGATGAACTCCACCGACCTGCGGACGTGGTGGCAGTACGACTTTCAGGCCACTGCAGTGCGAGATGCTTCCCTCGCCCCGACCACCATCCCCGCACCCATCCTGTGGGGGGCGCTGATCTTCATCCTCGCCGGGGTGCCTCGCTCCCTGCCCTGGATGGCGGCTGGAGCGGCGATGGTGGTGCTCTCGCTGGGGCTCAACCCCCGCCTCCCCACCCACCTCACCCACTGGATCGGCCCGTCTGGCGCCAGCGTGGGAGGCTCCCTGCTGAGCCTCAACGCCACCCTCTACAGCCTCCCCGGCCTCGGCGAGATTCGGTTCCCACAGCGCTGGCTGGTGCCCGGCGCGATGATGCTCCTGGTCGGTTCTGGCTACGGGGTGGCTCGGCTCCAGCGGCTCCTCCGCCCCATCGGTCCGCCCCTGGTGCTGCTAGTGGCCGCCGGGTCGGCGTTCTTCGGGGTGCGCAGCAGCCACATCGACCTCGGCTTCCCCGCCCAGCGGCTCCCCGAGGTGCAATTCGCCTCCTGGATTGCCGAGCAGCCACAGCAGGGCGCGCTCATCACCCTGCCCCAGATGCGCCCACCACCCGAGAGCGGCAAGCGCGGCGATCTGCCGGTGTTCGCCAACCTCGCCGACTCCCTCTCCTCCTCCGACGTCCTCTACTTCCAGGTCCTCCACCGCCAGGCGGTCGTCGGCTACCCCAGCATCAAGACCGTCGCCGCCAACACTCCCTCCCAGGCCATCATCGCGCTGCTGCGAGACTGGGACGACCTCGCCCACCCCGGGGTCACCGGCAAGTCCA
>JBLHNG010000940.1:0-3096 GCA_047621685.1 Myxococcota bacterium | reverse complement strand
CGGACTTTGTTGCCATGGTCAACCTCACCAATCACGGAGTCTGATTCAGACTACAGGACGGGTAAATCTGGCACCAGTCATCGCGGTAGACCGTTATCCCGCTTGACTGGTGCTCTTTGTCTGAGACGGGGGTTTCACCCCCAACCCCCCCGCTACGCGCTGACATCCTCTGAAACAAGACGGTCCACTAGAAGGAGATGAGATGACTGGTGACCATTTTTGGCATGCTGCATCGGAAATTCGCCTGACAAGTAGGATGACCGCGTCGCGTGTCAGGCTACCGATCCAGGTGTTCGTAGGGCGGCAGGGTCTGGAGCCGGTCATCCTCCACCGGACCCCCGAGGGTGAAGTGGTAGAGGTCGCGGAGGGTGGGGTCGGAGATGCCGAGGAAGCGGTGGGTGTCGGCGTCGAAGTAGCAGCCGATCCCGGTGCCCCGGATGCCGGTCGCCTCGCTCTCCAGGTACAGCACCTGGCCCAGCAGACCCGCCTCCCAGTGGAGGTGGCGGTACATCCCCGCTCCGTGCGCTTGCAGAACCGGCGCAAACCACGCCAGCATCGCGACCGCAAAGCAGCCCTCCCCAGCGATCGCCTGCCCACAGCTCAGCCCCGCCGCGTGGCCCCGACAGTCTCCTGACTTCAGCAGAAACAGCGGCAGTCCGTCGGGACACCCCGCCACCGACGCCCACTCAAAGTCGTCCGCCATTGCACCCTTCAGCGCCTCAAGCCGGGCCGGATTGCGAGACAGCAGGTACAGCCCCGGATCGACCCCTTTGACCCGATGGA
The DNA here is from genome assembly GCA_047621685.1 of Myxococcota bacterium. Taxonomy (GTDB): domain Bacteria; phylum Myxococcota_A; class UBA796; order UBA796; family UBA796; genus JAQXDW01. The sequence goes on along the minus strand of JBLHNG010000940.1, from coordinate 2,313 downwards.
CAAACAGGACCAGCTCGATCAGCGGCTCCGCAGACAGGGTGGACTGCGGGACCTGACCGGCACCGGGCATCAGCCGGGCGAGGATCTGAAAGAACGCCTCCGCGGTGATTCCGGTGCGACCGTCCATGTCCACTGCGCTCCGTCGCTGGTGAATGATCGGGCGCAGGCGGTGGGGGGAGGGGTCGGTGTCGAGGCAGGGGTTGGCGAGTCGCGGGACCGTCGGGCGGGTGATGGTGCCGGTCGTCGCCGCAGCAACCTCGTCGATGACCCGCCAGTGCTGGTGGGACTCGGCCAGTGCCCGGGGCGTCCCCAGGAGGTCTGCAGTCTCGTCGAGCGCTGCCGGATCCCACGCCGGGATGCTCGGACCGATCAGCAGCAGGGCATCAGGGTGCTCGGCCTCCGGTCCATCCCCGACCAGCCCCAGCAGCGCCGCCAGTGCATCGTCTGAAATCCCATCCACCAGCCGACACTGCCACCCCAGCCCCGCCGCCGCGATGCTCACTGCCGCGATGGCATGCCCGACGTCGTGCTGGCAGTACCGAAACGCCCGCTCCCCGTACTTCCACGACTCCCGCAGCGGGATCGACGACAGTCCGATCAGCACGCATCCGTCGGGCAAGGCACCTGCAGGCAGTGCACGCCGACGCTCCAGGGCGTGCTCGTGGACCGCGTAGTGGTAGACCGCCGCTTCGTCGTGGAGTCCCGCAACCGCCCCGGCGAGCAGGTAGCCCTCGGTGGGGTGGAGGTTGCCGCTGGAGGGGTTGACCCGCAGCGCCCACCGCGCCTCCCCGGCCTGCTTCCAGGCGGAGAGGCCGAGGCTGTCCTGGAGGAGCTGTGCGATCGCGGCCAGGGTGAGCGGTGACGCTGGAGCCTGACCCTCCAGGAACGACGCCTCATATGGGACGGACTCCGCGAGGTCTTGCAGCGGGAGGTCATGCAGGGGAGCGCCATCGAATCGCCGGAACGGATCAGGCTGGGTGTCCCAGTCCATGAACCCCGGCCCCCGGGCGTAGCGGTGGGGGTGGTGCATGGTCATGTGGTGGTAGTCCAGCACGATCTGGACGGGGTCGCGGGGCACGGCGGCTCGGGGAGGGGGTGGTGCGGGGGCTTTCGCAGCGGTGGGTCGGCGAAGCAATCGACGGAGCCGGTCTCGGAGGGGCATACCCGGGGCTATCGCACAGGGGGGCTGCGGACTTGCCGCTGAGTGTCGGCAGCCGTGTTGGGGAGAGGTGTGGAGCCGGTCGGGTAGCGCGCTCACGGACCCGCCAGTGAGTTCAGCAAGTGCCGGTCGCAGACGGGCTGATTGCTGATTCGTGGAGAGGGACGGGGACGGGGTGAGTCCGACGAAGCCGGTCAGGTGGCTGCCTTCCCCCCTGATTTTGTTGATTGTATTGTTTGGATCGCCAGTTCAGGAGTCTCAGGCCGCCCGGGCGCGCGCAAGGGGACCCGTAGCGATCAGCGCCCAAGGACGGAGACGTCGCTGGAATCACCGCCAGTCGAGGATTCGCCCATCTCTGCTTTTGATGTTGCCGACCAGTCCTGCTAGCCTTTCGGTCTTCCCAGCCTCGTGGCTCTCAATTCCGAAGGGCCCTCCCTCACCAATGCGCTGAGAACCGCCATCCTCCGCGCCATTCTTTTTCCAGCCACTCCGCCCCAACGCCGGCCTGCTCCAAGAGTGTCCGCCTCGCATCCGCTCCCCCTGGGCTACCCACCTTGTGGCCCCCAGCCGGACAGCTGCCAGGTCAGTGACCACTGACCTACTCCACCCCCGCCAGCCGCTCCCGCATCACATCGAGCACCGCAGACAGCGCCATCGGCACCGGCCCGCCGCCCTCGCCCTGGTAGACCACCATCTTCGAGTGCTCCAGGGACTTGCCGACCGTCGCCGCCAGCGCGGGCAGGGACTCCGTCAGGAACAGCCGCTCCAGGCTAGCCCGACCTGCCGAGTCCTCTGCCGCCAGCCGCGCCCGCAGCGCACTGCTCTTCTGATCGCTGAGCAGTGCCGCTGTCTCGGCCTGCAGCTTCGCCAGCTCCAGCGCAACCTGAGCGGCCTGACGTTGGCGATCCTGCTGCGCACTCGCCTCCTGCTCGGCCAGGGCAGCGGCCTGCTCCGCGCGCTGCTGGTTGCGCGTAAACGTCGCCTCGTCCTGCGCCTGGGCCAGCGCCATCTGCGCCATCTTCAGAGCGGCTTCCCGACGGGACTTCTCCATCGCCAGGGCCTGCCGGTTCTCCTCCAGGGTGCGCTCACTCTCCAGCCGCCGCCGCTCCAGGTGGGTCCGGCTCTCCAGCTGAGCCAGGGACGCCAGCCGGGAC
>JBLHNG010000939.1:0-3109 GCA_047621685.1 Myxococcota bacterium | reverse complement strand
GGGGACACCGGAGTGGGCCGTGTCGGAGGGCCGGGGGACGCCCTCAGTCGGGGACGCCCCTAGTCCACGCCAGATTCTCTGGCGGCCCCGGAGGCAGCAAGCGACCCGAGGCCGGGGACGTGGGCAGTCGCACAACAGGGGACGCCGACAGGGAGTGAGAGGCGTAGCGCAGCGGAGACGGAGCGGAGCGGAGTTGCGACCGCGGAGGGGACCCGTGGCGATCAGCGCCGGGGGCGCCCTTCAGCCCAAGGACGGAGACGTCGCTGGAATCACCGCCGCCAGTTGAGGCTTCGCCCATCTCTGCTTTTGATAGTGCCGACCAGTCCTGCTCGCCCTTCAGTCTTCTCCGCCTCGTGGCTCTCGATTCCGAAGTGCCCTCCCTCACCCATGCGCTGAGGTTCGCCATCCTCCGCGCCCTCCTTTTTCTGACCACTTCGTCCCACTGCGCCCTACCCGCTCCAGCGGCTTCACTTCGCTCTGGGCTGCTCATGGCGCTGCGCTCAAGGGACCGTCCTGTGCCGCTGCGGGTGCCCCAGAGCCTTCACAACTAGACCGCGTGGTGGCGGCTGCAGGCCTCAACCCGGTCACTCGTGGTGAGGTCAAGGACGTAGGTGACCATGTCCTTGCCGTAGAACCGGAACTGCCCCCGGTCAACAAAGCCCCAGCTGGTCAGCTGGCGGTTGGCCCCAACATTGTCGACCTCGGTGGTGACCTTGACCTGCTGAGCACCTCGGGCAAGCAGCTCATCGAACAACACCTTGTTGATGTGTCCGCTGATGTGCTTGCCACGAAGCTCGGGGATGAACGAGCAGAACAAGCTCTCCGCAGGGACCGGCGCTTCGAGAGCAGACTTGTCGAAGTACCGGGCGGTCTCCAGCAGGCGCAGCAGCACCCCCGGTCGCCGGAGCGTTGGCAGGGTCGCGATCCCGAGCGCTATCCAGAGGGAGCGGAAGACCTCGCTCATCATCGCGTCGGCGTCTGTGCTACCGGCGATGAAGCCCTTGACCTCGTAGTCCTCGACATAGACGAAGCCAAAGAAGCGATCGCTGTCGATGAGCCCGCCGTAGAGTGTGCGGAGGAACCCCTGCCCCAGCTTCGCCCACAGGCTCTCGCCCATCGCGGTGTGGTGGAGCTGCGCGACCCGGGCAATGTCGATGGACAGCATTGGCCGGATGTTGTTCATCACAGCGGGGTCGATCGTGAGTGGGTTGATGGTGGTCACTCGGAGCTGTTCTGGTGAGCTTTGAGGGTCTTGAGGAACGCGGTCTGGGTGATCGCCCGGTGCTGTGCAGCGAGGAAGTTGCCGATGGCGTTCTCGAAGTCCGTGGCGAAGCTCTCGTTGAGAAGCCGACGGGCCAGCTCCAGGGTGACCGGGTGGATCGGCTCGAAGCTGGTGATGGTCTCGGCAATGGCGCTGTCGAGGTCATCGGCGATGCGGTCGATGAGGCCGAGGCTGAGGGCCTCGTCTGCGGACAGCTCCGGGCACTGCATGATCAGCCGCTTGGCCCGACCCAGCCCGATGTACTTGGCGAGTCGGAAGGTCGCCATGCCGGGCAGGAAGCCGAGGCGGACCTCATTGAGCTGCATGCAGAGGCTGTCTGTGGCGAGTCGAGCATCGCAGACGAGGGACAGCTGCATTCCCCCACCGACCACCGCACCTTCCATGGCAGCGATGGTGATCTTGGGCAGCCGCTCGATGCGCACACAGCACTTCTCCCACTTGTTGAACCCGTGGATGTCCATTGGGGTGTCCGGGCGGAATTCCTCGAAGTCGATGCCCTGCGAGAACCGCCCCTCCGTGCCACGGATGACCACCACCCGGCAGGCGCTGACGTCTTCGAGGTGATCACAGACCCCGGTCAGCTCCCGCACCATGAGCATTGTGATGTGCTCGGCGAGGAGCTGGATGGTGGCGACGTCTCCATCCTCGGTGTAGCAGAGGGTCTTTAGAGAACCCATCGAACCCTTCATCTCGGCTCCTTACCAGCGAATCAGTGCCGTCTCGATGGTCGAGCCCGGTCCCATGGTCATCATCACGCCGTAGTCTCCCCGACGAACCGCGCCCTCTTCCATCAGCCGCTTGTAGCTGAACAGGAAGCTGCCGGAGCCGAGGTTTCCATAGCCGCGCAGCACACCGACGGTGTGGCGCATGTCGTGGTCGGTGACGCCGACGGTGTACTTGATGGCGTCGATGACCTTCATGCCGCCGGAGTGCACGATCCAGTGGCTGACGTGCCGGCGCTTGAGGCCGAACCGCTCCAGCAGCGCGGTCACTGGAGTCTCGGCGTGGGTGCCGAGGACGTAGGGCACATCGCGAGCGAGGTTGAAGTAGAACTTCCCGTGCTCGTCCGACCAGTGGTAGCTCATGGCTTCCCAGGTCTCGGGGATGATGTGGCTCTGGAAGCCCAGCACCCGGGGTGCGAACCGGGGCTCGTCGGTGTCGTCTGCCCGCAGCAGGACCGCCGCGCAGCCGTCTCCGAACAGGCTGTTGACCACTCCGGTGCCCACCGTGTCGTCGTAGATGTAGAGCGCGGAGTTGATCTCGCAGCACACCATCAGGGCATTCTTGCCCGGGTTCGCCACTGCCCAGTTCGACACCGGGTTGAGCCCGTTGAGCCCGGCGTTGCAGCCCATCCCGACGATGTCCGCCCGGTGGCAGCTCACCCGGAAGCCGAGGTGGCGCACGAACATGGCGGTGAGGCCGGGCAGCATGAGGCCCGTCGAGGTGATGCAGCAGAGGTAGTCGATGTCCTCGGGCTGAAGTCCCTCGGCCTCCAGGCAGCGTGTGATCGCTTCTCGGCCGAGCTTCAGCGAGCCGGCCCGGTGCTTCGCCAGCAGCTCAGACTGGGTCTCCCGGGGCACCCCGGACTCATCGGGGGTGGGCAGGAAGAGGTAGCGGCCCTCGATGTGGGAGGCGGAGAAGATCGCGCGCACGATGGGGTTCTCGACCCGGAACATCTTGAGGATGTCGGCCTGGGTGTAGTAGGTCTCAGGATTGGCGGTGCCAATGGAGAGGATGCGGGCGCGAGGGGATCCCATGGAGACAGTGTATCTCAGAGGGGTCGGGGGGCGGACGCTGTCGTTGCTGACGGACGCTGTCGTTGCTGAC
>JBLHNG010000938.1:0-3110 GCA_047621685.1 Myxococcota bacterium | reverse complement strand
CTCCATCGCACAACACGCCGCCCAGTCCACAGCCTCGATCGAGCCGCCGAGCACCGCCGCCAGCTCCAGTGCCCGGGCGTCGTTGGTGCTGCATGTCGCCAGCAGCGCCTCCACCCGCAGCAGCCACAGGGCTGCGAGGTCTCTCGGCAGCGGCGGGATTTCCTCCGCGGACAGCCCCCCGGGACCGGCGTTGAGCAGCCCACGATCGACCCAGTCCGTTGCGATCTGAATGCCGAACATCGGGTTGCCGTCGATGTGCTCTGACAGCCGCTCGGCGAGGGCAGGGGACAGCCGGAGGATGTCTCCGGTGAGGATGTCGCAGACCGGAGGCGGGAGCGGGGTGAGGGTGATCGCGGCATCGGGTGTCAGCGCCTGGATCTGCTCGGTCTCCAGCGGACGGTCGGCCATGACAGTCCAGGTCAGCACGATGAGGATCGGCAGGCTGCGTCGGGCGAGCATGGTGTGCTGGACCAGCCCGAGCGCGTCTGCCCCCCACTGGACATCCTCCAGCCACAGGATCAGCGGGCGATCCAGGCTCAGCCGCCTCAGGGTGCGCAGGATCACCGCGTAGCGCTCTCCGGGGCTGTCGAACCGCAGGGCGCCGGACGGGGAGAGGATCTCGGTGAGGGCGTCTCGCTCGTAGTCCGCGGTGCTGCCGTGCTGTCGGAGGTGAAGCTCGACACCGGCTGCGGTGGCCGCCAGGGACAGGCCGGTCACCCCGAGGCGTCGGGCCAGGGCACGCTCCAGGGCACCGGTCCCCCGCTCGGAGTGCTGCACGGTGATCGCGGTGGCGGCCCCGGTAGAGGCCGCCCGCTCGACCAGCCAGCTCACCAGACGGCTCTTGCCCGCTCCCGGTCCACCCTCGACCACCGCGAGGTGACGGCTCCCCGATGAGGCGGACTCCAGCAGACGCCACAGGGTGTCGCGCTCGTCCTCCCGGGCCAGCATCGGCGGGGTGCGCAGCCCAAACAGGCTGAGACCGAGGACGGGCAGCCGGCGAACGGTGGGCTCTCCCGGGCGCCAGTCGATGGGAAACGGCGGCGGAACACGGGGGCACATCACTGCGAGCGGTGCCTCTGTGGGCGCCCCGATCGCGTCGGTCCAGGTCCGGGAGCCGTCCTCAAGGGGCTGGGTGCTGTCGGCCTGGGCGGGCCTGGGACCGGGCGGGAGTGCGCCATGAGAGGGTGGGGGATCCCGGAGGGACTGGAGAGAGAATGCGGCGTCGGCAGCACACTGGAAGCGGTCGGCCGGCTCTGGGGCCATCATCCGAGCCAGCCAGGACTGCAAGCCTTCCGGCAGCGGCGTCCAGAGTGCCTCCTGCGCGCTGTGTCGGCCCGGAACGCCATACACCAGCGCCTGAGTGACCCGCCCCATGGCGTAGAGATCCGTCCATGGCCCCAGCTCCCGCCAGCGACGCTGTGCCTGCTCGGGGGCCATGTACCGGGGGGTGCCCATCGCGCCGAGGATGTCAGCGTCGGTCTCGTTGAGTCCGCGGGCCAGCCCGAAGTCGGTCAACCTCACCCGTCCGATGGTGCTGCGTGGACCGACCAGGATGTTGCCGGGCTTGATGTCCCGGTGGATGACCCCGCGCGCGTGGGCATGGGCGAGGGCGGAGAGCAGGGAGAGCAGGACGGTCCGGATCGCCGGCCAGCGCAGCCGACCGCACCGCTTGAGGATCGAGCCGCCCTCCACCAGCTCCATCACCAGGTAGAGCGCCCCGGCGTGCAGCTGCCCCCCAGAGCGTGCAGCGACACCCTGCGGCACGCGCCCCTGGTGGTAGATGGTGACGATGTTTGGATGGTGGAGTCCGGCGATGGCACGGATCTCATTGTGGAACGTGCCGAGGATGCGCGGCTCCCGGCTGTGGATGACCTTGACGGCGACCGGCATCTTCAGCGGAAGCCAGATCCCGTGCCACACCGTGCCCATCCCTCCCCGTCCAATGGGCGTGGTCAGCACTAAGTCCCACCCGCACGGATTCTCTGAGCTGTCGCGATGTTTCAGACCGTCAGGCACTGGCGCAGTGTATCCCGCTGCCACCACGCTACAATGGCCCTGGATGTCGCTCTTCTTCGCTCACTGAGGCCGCCTGCCGATGATCTTCCTGCTGCTTGCCTGCTCCGACAAAGGCACCGACTCCGCTCCGCCGGTCTCCAGTGCTCCGGAGTGGTGCGCCGAAGAGGTCGACGTCACCTACGACAACTTCGGCGAGGGGTTCCTGCTCACCCACTGCCAGGGGTGTCATGCCCAGGAGACCCCAAACCGCTTCGGGGCACCGGAGTCGGTGTACTTCGACACCCGCGCGGAGGTCGACGTCTGGCGAGACACGATCTACCGGGTGGTGTTCACCGACCTGACCATGCCGCCCGCCGGGGGCATCACCGACGACGAGCTGTCCCTGGCAGACATCTGGCTGCAGTGCGATCTGTGAGGGAGTAGGGGGACTGTGAGGGCTACTTCTCGCCGCCGCCGCTGATCAGGTAGGCCTCAGAGAGTGCATCGCACTGCTCGGCAACCACCAGGCCCGAGAACGACGGCACCACGCTGGAGGACTCGACGTTCTTGCCGTAGGTGTAGGTCACGTCGAGGCGGTCGGGGTCGAAGTCGAAGGTGGTGTCGCCGTCGAAGTCCGAGGCACCGGTGAAGCCGCCCTCCGTGACGGTCGAGGTCACCCAGGGACCGCTCCATGCGTAGCGCTCATTCTCCAGCGAGAACGAGCCGGAGCCAAGCGGACACTCTGCGCTGACGAACGGATCGATGAACTCGATCTCCATGTTTCCGCTCGGCTCGTTGATCTTAAACAGGACGTTGCAGGCGCCGGCCTCGAAGAGGGTGGTCGGGTCTCCGGACTTCGCTGAGAGGTACTGGCCGGCGGTCTCACAGTCGGCGTCGGGGTTGCTGGAGACGTAGACCAGCAGGATCCTGGGATCCTCGGGCTGGCGGTAGCTGAACGCTTTGTAGCCGTCGACATTCACGATGTAGTCGCCGTCGGTTGTCTCGACCTTGAAGGTGCCCTGGAGGGCGTCCTCTGGGAGATCGGCGTCGGTGTCGGCGTCGGTGTCGGCGTCGGTGTCGGTGTCGGTGTCGGCGTCGGTGTCGGCGTCGGCGTC
>JBLHNG010000937.1:0-3120 GCA_047621685.1 Myxococcota bacterium | reverse complement strand
CTGGTCGTTCCCAGCCTGTCGCTGGATCCGCGCGAGCTGGCCAAGGTCTCCGGTGCGCACCACTACGAGGAGCGGCTGCTCTACAACCTGATGCTGCTGCGTCGTCCCCGCACCCGGGTCATCTTCGTCACCAGCCAGGCCCTCTCCCCGACCGTCATTGATTACTACCTCAACCTGCTGATCGGGGTGCCCTATGCCCATGCGCGCCGCCGGCTGATCCTGTTTGACTGCAACGACGCCTCTTCCGTCCCCCTCTCTCAGAAGATCCTGAGCCGTCCCCGGCTGCTCAAGCGCATCCAGCGGGCCATCGGAAACCTGGAGCACGCCCACATGGCCTGCTTCAATTCCACGGGCTTAGAGCGCACCCTCGCGGTCCGCATCGGCATCCCCCTCTACGCCAATGATCCCACCCTGCTGGACCTGGGCACCAAGAGCGGCTGTCGGGAGATCTTTCGAGAGGCTGGCATCAACTTTCCCGACGGATACGAGCGGCTGCACACCCCCGACGACATCGCCGAGGCCCTCGCGGCGCTCAAGCGCAAGCAGCCCGACCTCCGACGCGCCGTGGTCAAGCTCAACGATGGCTTCTCTGGCGAGGGCAATTCGCTGTTCTACTACGATGGCATTGACGGCAGCAGCGAGCGAGAGATCAAGGGCCAGATCCGCGACCGGCTGCACACCCTCCGGTTCGTCGCCCCCCAGGAGCACTGGGAGAGCTTCCGAGAAAAGTACGCCGAGATGGGCGGTGTGGTCGAGGTGTTCGTCGAGGGTAAGGACAAGGAGTCCCCCTCCAGCCAGTGCCGGGTCAACGCCATCGGCAAGGCCCAGCCCATCTCCACCCACGATCAGGTCCTCGGCGGAGAGGGCGGTCAGATCTTCCTCGGCTGCACCTTCCCCGCCGCCCCCATCTACCGGATGGAGATCCAGGAGGCCGGCATGCGGGTGGCCGAGGTCCTCGCCAGCCACGGGGTCATCGGGCGGTTCGCCACCGACTTCGTCAGCGTGCCCGACGGGGAGGGCGGCTACGTCCACCACGCCATCGAGGTCAACCTCCGAAAAGGCGGCACCACCCACCCGTTCCTGACCCTGCGCTTCCTCACCGACGGGGAGTACCAGACGGACACCGGCGAGTTCATCACCCAGAGTGGTCGTCCCAAATACTACTTCGCCTCAGACACCCTCCAGTCCAGCCGCTACCAGGGGCTGCTGCCGGAGGACCTCATCGACATCGCGGTCTACCACGACCTCCACTTCCACCCGACCACCGAGCGCGGCACCGTGTTTCACCTCATGGGTGCACTCTCGGAGTTCGGAAAGCTCGGCATGGTCTGCATCGGAGACAACCTCCAGCAGGCACAGTTTCTCTACCGAAAAGCCAGGAGCGTGCTGGATCGGGAGGTCAGTGACTGAGCCCGTTGGTCAGGGAGTTCCTCCGGAGATCACACACACCATTGGCAGAACGTGGGTCCTCGCGTAGACTGGCTCCGATGCGACTTCTGCTACCCACTTCTGCCCTCGGGCTCATCTCCTGTGCCCCCGATCACGAGATCACTGCACAGCGTCGGGAGCTCTCCACTGAGCTTGCCACCTTCGACGCTGGCGCGGTCGCGGTCGGAGACCGAGAGACGCTCCCCATCTACCTGGCCAGCACCGCTCTGGGACCGGTCACGATCTTCGACATCTATACCGATGACGAAGAGCACTTTGCGGTCCTCGACAGTTGGAAGACTGAAGACACCGACGACGATGGCGTCGCGGATGCTCAGATCGTCGACGGCGGCAGCATCGAGATCCCGACCTATGGGCTCGTCGAGATCAACTTCCGCCCAGACAGCGAAGACTACTTCCGCACAACGCTGACCATCGTCACCAACGACTCCGAGGTGTTTGATCGCGATGAAGAGGGTCGGGGACTGTGGCGGGTGGTGCTCCGGGGAATCGGGCGCAACCCCTGTGCCAACATCTACCCGCTGTTCCACGACTTCGGAACCCGGGCGGCCGGTGGCTACTACTCCTCGGATGTCACCGTCGAGAACTGCGGCAGCGTCACCCTGACCATCTCGGACTTCGACGCGGTCGGCTCGACGTCGTTCTATGTGCCGGACCACCTGCCGATCTACGTCCTGCCCAAGACCAGCAATGCGTTCAAGGTCGCCTGGATTCCCGCCTCTGACGGAGCCGAGGAAGCCAGCATCGAGATCGGCATCAACGATCCGAACTACACCGACACCATCACCGCCATCGGCAATGACTGCGAGAACTCTGCCGACGTCACCTGGGACGATGACAACGACGGCTGGTTCTCCTGTGGTGGAGACTGCAACGACAACGACGGTTCGATCAGCCCCTCCGCCCAGGAGACCGCCAACAACGGCGTGGACGACGACTGCGACGGCGAGATCGATGAGTCCGCCAACTCGCTGAGTCAGGACAACGATGGCGATGGCTGGACGGAGACCGAGGGCGACTGTGACGACGACTCCAGCTTCGTCTACCCAGACGCTTTTGAGTACGCCAACCAGATCGACGACAACTGCGACGACAGAGTCGACGACAACACCGAGTGGTTCGACGACGACGGTGACGGCTTCTCAGAGCGCGAGGGGGACTGCAACGACGACAACCCCCTCATCCATCCCGGTGCCGAAGAGACCGCCAACAAGACCGACGATGACTGCGACGGTCTTCTCGACGAGGGCTCATTCACCTACGACGACGACGGCGACTCCTACCCCGAGTACATCGACGGGGTCTACACCGACTGCAGCGACGATGACCCCTGGAGCTTCCCCGGCGCCCAGGAAGACTGCGACGGTGCAGACAACGACTGTGACGGACTCGTCGACGAGGATGAGGATGACGTCGTCGAGGGCGCCTGTGCGTACATCGTCGAGCGCGCCACCCCGACTGCGGTCCAGGAGGGCTGCTCAGCGGTCGAAAGCTCCAGGAGCTACGGTGCGCTGGGGCTGCTGTCGATGCTTGCTCTGATGGGTGCGGCTATTCGGCGCCGTCGGCTGTAGACAAGCGATGCTGTCGGTGGCGGTGGGAATCACTCGGCGTTCTGGGTGGTCCAGGACGGTTCTTTGAGCCTGCGGACGGTGGTCGCAGGGCGGGTGTTCG
>JBLHNG010000936.1:0-3120 GCA_047621685.1 Myxococcota bacterium | reverse complement strand
CCACCGCCCCCCACCCCCCCCCCCCCACCCCCCCCCCCCACCCCCCCCCCCCCCAAAAAAAACTTCTACGGCCGCATTTTACCGGCTCGTCGTGGGGGATGAGAAAGAAGGGCTTCGGGCGGTGCAACACCGACCGGCAGAGGTGAGTCTGCTCAAGCGAAACGCCCTCTCACTATACCCGACTACTCCTCACCAAGGAGCTTCCCCAACCACACCTCAAACCCCGGCGTCTGGATGAACACCCGAGCCTGAGTGGCGATCTGCTGCTCCAGCTCCGCCCGCCAGCCCTGGTCCAGCCCGCTCTCGTCGAGGAAGTCCTGCACGGAGCGGCCAGCAGTGCCCTCAAGGGTCAGCCGAACCACGCTGGCGATCTCCTCGCGAATCCCCGGACGCTTGACCACTGCCCGGGTGACCGCGGCGGCAGTGGAGACCAGAGAGTCCGGATCCATCTTGTCGACCTCCGCAGCGAGCACCGTGGCATCGGTCGCCAGGAGGGTGTCGAGGAGGTGGACCCGGTACGCGCCATACAGCCCGGCGTGCTCTGCCGCGCAGATGTGCTCGGCGACCTGGCCGAGGGTGGCGTGGATGCTCTTCTCCACGTAGTCGCGGATCTGGCTGCGGGCGGTGCGCTCCAGCTCTTGGGACAGCCCGCCGAGCACCCCATGGGACGCCTTCCGCTGGAGCGCCTTGAGCCGCCCCAACCCCCGGGAGAGCTGCGCGGACTGGGGAACGACCTCGGTGAACCGGCTGATCTTCTGGGCGAACCCGGACAGCGAGCCGACCAGGACGTCCTTAAATATCTGCTCCATCGCGGCGTGGTCGATGAGCCGGCCGATGAGATCCCGGTCCGGGAGGTGCTCCCGGGCGAGCACTGCGCGCAAGGGGTCGGCGATCTCGGCGGGCACATGTGGCGCCGCGCTTCCCTCTGGCACCCGCTCCCGAATCTCGGCGATGCGTGACCGGATCCACGCCTCGGTGTGCTCCTGACGGGTGGTGGCATCCAGGGTGGTGATCACCTGATCGGCGATCCACTCCGGATCCAGCAGCTCGGAGACCGGACGCTCCATGATGAACTCCACCAGCAGTCCGACCAGTCCATCGAGGAGGCCGTGCTCCAAGCGAGAGAGGAGGATGCTGGTGGTGGTCAACGGATGCTCTCTGGGAGGATCGAGGTGGGGGTCGCGACGCTGGTGAGCCAGAGCTGGTGGACCGCCCGGGTGGCGGCGACGTGCATCAGGCGGCGGTGGTGGTCGGTGTCCGGCCAGTGCATGGCGCTGGCCTCGACAATGATGACATAGTCGAACTCCAGACCCTTGACCTGATCGGCCTCCACGACATCCACACCCGGCGCAAACGCGAACCGCTGATCGATGACCCGGCGAACATCCGGCACCTCTGCATCGTTGAGCCCAGCGGCGTAGATCGCCGACAGCGCCGGGGTTGGAGTCAGCAGGGCGATGTTGGCGAGGGGCTCGTTGAGGATGACGATCCGGAGGGCCTCGGAGAGAAACGCCACCGCTGCGCCGTGGTCGGAGAATCGGAACATCTCCACTGGCGGACCGTTTCGGATGGTCCGCGGGGGTGGCTCGCTGGCGTCTTCGAGCACCTCGAGGGCGAACCGGGTGATCGGGTGGGTCGAGCGGTAGCTGACCTCCAGGGTCGACAGCGCCTGGCTCGCCACCCCGATGCGGTCGAGGAAGGAGGTCCAGTCGGTGAAGCCGGCGGAGCGGGAGATGTGCTGCCGGGTGTCGCCAGCAAGGGTGACCGAGCGGTGCTTGTCGGTGGTCTCCAGGAGGACCTGGACCTCGACGGGGGAGAAGTCCTGGACCTCATCGAGCACGATGTGGGCGTAGCTGAGGGTGCCGCCAGACTTCCCGGCACGCAGCGCGCCGACCCGAAGCTGCCAGGCGCGCAAGAGCAGGGCGTCGTCCTCGACATCGAGCTGGGCGTCGACCTCGCGGTCCCCCTCCAACCAGGCCATCACCGCTCGGACCTGATCAGAGCTCCAGCGGATCGCACGCTCCAGGGCGCCCTTGCCGATGTCGTCGCCGATGGCTTTCTCCAGCGCATCGGCATCGGTCAGCAGGTTGGCCCAGTCGTCGATCGCCTGCTCCATCGATGCCTTGCCAGGCGTCCGCTTGATGGTGTCCGCGAGCAGCTGGCTGACGGCAGGGTGCAGCTTGATGCGGGTGACCGGCTCGGGGGTGTCCTCGGCAATGGCATTGGGCAGCACCGGGAAGTGCCGCTTGACCGCAGTGCGTGCCCAGGCCGTCCAGGTGGTGACGTTGACCCCGCTGACCCCGAGCGCGGGCAGGACGTGGGAGACGTAGTCCTTCATCGCCCGACCCCAGACGATCACCAGGATGCGCTTCGCAGCGAACCGCCGGGGCTTGTCGAAGTTGAGGAAGGCGATGCGGTGGAGGGCGACAGTGGTCTTGCCCGAGCCTGCGGAGCCCCGAAGCACCACCACTCCGCTCTGAGCGGCGGTGATCAGCTCGAACTGCTCGGGGTCGATGAGTGCGGCGATGTCTGGAAGGTGCTTGGAGGCCCGCAGCTTCTGGCCGGAGCCAAGTCGAGAGTCCACTCGACCAGAGCGAAGGGCGCTCCCCTCCCCTCCTGCCAGCCGGCTCTGCTCATCAGACAGCGCCACCCAGTCGCCGCGGTTCTTCACCCAGCTCTGGTCCAGGCTGCCGACCCGCAGCAGCTCGCCCTGCTGGATGTGGAGGGTCCGCCGCACCCTGATGTGCCCATCGCGGATGCGACCAGCGATCTCCTCAGAGTACTCATCGCCCTCCTGATACCGGTAAAAGATCCGGGATATCGGTGCGTTTCGCCAGTCGACGATGCGGAGCCCCTTCCCGAGCCGGGTGGCCCGTCCCAGGAAGACATCCCGACTGCGGCCGCTCTCTTCGACCCGGAGGTGGGCGAAGTAGGGCGAGTCCGGATCGACCTCCTCGGTCTTTCTCGCGCCTCGAATCTGATCGATCACAGCGTTGAGCTGATCGATTTGCTGGTAGAGCGAGGCGCGATCCTCGGTCTTGGCACAGCTAAGCTCATCGCGGAGTGAGAGGAGCTGCTTGACGGCCTCACCCTCAGAAGCCCCCGGGGCCTCCGGGTTCT
>JBLHNG010000935.1:0-3122 GCA_047621685.1 Myxococcota bacterium | reverse complement strand
CTCCTGAAACGTCCGCTCCAGCCGACGGCCCTGGAGGTTGAGCCACTGCCCGACCCGGGCATCCAGTCGCTCCTGGATGGTGCCGAACACCGCCAGGAAGGCCCCGGTGATGAGGAAGATCTGGAAGCTGCCGTGCAGCGGGCTGGCCAGTCCGTCCACCCAGTACACCGCCACCCCGTTCGCAGTCACCAGCAGCGCGGCGGCGATGACCAGGGTGAGGGCGTGGGAGAAGGTCTCCTGGAGGTCGATGAGCCGATACAGCTCGATGATCCGGTGGAGGATGTGCAGCAGCCAGGTGCTGAGGACCGCGCCGACCGGCGGGAAGGCTCCCTGGAGGGCCACCGACGCCCCCGGCTCACTGAGCAGTCGGCCATGCAGTCGGATGACGGCTTCGACCCCGGTCACGCTCAGGGTGACGGCGATGATGACCATCAGGTAGCGCAGCCGGGTGCGCTGGATGCCCTCCGACGAGGCCTGGTACTGCAAGAACAGCCACCGGAAGCAGAACAGCGTGCCGCCGAAGGTCCACAGCGAGGCGGGCAGCTCGGGGAACGGGAAGCTGAGCGGGGCATCGGACAGGGCGAGGATGAGGACGAGGATCGGCAGGCAGACGGCAAACACCGTGGTGGCCAGGGTCCACATCCGCCGACCCAGCACGAGATCCTCGGAGCCCATCATGCGCAACAACAGCGTCATGCTCGCTGCGGGCAGGAACACACCGATGAAGACATACAGGTAGCGCATGCCCTCGATGCCGCTGGTGAGGTACGCGGCAAAGCATAGGTAGGTCACCATCATCAGCGTGGCCAGCCCGGCGAAGGCCCGGCGGATCGGGTCATTGCGATCCGACTCCCAGGCCTGGACCACCAGACTCCCGATATACAACGCAGCGAGCAGATAGATCAGCGTGTTCATATGGCTGCCTCACCCCTATCTAAATCGGTCTGTCCCCCGCATGCACTTCAAAGACCTGCCCAGTGTCTCCCGGCTCCTCCTCGATCCCGCCCTCGCCGGGCTCTCCCATGACCTCGCGGTGCGGGTCGCTCGGGAGGTCATCGAGGACGCCCGTCACCGGATCCGCGCCGGAGAGGACGTCCCACCCCTGGGCGCTGCCGCCGCCGCCCGGGCCGAGGCGCTCTCGATGCCACGGCTGGTGCCGGTCATCAACGCCACCGGGATCGTGCTGCACACCAACCTCGGCCGTGCCCCGATGTCCCCAGAGGCCGCCGAGGCCGTCGCTGCGGTTGCCAGGGGGTACTCGAACCTGGAGATGCACCTGTCCACTGGCAAGCGCGGGGGGCGACTGGAGGGGATCTCTGAGCCGCTGTGTGAGCTGACCGGGGCGGAGGCGGCGATCGCAGTCAACAACAACGCCGCCGGGGTCCTGCTCGCCCTGAGTGCCCTGGCGCGCGGGAAGGAGGTCATCGTCAGCCGGGGGGAGCTGGTCGAGATCGGCGGCAGCTTCCGGGTGCCGGATGTCATCAGCGACGGTGGGGCGCGGCTGGTGGAGGTCGGGGCGACCAACCGCACCCGGGTCAGCGACTACGCCGATGCGATCACTGAGAACACCGCGGTGCTGCTTCGGGTCCACGCCTCGAACTTCCGCATGGTCGGCTTCACCGAGCGTGCCGATCGCGCTGAGCTGTGCGCCCTGGCCCGATCGCGCGGGGTGCTGGTGGTCGATGACCTCGGCTCCGGCCTGCTGCACAGCGCGCCGGCCATGGAGCGGAGCGTGGTGCAGCTGGAGGCGGAGGAGCTGGTCTCCGGGGCGATATCGGATGGGGTCGATGCGGTCTGCTTCTCCGGCGACAAGCTGCTCGGCGGACCCCAGGCCGGCATGATCGTGGGCCGCTCGGCGGTGATCAGCAAGATGAGACACCACCCGCTGTATCGGGCACTTCGGCTGGACAAGATGGTCCTCGCGGCCTTGGAGGCCACCCTGCTGCTGTACCGACAGGGGCGGCAGAATGAGGCGGTCCCAGCCCGACGGATGCTGGCGATGACCGCTGCGCAGTGCCGGGCAGAGGCTGAGCGCATCGCCGGTCAGATCCCCGGCGCCCGGATCGAGGCCGACACCAGCTACTCCGGCGGCGGCGCGCTCCCGGCTCAGGGACTGCCGACGTTCGTGGTCGCTGTGCCCGTCAATAAGCCTGCAGCCTTCTGTGCTGCGCTGCGAAACGGCACTCCCGCCATCGTCGCCCGGGTCGCCCGGGATGCCCTGCTCATCGATCCCCGCACCCTGCTGCCCGGGGACGCCGAGGCGATCATCGCCGCGATTGCTGCCCGCCGCTCATAGGGCGATCAGGACATCGTAGACCCTGCCGTGGTGGGGAATGTAGGCCCGAAATGCCTGATCTTCGATGGCGGTGGCAGGCGGAATGGGGGTGATCTCAGCGGGAATGAGCAGGCTGTCGGTCGGGATGCTGCTGTGGTTTCGTACCCGACGCGGGCTTTAGGGGCAGACACAGACACGGGGTCTCCGCGAACAATCCCCGGATTCTCGACACCAACGGGATTGGTGCGATAATGCCCGGGCATGTCTCAGGGCTTCTACGAAATGCTGGGGGTCTCAAGCGAGGCCTCCCCTGAAGCGCTCCGCTCCGCCTTTCAAGGACGGCTCGCAGCGCTGGTGCGTCGACTGAAATCGGCTCGGAAGCAGGGTGCGGACGTCTCACTGCTGGAGGCGCAGGAGCGCTCGCTGCGAGAGGCGGTCCAGGTGCTCTCCAATCCAGCACGCCGCCGTCGCTACAACGCCTTCCTCGGGGTGATCGGGGACGAGGTACCCTCCGATGCCAGCGAGCTGTGGGAGCGATGTCGGAGCGCGCTGATGGATCCGGTCACGGTCACCGCCCTCGATGTGCTGCGGACCATGACCGACCTGCCGATCACCGAGGGGCTCCCCGCCCTGCCGCCGATCGAGGTCACCAACGCCCCACCCCGGATCACCCCGGCAGCTCCCTCCATCGCCATCCCCACGCCTCCGCGCTCCGCCCCGCCGCCGCTTCGGGTGGCCCCCTCGCTGACCGTGCCCCGGGCCAACCCGCCGCGCGCGACCACCCCACCGAGGGCAACCACCTCACCGAGGGTCACCATCCCGCCGATGGGGGCACCCCGGATTGAGG
>JBLHNG010000934.1:0-3134 GCA_047621685.1 Myxococcota bacterium | reverse complement strand
GTGCCTGGAGGAGCGCGCAGTTGGCCAGGACGACCGGATCTCGATGGTAGGGCTGGAGACGACGGCAGCGCGCTGCGGACTGGGCCGCCTCGGAGCGCTGGCCGAGGTAGAGCTGGACGATGGAGAGGTTGGCGAGGTTCGCACCCTCTCCGCGTCGGAGGCCGTGGCTGCTGCATCGGGTGGTGGTCTTCGCGCAGAGGCTGGCCGCGGAGCGCAGGCGGCCGGTGTAGATGAGCGCGGCGGAGAGGGTGGTCGCGGCGTTGATCTCCCGCCGGGTGGCCGCGAGGTCGCTGATCGCAGTCACTCCGGTGCTGGGGAAGAGGCCGGTGGGGGCGTCGAGCGAGGTGGAACGGGGCAGGGGCTTCTGGGCGAGGGAGAGGGCGGTGGTGCAGTCGGCCACTGCGCCGTCGTGATCGCCGCTGCTCAGCGCGGCCAGGGCGATCTCCCGGAGGATGTCTGAGGCGATGTGCGGGAACGGCGTCGAGAGCACCGCAGCGACTCGGCGCCCCTCCTTGATTACTGCCGATGGGTCGGACTGTCGGGCCAGATCGATGAGCCGGATCGTCTCCGCCATCGCACGCTGCTCGTCGGTCCGAGCGAGCTGGGCGAGGTCGAGCACCTCGGCGGGGTCGAGGCGACCGGGGCGAAGCTCCAGGTCGGTCAGCAGGCGGGCGTAGCGGGTGTGGAAGTCGTCGTCGCCGCCACACAGCAGGTCCTTGAGCTTCAGCCAGCGCTCCACCTCTGCGTGGTTGCCCCGGGCAAGGGCGACCGCGACCGCCCCAGCGATCTGTCTCGGGCGGGGGCGTCCGGCCCGGATGGTGTGGGTGGCGATCCGGCAGATGGACTCCGGGGAGGTCGGCTGGCGCTGCCAGGCCTGGCTGATCCGCGAGTGGGCCTGCGTGTCGTCGTCCTGACGGGCGAGGATCGCGGCTGCGGCATCGGCGATCCGGAGCCGACGGGGTGGCCCGGCGGAGGCGACGGCGAGCTGTCCGCTGGTGATCAGCTCCGGGAGGTTGCGGGTGAGGGCCTCGGCGACCGGCTGGGGGAACGGCTGGCTGAGAAGGGCGAGGGTGGAGAGGGCTTCGGACGGGGGCCAGCAGGGGCCGGGTTCCCCCCGGTGTCGGGCCAGCGCCTGCCAGGCTCTCGCACAGCTGATGAGTGGTGTGCGCCCTGGAGAGCCAGTGAGGGTGATCCCGTCTGGCAGGATCGATGGCATCACCCGGCGCTCCTGGAGCGGACCCCAGGACGGCGGAGAGATGCAGCGGGAGCCTCGGATGCGTCGGGTGGAGGTTCCCCAGATGACCACCTCGTCGGGGATCCGCTGGGCGAGGGTGGTGAGGACCGCTGCGGTGCCGACATCGGCGCGATCCACGCTGCGCAGCACCACTGCGATGGGCGCGGCGCGGCGGAGGACGCGGGCGAGTGCGGTCGCGGTGGCGACGGGATCCGGGGGCCAGGAGACCGGCTCGGTGACGGTGAGCTGAGGGTAGACGCTGTGGAGTGCCGGCGCGTCGGAGCCGATGAGCCGTCGGCGCTGCTCGGTGGAGCAGGGGGCGAGCAGGGCGGCGAGGAGCTGGTGGAGGGCGCCAAACGGCTCGTCGGGCCGGCAGTCCGCGGCGACGGAGCGGTAGCCCCGGGTGAACCACTGGTAGCGGGCCTGCTCGATCATCCGACTCCGCCCGCTCCCGGTGGTGCCGACCACCACAGCCGTTCCGGCAAGGAGGGGGGAGATGTCGCCGGTGTAGACCGATGGCGAGGGCCACATCCCGCCGATGTTCTGCCCCTCAGCGATGCGGGAGAGGGCGAGCTGACAGGCCTCGGCATCGGGGCGATCGGCTGGGTCGAGGGAGAGCAGCCGGTCGATGAGGTCCGCCAGCCCCAGCGGGACTTCTAGTCCCATCAGCAGCAGGGAGGGCCGCGGCCGGCCCGGGGTGAAGCCCGACGCTGGTTTCTCCGAGAGCGCTCCGTAGAGGGTCACGCCGAGGGCATACAGATCGACCCGGGTGTCTGAGGGCAGCCCGGCTCGGAACTCAGGCGCCATGTAGGCGGTGGTGCCCGCTGCGCCCTGAGTCGCTCCGCTGGTGGCGGTCCCGAAGTCCAGCAGGACCACCCGGCCGTCGCCATCGACCATGATGTTTGCGGGCTTGAGGTCCCGGTGGACCAGAGAGAGGCGGTGCATTCCGGCGAGCGCTCGGGCAACCTCGGCCCCGGCAGACGCAGTGCGCTGGACCCGCGCAGCGAGGGTGCCTCCGGCCCGGACATGGGCATCGAAGGCCAGCCCCCGAGCCAGCTCCATGGTGAAGAACAGGTAGCCCTGGTCCGCTCCGACATCGAGCACCCGAATGACCGAGGGCAGCCGGAGGGTGCGCAGGCGCTCGAACTCCCGCCGCAGCCGAGGCTCCTCGCCGGCCTTTCGCGGGCGGGCTTTGATCGCGATCGGCACCCCGTCGGCCCCCCGAGCTTCCCAGACCTCGCCGTCGGCACCCACGCCCAGCTTTCGGACCAGCCGGTACGAGCGAAGCGACATGCCAGCGGCGAGCTGGCTCATGGTCCGATGTCCCGCAGCATCTTGCGGCCCAGGAAGGTGCCCATCGCCATCGTGGTGAGCTGCGGGTTGACCCCCAGCGAGGTCGGGAACACGCTGGCGTCGGAGATGAACAGCCCAGGGAGGTTGTGGGCCTGACCATCGGGACCGATGACGCCCAGGGTCGGGTCGGTGTGCATGCGGCAGGTGGACATCGGATGGGCGGCGTAGAGAGTGAAGTCGGTGAGGTCGCGGTCGGCGAGGGCGGCCTCGAGCTCCTCGGGGGTGTCGCAAGGGGGGACGCCGTGGATCGGCACATGCAGCCGCCCCGCGCCGCCAGCCTGGAGCACCCGGGCGACCACGACGAGCCCGCGCTTGGTGCGCTCGATGTCCTCGTCGGCGAAGTCGTAGGTGATGTCCGCCCGACCGTCCGGGAACGCCCGGACCCGTCCGGTGCCCTTGTCTGAGACCATCACCAGCATCCCGCACAGCCGCGGCAGCAGCGCGAGTCCCTCCTGCCACCGGGAGCCGACGAAGCCCGCAGCGAGCAGGCAGGCCTCGGGGGGCGCAGAGAAGGTGTGGGGGAGCACACCGGGGAGGTCAGGGTGGT
>JBLHNG010000933.1:0-3166 GCA_047621685.1 Myxococcota bacterium | reverse complement strand
GTCCGCCGGAGAGCGCGGTGGTCGGTCGGTCATAGACCCCCGGCAGCTCGACCAGCTCCAGCTTCTCCTCCACCTTCTTGCGCCGCTGGGCCGCCGTCAGCTCGGGGTGGTGGTGGACGAGGGGGAAGGCGATGTTCTCGCCGACGGTCATCGAGTCGAACAGGGCGCCGTCCTGGAACAGCATGCCGAACCGCCGCCGCACCTGGTACAGCTCCCGCTCGCGGGCGGTGGCCATGTTGACCCCGAAGCAGCGAACCTCGCCGGAGTCCGGAGCGAGCAGGCCGACGATGAGCTTGAGCGTGACGCTCTTGCCAGTGCCCGACGGCCCGATGATCGCGGTGGTCTCGCCGGGTGGGATGGTCAGGGAGATGTCGTCGAGCACGGTCAGGCTGCCGAACGACTTGGAGACATGGCGCAGCTCGATCACTCAGAGCCCCCCGTAGAGCATTTCGCTGATGAAGTAGTTGACCACAACGCACGCCACCGCAGAAGAGACCACAGCCCGATTGGTGGCCTCGCCGACTCCCTCAGGGCCCTTCTTGCAGTTGAACCCGAACCAGCAGCTCAGGGTGCAGATGATGAGGCCGAACATCAGCGCCTTGATCTCGCAGTACAGGAAGTCGACCAGCTGGATGCTGCCGGCGGCGAACTCGATGTAGACCGCCCCGTTGAGCCCGAGCTGGTGGACGCTCACGACGTAGCCGCTGGCCAGGGTGGTGAACACGGCGATGAGGGTGAGGGCGGGCATGACCATCATGATGCCGAGCATGCGGGGGGCGATGAGGGTGGCGTAGGGGTTGATCGCCATGACCTCGAGGGCGTCGATCTGCTGGCCGATGCGCATCACCCCGATCTGGCTGGCCATCTCAGTGCCGGCCTTCGCAGCGACCATTGCCGCGGCGATGATCGGGGCCAGCTCACGGACCCCGGCGAGGGCGACGAACATGCCCACCAGCCGCTGTCCGCCGAGGGGCTCCATGGCGTTGTAGCCCTGAATTGCGAGGTTTGAGCCGACGAAGATGTTGATGATGAGCAGGATCGAGAGGCTCTTGACCCCGATCTGGTAGCCCTCTGAGAGCACCTCATCCCAGGACACCCCATACCGGAAGGTGGCCCGGACGAGGTCGCTGAGGAAGAAGGCGTAGGCTCCAAACGCGGCAATGATTCGGCTCATCAGGGGCTGCCATAGAGGGCGGAGGTGAGCAGGTAATTGATGGTGATGAACGCCAGCACGCTGCGCACGACGGTCTGGTTGACCGCCCGGCCGACCCCGGCGGCACCCCCGCTGGCGTAGTAGCCATGGAACGCAGCGATGAGCCCGATGACCGCTCCGAAGATGGTGGTCTTAAGCACCCCGGCCCAGACATCGATCGGGGAAGTCAGCAGCCACAGCTGCTCAAGGAACACCCCAGAGGACTCGCCCTTGACGACCACTGCGGTGAAGTAGCTGCCCGCCAGCCCGGCGACCGCGCCGAAGATGTAGAGGGTCGGGGCGGCGATGGTCAGGGCGATCACCCGGGGCATGGCGTGGAGGCGCAGGCCGTCGATGCCCATCACCTCCGTGGCATCCAGCTCCTCCTTGATGCGCATCGCGCCCAGCTCCGCGGCACACGAGCTGCCACCCTGAGCGGCGACCAGGACGCTGGCGAGCACCGGGGCCAGCTCTCGCAGCACCGCCACACTCACCAGGCTCGACAGCAGTCGCTGGGCACCAAACAGGTCGAAGATCACCAGTCCCTGGAGTGCCAGCACCGAGCCAAACGGAAAGTTCACCGCGATCACCGGACCCAGGCAGCGACTGCAGGTCATCCAGGTCTGCTGAATCACCGAGCGGAAGAACCACGGCGGGGTCAGCAGGCGCAGGCCGATCTGTCCGGCGAAGAACCCAAACCGCCCCCAGGCGTGGAGCGCATCCGTGAGGGCGGTGACCATACCCCCCGGCTTATCCCGGCGTGCTCGCTCAGGTGTTCAGGGCGGGTTAGCCGGGTCTCTATGACCGCACTCCTCCTCAGTTTCTTCGCCTTCGCCCAGGACGCCACCGAGGCCGGTACCGATCCCGCGCCCCTCACCGGCTACGTCTGGGCCACCGAGCCCCTCCAGCCCGTGCGCTGGCCCGGCTCCACCGTCACCGTGACCGACATCGAGCTGAACGAGCGGATCGAGGTTGTGCTGGTCGACGGTGATCAGGTCCGCATCCGCAAGAACCTCGACTTCGGCTGGGTTCCCACCGCCAGCCTCACCGCTGAGGATCCCACTGCGGTGGAGATCCCGGAGCTGGAGCTGGATCTCGGCGCCCCCGGTGAAGTCACTCTGATCGATGAAGAGAAGCCAGAGCCCCCCGCTCAGTAGCGCGCAGTCCTCGGCACCCGAAACACTGTCAGCCCGCGGATCTGCTGCTCTCCCTCACCGAACCGCCAGGCGACGATGACCTCGGGGCCTGGGAGGGGATCGGCCTCGCTGATTCGGATCTCGCAGACCTGAACGGGTCGGCCGAGGGTGTTCTCGGCGATGAGCCGATCTCCAGCGATGAGACGGACCATCTGCTGACGGGTGGGGTCGGTGTGGATGGAGGCGGAGACGGGCTGGCCGTCGATGGTGGCCTCGGCCCGGGGGACATCCTGGCAGGTCTCGCCCACCGGGGTCCAGGCGCTCAGATCCGCTGGCAGGATCAGGGGCGCATCGGAGATGAGCGGCCTCAGCCCCGGGCGAGCCTCAGAGGCGGAGTTGCCGACCAGCAGCTCGCCAGGACGCCACCAGACCTGCATGCCCCGGTCGCCGATGTCCGCCGCGAGGACCAGCGGCGGCTCAGCGGAAGCCGTGTCGCAGATCAGCGATGGGAGGAAGCAGAGGAGGGCGGTGAAAAACACGTGGCTTATCGAAAGACGAAGTTCAGTCCGTAGACGAAGCTTCCCGCGACGACGACCTCGGTCAGAAGCTCCAACATGATGTCTCCCCTGATGACTGATTTGAGATGACATAAACCCCGCGTGTCCGCAAGGTTCTTTCTCAGCACCCGGTTGGACGACTTATTCCGGCCACCGGTCAGTCCGCCGATCGAGGTCTGATCCGGGGGGGGCAGCGGGCTGCAATTCGGTAGGATCGACACCCTTAAGTCAGGCTGAATCAGGTCGTCGGGAGACATCATGAGCGTACTGTCGGGTCCGAC
>JBLHNG010000932.1:0-3178 GCA_047621685.1 Myxococcota bacterium | reverse complement strand
CCCCTTGCGCGCGCCCGGGCGGACTGAGACTCCTGAACTGGCGATCCAAAACAATACAATCAACAAAATTAGGGGGGAAGGCAGCCACCTGACCGGCTTCGGATGCCTCACCCCGTCCCCGTGTCGCTCCCCGAATCGACAATCAGCCCGTCTGCGACCGGCACCTGCCGCCACTCAATGGCGGGTCAGTGAGCCCGCCCGCCTCCTCAGCGTCCAGAGACCGCCGCGAAGTGCGCAAAGGCCGGCGGCGGAGTCAGCCCACGCGCACGAAACAGGCGACGGTAGGGCCGCAGCGCCTCAGACACCGCCACATCGTCCAGGCGACACGAGGTCTCCATCAGCGAGAGCGGCGAGCGGATCGGCAGCTCCGACTCGCCGACCTCCACCAGCGCGGTGTTGAGCGCAGCGACGAACCGGACGAGATCCGCGCAGTCCGCGCTGCCGGTGTGCTCCGGCATGCCCGCCAGGGTCATCGAGAGGTCCGCGATGGTCACCGGGACCGGGGAGGCCGGCAGCGGTGTGGAGAGGTGGAGCCCCTGGAGCACCGCCCAGCCGAGGAAGGTGAGGTTGGTGCTCAGCAGAAGCCCGGTGATGGCCAGCATGGCGCGCATGGTGGGGATGATACCCTGCCGGCATGTCCCGCCCCGCACGCATCCTCCGCGTCTTCGTCGGGCTGGCGGTCGTTGTGCTGCTGGTCAACCTCGGCGTGCTCCTGTGGCTGCACCGACTCCCCATGCCAGACCTCACTCGACAGCCGGAGCACGACCTCGGCCCGGGTGAGCAGCCCGCGCGCCCCTGACTCGGGATAGGGTGGCGGGCAGACTCCGAGAGGCCGATCGATGGACACAGACCAGTCGCAGTACAACGCAGACAGCATCACCATCCTCTCCGGGCTTGAGCCGGTCCGGCAACGACCGGGCATGTACATCGGCGGGACGGGCTCTGAGGGGCTCCACCACCTGGTGTACGAGGTGGTGGACAACGCCATCGACGAAGCCCTCGCCGGGCACTGCACCACGATCACCGTCACGCTGTTCGCCGATGGCTCGGTCGGGGTCACCGACGACGGGCGCGGCATCCCGGTCGGTCACTGGCAAGACACCGGGCGCTCCGCTGCCGAGCTGGTGCTCACCACGCTCCATGCTGGCGGCAAGTTCGGCAAGGGCGCCTACCAGGTCTCCGGCGGGCTGCACGGTGTGGGCGTCTCCTGTGTCAATGCGCTGTCAGAGTGGCTCACCCTCGACGTCTGGCGCGACGGCAGTCACTACACCGGGAAGTTCTCCCGCGGACTGGTCACCGAGCCGGTCAAGCGGGCGGGCGCCACACCGCAGCGCGGCACCCAGGTCCGCTTCCTGCCCGACGCCCGGATCTTCCGAGAGGTCCTCGACTTCTCCTACGACGTGCTGTCCTGGCGCATGCGGGAGCTGGCCTTCCTCAACCCCGGCGTGACCATCACCCTGACCGACCACCGGGGCGACGGGCGCGGCGAGACCTTCCAGTACTCCGGCGGCACCCGAAGCTTCGTCGCTCACCTCAACCGGCTGCGCAGCCCGCTGCACGAGCCCCCCGCCCAGGTCCAGGCCGCTCGGGACGGCGTGGAGATCGACGCCGCGCTCCAGTGGACCTCCCTGTACGCCGAGGACATTCACACCTTCGTCAACTCGATCCGCACCGGAGAGGGTGGCACCCACCTGAAGGGTCTCAAGACGGCTCTGACCGCTGCAGTGCGCACCGAGGCCATCCGGCGTGGGCTCATCGATCCGGGCCTCGGTGGTGGCATCAAGGGTGTCGATGTCCGCGAGGGGCTGACCGTGGTGTTGTCCCTGAAGGTCCCCGAGCCTCAGTTCGACGGACAGACCAAGACCCGGCTGGCAAACACCGAGGTCGCTGGCATCGTCGCTGGTGAGGTCGAGGCTGCCCTGGCCGGTGTGTTCGCGGCAGACCCGGCGCTGGCCGAGGCTGTGGTCACCAAGGCCATCGAGGCTGCCCGTGCCCGCAAGGCCTCCCGACGGGCTGGAGAGGCCGCTCGCCACCAGCTCACCCCCACCGAGGCCACCCCTGAGATCTACCAGGCCCAGTTCGGTGAGCGCTCTCGGAACTGGCACGACTCCGCGGTCTGGATCGCCAACGACGGGCTCCTCTCCGCCATCGGCGCGATGTGCGATGTCCCGGCCACCGCCCAGGCCCTAGACGTCTGCTGTGGCAGCGGTGTGGTCGGCAACGCCTTCCGGGGCAAGGTGGCGAAGATCACCGGCCTCGACATCACCCCCGAGATGGTCGCCCTGTCCAGCCAGCGCCTCGATGAGGTGGTCCACGGCACGGTCTACGACATCCCGTTCCCCGACGGCAGCTTCGAGCTGGTCACCAACCGCGAGGTCATGCACCTCATGCCCGAGCCGGCGAAGATGATGGATGAGGTCTTCAGGGTTCTCAAGCCCGGTGGGCAGTTCGTCGTTGCCCAGATCATACCGTTCTCCGAGGCAGATGCGGCATGGATGTTCCGGATCTTCAAGAAGAAGCAGCCGCTTCTGTACCACATGTTCCTTGAGTCTGACTTCCGAGCCGTTATTGAAGACAGCGGGCTGGTCGTGGACCGGATGGAAGAGTTCAACCTCTGGGAAAATCTCGACGTCTGGATCGACACCCACGAGACCGCCACGCTGCACCGCTACGAGATCCGCAAGCTCTTCTACGAGGCCCCCGCCGAAGTGAAGGCTGTGCATCCGTATAAGGTACTTCCTTCCGGTAAAATAATGGACTGCTGGCGGTGGTGCATCTACTCGGCGCGCAAGCCAGGCACCCTGGAAACCTGAGCAGTAAAAAAAGTCGCGACCCCATATGGCGATCGCACGGCGCTGCGGAGAGGCAAAAGGATCCGATTAACAGCGGATCATCCGTGATCGGCTCTGAGGCCTCACCCCATATATGGGGGGGTGACGCGTCAAGAGACACCATATGAGGTATTGACAGGGCACCCCCCCCCTGTAAGATCAGTCTCGGCTCTATCAATGCCACCCACCGTCCGCGGTGTGGCCACTCCTGTGGTCCTCACCACTGCGCGACGCACCCTCCGCAAGCAGACCCCACCACCTTTCTCCCGCAGAGCACAGCAGCCATGATCGTTGAGTATGAGAACCAGGCCTCCGATGAGGTGGTCTCCACCGGTACGTCCGCCGGC
>JBLHNG010000931.1:0-3195 GCA_047621685.1 Myxococcota bacterium | reverse complement strand
AGAAGAAGACGAAGCTCAGCATCAAGTCGCTTCTTGAGGGCGGCCCTCAGGCCTTCGCACGACGGGCGGACAAGGTCGCGGCGGAGCTGGACGAGGTCGAGGACCTGCTCAGCGGGACCGCCTTCACGAAGCTGCTCAGACGACACACCGCCCTCTCCCGGCAGCTGGCTTCGGCTCGGGCTTCCGCAGAGAGCACCCCCAAGAGCGCCTATCAGGAACTCAAGACCGTCAAGGATCGCGCCCGGGCGCTGACCCAGATGGCCCAGGATGCGGAGAAGATCGGGCGCCGGCTCGCTCAGGTCAAGGCACGCCTGACTGCGGATCTGACCGAGGACAAGATCCTCAACAACAGCGCGCCAATCATCAGGCCATTCATGACGTTTCTATCAAACGTCAAGCACAACCAGGAGCCGGTCGAATACGTCCAGGCGCTCATGGCTGGCAGCAACGTTCGGCAGGTCTTCATCACCTACGGATTCATCGACAGCGCCGGCGCCCTTCGCTCAGGAGATGACTTCATCGTCAACGTCTCTTCAAAGTCCGTCAAAAAGTACATCACTGAGGCCGCCCAGAGTGGCTGGGGAAACGTGAGCGCGACGGCTGTGTTGACGGAGACAAGGGCGCAGGTTCTCTCAGATCTCGGGCCCATGCAAATCGAGTCCAGCATGATGGGTCAGTTTGTGCGGTCGGAATTCCCGTTCAATACGTTTTCCGCTGCCGACCTCGACATCAAAAACGTCGATGCCTACACCGCACAGCTGAGCACCTGGAAGGGACTGCTGGGCATGTAGACGGGAAGGGGAAGAATCTTCTTCCATCAGCCTGATAAATCAGGTTTCCCCCATCTTCGCCGTGTACAATATCGAGTTCGATTGGTTCATCCTCTATAACGGCTCGCTGCATGAAACCGACATCCCGTGTGCGACTTCACGTGTTGATGCGTCCGGAGAGCCCCAGGGCCGTCGTCATCTGGCGTGGGCCGGGCCCGAAGAACCTGATCTGTACGGTCCACTGGGACCTGGACCGAGATGTGTTCATGATCGGCCATCGCTACATGAACGCGCAGCTAAACGCCCGGGAGAGCGACATCTCGCCCGACGGTTCATGGATGACGTACCAGGTCGTCAACCAAAAGCGGGACCGCTTCAACAAGACATACGCCGCGGTCTCCAGGGCACCGTTCCTGGCTCCTGTGAGGCTTCGCTACAACAGCAGCGGGATGCTGATCTGGCATGTTGACCGCCTCTCGGAGCTCACTCCAGGCTGGCCAACCGACACAATCGAGGGCATGAATCCGCAATTCAGGGTGGTCTACAAGAGCTTTGACACTCGCCTGAAGCGCGACGGCTGGGCGCTCAAGGAAACGGTCACAGGGCCCGACTATGCCCGGGTGTCCAGGTACAGGAAGTGGCTCCACCCCTTCACTCTGGAGAAGATCGTTCACGGTCATCGCTGGTATCCCACACCGGATCAGGGGAGTCGGAGCGGCGAAGCTCACCGGGTCCTTGGCGCCCAGGGCCAGGTCCACGAACACAACGACTGGGAGTGGGCCGACCTGCACAATGGGCGCTTGCTGTGGGCAGCCGGCGGCGTGCTGTACACCTGCGACCGCGTTCATCCAGACGGTGACCTGCTCGACATCCGCGTGGTGCATGATCTCAACGATCTGAGACACCTCAAAAACTACGAGCCACCCGGCGCTCGCACTGCAGCCACCCAGCGCTCTGGATCCTTTCGGACGGATCGGTGAGTGAGCCGACGTGTGGAGCTTACCGGCAGGTCACGTTGCCCTGCATCTGGCCAGCAGCCACGGCGGCCACGCAGCGATCCGCGCAGGTACCGGTGACGTAGTCCAGCAGGCGCTCATCTCGGTAGATGGCCTCCTCTCTCGATACCCCGGGATCGCCGCTCGGGGAGGTGGTCCAGATGCCATACATGGCTTCATACTCGGGATCGCCGCTGAGGCAGTACTGGTTGCAGGCCATGCGCTGGGCGGCCACAGGGTCGGACACGCCGCTCTGGGGCTGGTAGGTCTGACCATTGGTGACGACAGAGCCGATGCACTCCTGTGTGTCTACGCCACTGCAGGCCAGCGAGCAGATCAGCAGGCCACTGAAGGCGGCCCACAGAAGACGACGGGAGCGGGGGAGAGGCATCGGGACTCCGGAAGGATCAGGCTTTCGGTCGCGGTTTGGCAAGACACAGGCTTCACATCGGAGCTTACCGCCATCGGTCCTCACCGGGTGGGTGCCGTCCGGTGGTGCGTCACCGTCCCACCGGCCTCCTCCTGCCACGACCTCCACACAGCCCGGAGCGTCACCTCAAGAACGCTGCCCAGAGCATCGCGACAACCGGTACCGAAGCCATCGCAGCGACGAGCATGATCTGCACGACCTGGAGGCGGGCTGGAGGCGGTCCGATCGTTGCGGGCGATTCATACCCGAACTCGGCACCAGGCTCGGCCTGGAGCCAGTAGACGACGGTCGAGTAGACGCCCGACATGGTGTTGCGAAAGCCATGGTCAAGCGTGATTCGCAGTCTGGTGTTGAAAGGCACGGGATCCTCGACGTGGAAGCGGTATCCGCTCGCACGCCCCAGCAGGAAGCTGCGCTGCAGGCAGCCGTATGCGTCGGTGTGAAAGGGACCGCCTTGGAAGTAGAAGCCTGAGTTGAAGTAGTCTTCCAGTCCGGTGCCGGAGACGGGCGGCTCGTCGTCGATCTGGATGGTCTCCCAACCCTCCAGCAGACCGAGCCCCATTCCGCGCGGGAGCACGATGTCTCTCAGCGGTCGTCGGAGCCACCAGTCGCGGCACTGAAGGGAGACTGTCAGACCCAGGAGTTGGCCGCGGCCCTTTGTATCGAGGATGGGGATGGCGGGGCTGTCGCGCGCATGGTCGGTCTGCTGCCAGCGGGCATGAAAGTACTCGCGCTTACCCGGAGTCGCCTCCTCATGCCATTGGACCTGGAAGAAGAGGGTTGGAGAGCGGGTGGGGTGGTCGTTGGTGATCTCAACGACTGCCCTTGTGCCGAAAGGCATGGGGTGCATGCAGAGATAGCCGCCCCCGGCGACCGTCAGCCAACGCGAGCGAAAGGGCACCACCCGCCCAAAAGACCCGGCAAAGAAGTCGCCCAGAGGAGAGTCGACGCCGGGGACGGGGTGGTCGTCCCAGTAGATGCGCAGGCGCAGGTGTCGCAG
>JBLHNG010000930.1:0-3210 GCA_047621685.1 Myxococcota bacterium | reverse complement strand
CAGCCGGGCCTCGCGCACAAACCGGCGGCGGATGCCCTTGTCGCCCAGGAGGTTGCTGTGCAGGGTCTTGACCGCGACGGGGCGGTTGAGGGTGGTGTCGATGGCGCGGTAGACGATGCCCATGCCGCCCTCCCCGATCACCGACTCAACCACGTAGTTTCCCGCCAAGAGGGTGCCTGGCGCAAAGTAGCGGGAGGGTGGCAGCATCCTGCCGGCGTCCTCAGAGAAGCCACCGGTCAGGTTGAACGTCTTCCCGCCCTCGTTCTGGCTGTCATCCCCCATCGTCATCTCCGCGCTCACCGGCAGTATAGGGGGCGCGGAGTGGGCTGGCGCCGTCTGAGAGGCTTGAAGCCATCAATTCGGGCCTGCTTGATTTACGAATGATTCAGCACATTGAATAGAAATCCGTCAATGATCCGTCAATGGAAACAAACGTACACACTATTTTCGGAACCAAAAACACCAAGAAAGAAGCCCTCGGCCCGTTGGCTGAGGGCTCTGCATTCATCGCTATCCTCTCCTGAGCCGCGCCCTCAGCGCAGGGCCGCAGCGTGCCAGGCCACATGCTCGCCGATGAACGTCGCGACGAAGTCGTAGCTGTGGTCGTAGCCGGGCTGGAGCCGGTAGGTCACCGGGTGCTCCGCCGCTGCACAGGCCGCCAGGAAGCGATCGCTGTGGAGCTGCTCTGCGAGGAAGCCGTCGGCGTCTCCCTGATCGATGAGGATCGGGAGGCGCTCGCTCGCGCCAGGAATGAGGGCGGTAGAGTCCCACTCGGCCCAACTTGAGGGGTCCGGGCCGAGGTAGGTGGTGAACGCCTTGATGCCCCATGGCACCGTCGATGGCTGGAGAATCGGGGCCAGGGCGGAGACGCTGGAGAACACTCCCGGGCTGCGAAGCGCGAGCACGATAGCACCGTGACCACCCATCGAGTGACCGGTCACCCCAATGCGCTGGCTCTTGGTGAATGCCGACAGCTCGGGGATCAGCTCGGTGAGGATGTACTGATCCATCCGATAGTGCGCCGACCAGGGGGCCTGGGTCGCGGTCAGGTAGAAGCCGGCCCCCTTGCCGAGGTCCCAGCCGTCGTCGTCTGCAACATCCTCTCCGCGTGGGGAGGTGTCCGGGGCGAGCAATATCAGGCCATGCTCGGCACAGTACCGCTGCGCGCCGGCCTTGGCGGTCACGTTCTGCTCGGTGCAGGTCAGCCCGCTGAGGTAGAGCAGGACCGGGCAGTCCCCCCCCGACAGCGCCGCCGGTGGGAGGTAGACGGCAAACGTCATCTCACAGGACAGCACCGCAGAGCGATGCCGGCGAATCTGCTGCTCTCCGCCGAACAGCCGACTCGACTTGATGAGATCAGAGCCCATCAGAAGTGGATGACGGTGCGAATCGCCTTACCGGCATGCATGCGATGGAACGCCTCGTTGATCTCTTCGAGCGGCAGGGTGCCGGAGATGAACGAATCCAGCGGAATCTCACCGGCCATCGCTCGATCCACGATGCCAGGAAGCTCGCTTCGACCGCGCACGCCGCCAAACGCAGAGCCACGCCAGACCCGGCCGGTGACCAGCTGGAAGGGACGGGTGGAGATCTCCTGGCCGCCCCCGGCGACCCCGATGATCACCGACTCACCCCAGCCCTTGTGGCAGCACTCCAGTGCTGAGCGCATGACGTTGACATTGCCGATGCACTCGAAGCTGTAGTCCACGCCGCCCTTCGTCAGCTCGACGATGACATCCTGGATGGCGGTGTCGGGGTAGTCCAGCGGGTTGATGGTGTCGGTGGCACCCAGCTGACGGGCCAGCTCGAACTTGCCGGGGTTGATGTCGATGGCGATGATGCGGCTGGCCTTCGCCATGACCGAACCGAGCACGCAAGCCAGGCCGATGCCGCCGAGGCCAAACACTGCGACGGTGGCGCCGGGCTCGACCTTCGCGGTGTTGAGGACCGCGCCGATGCCGGTGGTGATCCCGCAGCCCAGCAGGCAGACCTTCTCCAGGGGCGCGGCCTTGTTGATCTTCGCCAGGGAGATCTCTGGAACGACCGTGTACTCGCTGAAGGTGGAGGTGCCCATGTAGTGGAAGATGGGCTTGCCGTCCTTGGAGAACCGGCTGGTGCCATCGGGCATCAGGCCGCGGCCCTGGGTGAGCCGGATGGACTGGCAGAGGTTGGTCTTGCCTGAGGTGCAGTAGCTGCAGGTGCCGCACTCGGGGATGTAGAGGGGGATGACGTGGTCGCCGGGCTTGAGCGTCGTGACTCCGGGGCCGACCTCTTCGACCACCCCGCCGCCCTCATGACCGAGGATGGACGGGAAGATGCCCTCTGGATCGATGCCGCTCAGCGTGTAGGCATCGGTGTGACAGACCCCGGTGGCGACGATGCGGACCAGGACCTCACCAGCCCGTGGCCCCTCCAGATCGATCTCATCGATCTCAAGGTCTTTCCCGGCTTCCCATGCAATGGCTGCGCGCGTTTTCATTGTCTGTTTCTCCGAATAGCGAAGAATCGTACCATCCGGCAGGGTTGTGCGTCAGTTGAACTGTCGACCGGTTTACCCACTGCGCAGAAGTTGCCAGACAAGCAACATGATCTGGCCCCTCCTCCTTGTCCTACACTCCCTCAACCTCCACTGACACCGCAGCCGACGTGGGGCTCACTCGCTGCAGGTAACCAGGGAGAAGTCGTCGACGGCGTGTGCGTCATACAGCCCCCCGGTCGCAGCGGAGAAGCCAAACAAGATCTCGGTGAGGGCGTAGTCCTTGATGGTGGTGGACACTGAGAGACCGCCGTCGAAGTAGACATCCACGTCGCCCTCGCTGAAGTGGACCTCGACATCGTAGCCGCCACCGTCGGTGAGGGTGGGGATGGTGGAGTCCGAGGCGTAGACCGAGAAGTCGTCTGTGGCGATGAGAGCGAGGTGGTTGTTGTCGGAGTCGAAGTAGGTCGCGCCGGAGTTGTAGGTGTCGAACTCCACACCGTAGCCAGTCAGCCCGTAGGCCCCCATGCAGCTGCCATCACAGTCGCCCACGATGGTCGGATCGGTCTCGCCGAGGAACAGAAAGGCCATGCCGTCGGCGGTGTTGCCGCCGCCGATCTCGATGGTGAACGTGGCGACGAAGTTGTTCGCAGTGATCGGGGTGGTGAGGAAGGCGGTGCCGAGCTGGGAGGTGCTCGCATCCGTGAGCAGGAGGAAGCCGTCAGCACCATTCC
>JBLHNG010000929.1:0-3220 GCA_047621685.1 Myxococcota bacterium | reverse complement strand
GTGTCGACCTCCAGCGCGGTCAGCTGGACCGCTCCAGCGATGGCCTTGATCACCCGAAGGTCCTGGACCGTGAACGGCAGCAGGTAGCCCGGGTCGTCCTTGAGGCGCCGTCGTCCAACCACGGTGACTCTCGGAGACTCCGCGAGGATCTCCGACCACCGCATCGTGCCGCCGCTGTGAGCCACCCCGCCCGGCTCGGCGACCACATCGCTCAGCCCGAGGGCATCCCCGGCGAAGTCGACCAGCTCCGCGATCAGCCGGTCGGCGGCCTCAGCAGCAGCCGGTCCGATGGAGGCCGAGGTGCGGCTGCCACCAGACAGCGGGCCATGCACCGAGCGGGAGTCCCCGAACTTCACGGTGACCTCCGAGGGCGAGATCCCCATCACCCGCGCGATCTCCCAGGCCACCACGCTCTTAGAGCCGTTGCCCATGTCCTGACAGGCCGAAGAGGCGACGATGCCCTCGGCGGAGGCGTCGATCTGGACGTGAGCATCGGGAGTGAGCAGCACGAACCACGCCGAGGAGGCCAGCCCGATGCCCCGACGGTAGCGCCCGGTGTCCGCTCCGATGCCGCTCCTCTGCGCCCACTGGGGCACGCTCCCCGCCCAGTCCAGCAGCTTCTGGCGGGCCGGGTTGGGGTCCCAGCGCTTTCGCAGCGCGATCGGATCCTCGTCGAGGTGGATCGCAGCGGCATCGACCATCTGCTCCAGGGCGAAGAACGCCGGTGGTCCGCCCGGTCCCCGGAACGGCTTGCCCGGGGGGCCGTTGGTCAGGGCGTCGAAGTCTTCCAGCGACTTCAGCGAGGGGTACATCACCCGCAGCAGCAGGCCGGTGTTGTTGCCCGCCGCACAGCCCGCATCCGACAGCGCCCGGGCTTGAACGGCAGCGAGGTCGGCCCCGTCGAGGGCGAAGTCCACGGTCAGCTCGGTGGCCGGACGGTTGCCGCCGACGATCAGCTCCTCGGACCGACTGTTCGCCACCCGGACCGGCGCCCCGGCCTGCTTCGCCAGCTCCACCGCGATCATCGCCTCCATCTGGAGCGTTGCCTTTGCCCCAAAACCACCGCCGACGAACGGACAGAGCACAATGGCCGCACCGCGCTTGAGTCCCCAGCGCTCGGCGATGTCCTCGGCCATCCAGGTGCAGGACTGGGTGGAGAGGTGGACGGTGACGGTCTCGGTGGTGGTCCAGTGGGCGACCGCGGCGTGGGGTTCGAGCGCGGTGTGGCACTGCACCTGGGTGGTGAAGGTCTCGGAGAGCACCGTCTGGGCGGACTCGACGGCCGTGATCGCCTTCCTGGGCCTGGCGAAGAACGACGAGTCGGTCGGTCCCCGGAGGTTGTGCGCCCACTTTGCCGGCACCAGCGGACCCTCGCTCGCATTTGGCGGGCCCTTCTTCTCCTTGCGCTCGGCATACAGTGCGGGGAGATCGGTGTTGCGGGCACCGGCGAAGCCAACCACCACTGGCAGCACGTCGTAGTCGGCCACGATGGCGTGCAGGGCGGCCTGTGCGGTGCGAGGGTCCGTCGCAGCGACCGCGGCGATCTCCTGACCGGCGAACCGCACCTTATGACCGACCTCGGTCAGCGGAATCACCGCCTTGACCCCGGCCATCGCTCTTGCCGCCGACAGGTCCAGCCCGGTGAGGGTGGCGTGACCGTGGGGAGAGCGCAGGACCGCTGCGTCGAGCTGACCGTCGAGCTGAACATCGACGGTGTACTTCGCCTCGCCAGTGACCTTCTCCCGCCCGTCTGCCCGGGGTGCCTCGAACACCTCGCCGTCAAAGCGCCCCTCACAGGTCTGCGAGACGGCCTCATAGATCGCCACATACGCACCGCATCGGCAGAGGTGCCCGGCGAGGGCATGCGCGATGGTGTCCCGGTCTGGAGCAACGTCGCCGTGCTCAGTGCGCCAGGCATCCACGAACGCGGAGGCCTCGACGATGAAGCCCGGGGTGCAGTAGCCGCACTGGAGCGCGTCATTGGCCAGAAACGCCCGCTGGATCGGCAGCAGCCCGTCCGCTGAGAGCCCCTCCACCGTGGTCACGTCTGCACCCTGGAGCGCGACCGCCGGCAGCAGGCAGGTGGCATGCGGTTCCCCATCAACCAGCATCGTGCAGGCCCCACAGGCCCCATGACCGCAGCCCTCCTTCGCCCCGGTCAGCCCCAGCCGCCGCCGGATGGCCTCCAGACTGGACTCATCGGGGTGGACCGTCATGGTCACCGCTTCACCATTGACAGTGGTGGTCACCGGCACCTGATCGGCGGAAGGGATCGGCGACGGCGTCTCTGCGCGGGCGGCCCGGGCCGTCAACGCGGTGGTCGCTGTGGCGATGAGTCCGCCCTTGAGGAACCCCCGCCGGCTGGGATCAAACAGCATCTTCCGCCTCTCCTGGTCGTCTTCGCCAGTATAGGGCCGCAGCCCCCCTCGGCCCACTCGCATTGCGCGACCGGTCGCGGGGTGTGCTGGCCCGGCCATGCTGACCCTTCTCCGACCACGGCGAGAGCCTCGACGTCGACCTGATGAACGTCCAGGTCCCCCCTTGAATGACTGCCCGCACTCGTCGGCCACTTCCACCACCAGAAGCGGGCCCGATCGGGCGACCGGAGGGGGAAGCACCGGCTCCAAGACCACAGCGGCGTGGCTGTGGTGCCCCAGGTCGCCGAGGAACATCCGGTCACCGTCGAGGTTCAGCCCTCCGCCAGTGGGGAGGACGCCTGGCACACCCGAGCTGGCTACGTCGGCTCAGCGAGCCGCGAGGGCGGATCGGCGACCCTTCTTGGTTTACCCCCTCACCCTCCCTGCTTTACAGCAGCGGGAGAAGGCGGCCAAAACAGCCCGGGAAGTAGAACAACAGTCCGCCGAAAGGGAAGCGGAAGCCCCGCGGCCAGCTCAGGCGGAGGTCCGAAGGCCCGACCCAGCAGGCCGAGCAGAAGAACCTGACCTGATCGGGCTGTCCGGGCCCCCCAGACGTCCGCAGACAGATCTCAGACAGGAGTAGTCCGTCAGAGTGTCCCTGGAGGTACTCATGCTGCTGCTCCTTCTGGCCTGCGCCCCGGATGACTCGGACATCGAAGACACCGGCGTCCCATCGATCACCTGGCATGCCGACATCCGGCCGATCATTGAGTCCTCCTGCACCGGCTGTCACGCACCCGGCGGGATCGCGCCGCTGTCACTGACCACCTACGAGGAGGTCTCCGCCCTGTCCGCTGCGGTGT
>JBLHNG010000928.1:0-3230 GCA_047621685.1 Myxococcota bacterium | reverse complement strand
AGCGCACCAGCCAGCCGGTCGTGCCCCACTGGCAGGGGGAGATCGGGCTGAACACCGACATCTTCCAGCTCGCCGCCCGCATCTTCGCCTGCACGAAGAACATCAACGTCGGCAGCGCGGTGATGAACATCGTCTGCAACGGCGGCCCCATCGCGGCAGCCGAGCGCATCGCGACCTTCCTGGCCCTGCACGGTCTGTCAGAGTCCGAGGCCCGGCGCCTGTGCATCGGCTTCTCGGCGGGGCGGTTCCAGTTCATGAACCGGGCCTACGGCATCGTGCCCCGCGATGAGATGGAGACGGCCGCCTGGCCAGCCCTTCGGGGACAGGTGTTCGCGGAAGCCTGCGACATCTTCCTGCGCCTGCTCAACGGCGAGACCCTCAGCTCAGACGATGTGCTCACCACCACCCTGACCCGGGCCAACTTCCGCTCCGATGAGCACTGGGTGCAGGTCCAGGAAGCCGCCGCCCGCTGTGGGTATCCAGACCCCGATGCCATCACTGTGCCCAACCGCTGGCAGTTCGAGCACCTCAAGATCATCCCCCAGGACTTCCGGCGTGACCTCCTGGAGCTGGTCATCGGCAGCCACGATCCGCGGCTCCAGGTGGCGGTCAACCAGCACCGACCGGTCAAGGTGTTCAACCTCTCGATCACCCGCCCCGAGGTCATCGACGCCACCCACGCCCGCATGGCCGAGTGCTTCCATGCCGACGGCGGACCCTGGCAGCGCGAGCACATGCCGCGAACGGTGATGGTGTTCATCAACGAGCAGCCCGGACTGACGCCCGAGCAGCGCAACGCCGCCGCACAGGCCGAGGCCCGCAAGGCGCTGGGTGCTTACTGGACCGCGCTCCAGGGCACCCTCGACCCCGCGAAGGTCGAGAGAGCCGCCGACAACGCGATCATCGGCGATGCCCCGACCATCGCCGCGCAGATCCGGGAGCGCTTCCACCCCGAGGACCGCCTGATGCTGTGGTTCGACTTCTTCAACCACGACTCTCAGCGGGTCATTGACAACATGACCGCGTTTGCTCAGCTGGTCATCCCGCAGGTCGCCGAGGGGCAGCGATGAAGGGGCCGGGCAGCCACAAGTTTCCCGAGTCTCCCCTCGGTCCCAACGAGCCGGGCATTCCCACTGGCCGGGATGTGCCGTGGGAGCCGCTGGTCGACTACCGCCGCGCCGGGGTCTCAGAGACGACGATTCACGGTGCCATCGCCTGGGCCAGCGGAGGGAAGGTCATCCACCAGTTCGGCGGCAACGTGCTCTGCTACGGCCGCAGCATGATGAAGCCGCTGATGATGAAGGTGTTCGCCGACGTCCTCGACGAGCCGCTGTCCTGGCGGCAGAAGGCGATCAGCGTCGCCAGCCACAACGGCACCCCGGAGCACATCGAGGCCGCCCAGTCGATGCTCGGCCGCGATGAGTGGGGGATGATGCAGACCCCGCTGGATGTGCCGCTGGTGCAGTTCGGCCGACAGGTCCGCCGCCCCCGCCGCTGGTACCACTGCTGCTCCGGTGAGCACGCCGCGATCCTGCTCGGCAGTCGGCTGAAGGCGTGGCGGAGGGTCGGCTACACCCTGCCGCACCACCCGTTCTTCCAGGGCTACCTCGACGTGCTCCGGACGACGCTGGGCAGCGACTGGAACCCGGTCCGGGTGGCGCGGGACGGCTGCGGCCTGCCGACCAGCTCCAACACCGTCAGCGAGCTGGCGATCCTGTTTGGTGACCTCGCCGCCCGTCGCAACGAGGACTGGATCTGGGAGGCCATGACCCGGCACCCGGATCTGATCGGCGGCTTCAACCGCCTGGACTCCACCATCCTCAAGGCCTGCGAGGGCAGGGTGCTGGCGAAGGAGGGGGCGGACGGCCTGCTCGGCATGTCAATCCTCCACCCCGACTACCCCGACGGCCTCGGTGTGGTCATCAAGATCGCCCACGGCTGGGATGCCCAGGCGACCTGGTACATCGCCCGCGCGGTGCTCGGCGTGCTCGGCTTCGCGCTGCGCAACCCCTACCACCTCCACCGCCAGAAGGCGTTCCTGGTGCCCGGAGTGGTGCCCGAGGAGCGGCTGGGACTGCTGGAGAAGATCCCGACCTGGGAGGAGTGGGACCCGGACCGGGATCGCTACGACTACTCCTGGGCGGAGTACACCCGCCGGTCCCCATGATCCTGACACCGATCGGAGATGTGAAATGAAGCGTCTGCACAACCACATCGGCGGGCGCTTCGTCGCCCCGACCGGTGGCACCTGGATCGACAACATCAACCCGGCCACCGGCGAGGTCATCTCCCAGATCGCCCGCTCCAGCGAGACCGACGTCCAGGCCGCGGTGACCGCCGCCCAGGCTGCGATGGCTGGATCCTGGGGGCGCAGCAGCGCGACCGAGCGTGCCGACCTGCTCGATGCGATCGCCGCTGGCATCGAGGCCCGACTCACCGAGTTTGCCGAGGCAGAGTCCGCAGACACCGGCAAGCCCGTCCACCTCGCCGCCACCGTGGACATCCCCCGGGCGATCTCGAACTTTCGGTTCTTCGCCGGGGCCGTCCGCCACGATCAGACCGGCTGCCACACCTCGCCGGGGGTCCTCAACTACACCCTGCGCAAGCCCGTCGGCATCGCTGCGCTGATCACCCCGTGGAACCTGCCGCTGTACCTGCTGACCTGGAAGCTCGCCCCGGCGCTGGGGATGGGCAACGTCGCCATCGCCAAGCCCAGCGAGCTGACCCCGACCACCGCCACCCTGCTCGCCGAGGTGTTCGAGTCGGTCGGTGCGCCTGCGGGCATCTACAACCTCCTGCACGGCTACGGCCCCGAGGTCGGCGCGCCGATGGTCGCCCACCCCGACATCCGCGCGGTCAGCTTCACCGGCGGCACGGTCACCGGCGCTCACGTCGCGGCGAGTGCTGCGCCGAAGTTTAAGAAGCTCTCCCTGGAGCTGGGCGGCAAGAACGCCACCCTCGTGTTTGCTGACTGCGACTTCGAGGCCACCGTCAAAGGCACCGCCCGGGCGGCGTTCCTCA
The DNA here is from genome assembly GCA_047621685.1 of Myxococcota bacterium. Lineage (GTDB taxonomy): Bacteria > Myxococcota_A > UBA796 > UBA796 > UBA796 > JAQXDW01. The sequence continues at coordinate 209 of JBLHNG010000928.1, read as the reverse complement.
ACCAGGGGCAGATCTGCCTGTGCGGCTCCCGGATCCTCGTCGAGGCCTCGATCTACGAGCGCTTCGTGGAGGCGCTGGTCGCGGAGGTCTCGGCGATGAAGGTCGGTGACCCACGCGATCCAGACGTCAGCCTCGGCGCGCTGATCTCTGAGGACCACCGAGACAAGGTCGAGGGCTACCTGAGGCTCGCTGAGGAAGAGGGCGGCACC
>JBLHNG010000927.1:0-3236 GCA_047621685.1 Myxococcota bacterium | reverse complement strand
CATTCAACTACTTCCCAGAGGAGAGGATCGCGAGGCGGGTGGAGCGGTTGGTGCCCTGACACTCCTCGAGATTCATCCCCTCACTGTCGGGGTTGCCCTCATCACACAGCGGCTTGTCCGGGCCGTTTCCGACCACCACAAAGCGCTCAACTCCAAACTCCCACTCGTTGACCAGGTAGCTGACTGTGGACTCCGCGCGCTGCTTGGACAGGCGCATGTTGGTGGCCCTTGAGCCGGTGGAGTCGGTGTTGCCGGAGACCTCGAAGTAGGCCGAGCCGTTGTTCTCGATGAGGGGGACCATCTCTTCATCGATGGTCTGCTCGGCGCGCTTGGTCAGCTCCGCGCTTCCAGTCTTGAAGTTGACGGTGACCGGCTTGGTCAGGAGCGCCTCGGTGGTGGCGGCGACATCCCGGGCCTTCTCGGTGAAGGTGAACTCCGGCTTGGCAGCCTCGGTCTGCGCGGCGGGCGCGGCAGCCAGGAGGCGGTTGATGAACCGGTAGTCGAAGGAGTCCTGGGGGTTGATGACCGGCGAGTTCGGGTTCGCCAGCGCGCCAATTCCCCGGTAGATGCCGTCGAACCGCTTGTAGACCCGCTCGTAGTGGTTGGTGCCGCCAGCGAGTCCGAGGATCCGGGCGTTGTCTTCGAGACCAGTCCAGACGAGGCTGGAGAACAGATCCTTGACGAAGCCGTCTCCCTCATCCCGAGCCAGGAGCTTGAAGAACTCCTCGTTCTCAGTCAGGGCACGGACTGCGTTGTCCGGGTCTGCCTCGGCAACATCCACACCGGCCAGCCAGCCAGCGACGAAGCCCTCGAACACCGCTTCATTCGCCGGGTCATCCAGGTAACGACTGTCACAGACGATGACATCGTAGATGAGGTTCGTGGCAGTGGCGGTGGAGTAGATGACGTGGGCGCCGGGAGTGTTCTTGACCGCCAGGGCGAGGTCGGGATCCCAGAGGACCGCAGCATCCACTGCACCGGCGCTGAGTGCGGCACCGACACCAGCGGTGCCCTCATCGACGTTGATGAACTTCATCTTGATCGACTCCTTCTTGCGCTTGGAGAGCGAGGAGTTGTCGATGGCGTCGATGAGCATGCCGTGGGAGGGGGTGAACTCCAGCAGCGCGACGCTCTTGCCGGCGAGGTCCTCGATGGACTGCACCGACGGGTCGCGGGCGATGACTGCGTCAGCACCCTGGGTGTTGTCGACCACCATGACCGCCTTGGCGTCGTAGCCGGCGTTGCGGAGGTTGGGGTGCTCCTGGGCCCAGAAGTCACTGGTCCGCCAGGCACAGTGGGCGGTGTCGCTGCCGAAGACGGTGGGCAGCGTCGGGATGTCATCCTGGATGATGAACTCCACGTTCACACCCTTCTCCGCGAAGATCGAGCCGGGCTGCGTGGTCAGGGAGTTGCCGTTGGCGACCAGAGCAGGGGCGTAGCCGTGGAAGCTGACGATGGAGACCTTCAGCGGGTTGCCTACGCTGCCCAGGGCACCGCTGCCGCTGTTGGTGTTGCCGGTGTTGCCATTGTTTTCGCCGGTGACCGGGTTGTTGCCGGTGACCGGATCGGGACCAACGGGGCTGCCAAGGATGATGTCCTTGAGGCCGAGCTGCCAGGCTGCGGCGGCGGTGATCGAGAGGATGGTGAGGGCAACGAGGCCCTTTGCAAGCGGGGTGAGCTTCGCCATGTCTGTGTTTCCTGCGCTGCCGGAGCGTTACCGCCCCGGTGGATGGGGGTTCAGGATGCCGCGTCGCCAAACGTCAGGGGAATATGGGCGATGCGAGCAATTTCATCATCGAGTCGGGTGCGCTGATGGACAACGGCATCTCGACTGGACTGGAGGGAAAGAGTGATCTCGGACTTCTGGTCGGCGACCTGCTGGACTTCTTGCTGGAGGAGGGTCTCCAGCTCCGCAATTTGCTCGCGGATGGTCGAGGTGGCCTGCTCCAGGTAGCTTTCGGCCCCGGCGATGTCGGTCTGCGCCTGGGCATCGGTTGCGGCGAGGTGGTTGTCGAGCCGGGTCTGCTCCTCGCGAAGGGCGCGGGACTTGCGCTGGGCGTCGAGGATGATGTCGGTGATGTTCCAGTTGTCATCCGCAGCGTCCAGCGCCAGGACTGCAGCCTTTCGGGATGCCGCCGGCAGTGCCTTGAGCCCATCGAGCATCTTGATGAGCTTCTCGACGGGGAACGGGGAATCAGGCACCCCGGAGGCCATGTAGATCTCCGCGAAGCTGTTTTCTGCGGACAGCGTCCCGGTCGGGGCAGGACGGGGCACCGGAGGCGGGGCAGTCGGGGTGGGCGCGGCTGTGGGCGGAGGAGATGCGGACGTGCTGGTGGATGCACCGCCGTCACTGGCAGCAAGGGCAGCCTGAGTCTCCCGGAGGATACGCTCGATCTCGTCTTCTCCAGCGGGGGCCGCTGCTGCCGAGGAGCCCGGCTTGGACGTGGTCTTTTTGGCAGCCGCTGCCTCAGACTCGTTCAGCTCGATCAGTCCGACCTTTGCCAGGGCTCTGAGGAAGCTGCTCATGCGTAAACCACCTACGTCGCGGTGCCCGAGAGTACGGGCTCCGTCAGAGGGGATATTTCACCAGCTTCTCAGGTTCAACACCAGCCGGTCTAGCAGGGACTACAACCTCAGTCGTTCTTCCAGGCGCTCCATGGCCCGGGACATCGACGCGGAGATCTGTGAATTGACCATCCCCTGGCCCACCGGGAGGTCCAGGCTGACCCGGATTCGATAGCGCAGCTCGGTGCCGCCCTCGACAGGGTGCAGCGCCCACTCCGCCTCGTTGTGCTCGAAGGTGTCGCTGCTGACGAGGGTCTGCTTCCAGCCGTCCGCAGTGGGACAGCGCAGCGCGACGTAGGAGATCGAGGTGATGAGCCCGCGGGTCTTGAAGGTGGTTTGCTCGCAGGCACCCTGGCTCTCCTGAGAGACGATGGTGGCGTCTCCATGGAGGGCAGAGGCCTCGGCTGTGGTGTCCAGCTCGGCGCGAACGGCACTCTCAGTGGCTGGCAGAACGATCCGCATCAGGACGGAGCCATCGGACTGAACGACCGGCTCTGCAGCCTGGGCGGTCAGGGTGGAGAGAGCGAGGAAGAGAGACATCGACATGCTCCGCGAAACAGGGTGTCGGGATCACAAACTGAAACACGTTTCATTTAATGGATTCCATACATGCTTCCAATGATTTTTGCGTATTCCACACACCGCGATCCGCCCATAACATCGCCCGGCTA
>JBLHNG010000926.1:0-3247 GCA_047621685.1 Myxococcota bacterium | reverse complement strand
AACGCGCCGTGCTGTCCGCGCAGGGCATCGTGGATCTCGGGAGTGGGGCCGTCGACGGAGAAGTGGATCTCGTCCCAGCCCCAGTCGATGAGCTTCTCGCCGAGACTCGGGGAGAGCCGGGTGCCGTTGGTGGTGAGGATGCCCTCCATGGAGAGGGACTTGATGCGGGAGAGGAGGATCGGGGTGTCCTTCCGCAGCAGGGGCTCGCCGCCGCCGAGCACGAACACCCGCTGCACGCCCATGGCCGCGGCCTCTTCGATGATGGTGAGCCAGCGCTCGGTGGACAGCTCATCGACTGGTGGGCGGTGTCGGTCGGTGGTGTCGCAGAACACGCAGTCGAGGTTGCAGGCGAGGGTCGGGTAGATCTCCAGGGTCATCGGACCCTGTGGGCCGGAGGTGCCCCAGCGCTGGATGCGGGCCGCGATCTGCTGTGGAGCGGGCATGGTCTGGGTGTATCTCAGCGGGGTGCCCGGTGGGCTGGGGGCAGGGGAAAGGTGCAGGCGCTTTTCGGTCCGGTACAGACACGTATTGGTCCCAATGGCAAACAGGGCAGCTCTACTACTCATCTTCCCCTCAGAAAAGAAGCGCACCAGCCGGGCGGAGTACGGTCCCGCTCAGTGACGGGTGCCGGAAATCCACCAAAAATCTCCCCGCTTTGCCACATCCCCTCGCTGACCTGTCCAACCAGACACTCCACAACAAAGAGGGGAAGACCATGAAGAAGATCCTGACCGTGCTGGCATTCGCAATGATGGTGGGTGTGGTCCAGGCCCGCCCCGGCGAGCAGCCGTCCGGCGAGCGTCCTGCACCACCCCACGAGGTCCTCATCGACAACGCAGACGCCCTCGGGCTCGACGACGCCACCGTCGCTGAGATCCAGGCCATCGCCGATGCCAGCCGCGACCGCATGGAGGCGCTCCATGAGTCCGCTCGGGGGGACGAGTCGGCCCGCGAGGCGATGCACGAGGCGGGCCGGGAGGTGATGGAGTCGATCCTCTCCCTGCTCACCGAGGAGCAGCGCGAGGCGGCCCGAGAGCTTCTCCCGCCACCGCCCGGCGGACAGGGTGGCGAGCAGCGCGGTCCGCCGAGGCGCTGAGCGGGAGGCCGCTGTCCTCGCCTGAAGTTCGGCAGTTGCTGGCAGAGCGCCTGACTTCGACGATTCGAGGATCGTGGGCTTTGATGTTGCCGACATGGACTGCTCGCCCTTCGGGCTTCTCAGCTTCGTGGCGATGGGTTCCGAAGGGTTCTCCCTCCCCGTATGAGCTGAGGACGTTCATCGTCGGAGCCATTCTTTTTCTGGCCACTCCGCTCCAACGCTGGCCTTGCGGCCTGCTTATGGCGCTCCGCTCAAGGGGGGCTGCACTCTTTGCGTGAGTGCCCGCCTTGCGGTCGCCCCCTGTGACCCCCGGCATGACACCAATTACTCACCACCGTCCGCAGGCTCAAAGGACCGTCCTGCACACCTCAGAGTGCCGGGTGCCTCCCACAAGCCCACTGCAGGGTATATTCTGCTTCTGTGCTCCCTTCTTCCCTGTTCCTCATCGCCTGCGATGCGCCCTCACCAGTCACATCGCCCCCAGCTCGACCCAACATCGTGATGGTCGCGCTGGACACCGTGCGCTGGGACCACACCACCCTCGCCAGCTACCAACACGACACCACCCCCCACCTCGCCGCCCTCGCCCAGCAGCCCGGGGCCACGTCATTCTCAATGGCATTCTCCGACGCGGCCTGGAGCCTGCCCGCCTACGCCAGCCTGTTCACCGGGCGCAGCGTCCTCGACCATGGCCTGGGCCTGCGCACCATGACCCTCTCCGACGAGCAGGCGACCCTGGCCGAGATCCTCACCGCATACGGCTACCACACCCGCGCCTGGTGCTCCGGTCCCCACCTCGATGCCTCCAGCGGACTGTCTCGGGGCTTTGACGCTTATGACCACAAGGTCCGCGCCCTGTCCCTCGCCCGTGCCGCGACCGGGGGACTGGACTGGCTGGCGTCTGCACAACCAGCCGACGCACCGTTCTTCCTGTTCCTCCAGGGCTACGACGCACACTACCCGTACCGAACCCCCTCGCTCATCAGCGAGCGCTTCTCGGAGACGCCCCACCTCCTTGAGAGCCGGTGCCCCAGCAAGCTCCCCGAGCAGGCTTGCGGTCGGATCCCGGAGCGCGGCAACAAAGGGAAGCGACTCACCCCCGACGAGCGCGCCCACATCATCTCCCACTACGACAGCGCGATCTCCTACGCCGACTACCAGCTCGGCCGCATCGTCTTCGGACTCAGCGAGCTGGGGCTGCTGGAGAAGACGGTGCTGATCGTCCTGTCGGACCACGGCGAGGGGCTCGGTGAGGGCGGCGGGGCGTTCACTCATGATGTGCTGATCGGCGATCGGGTCACCCATGTCCCCCTGGTCGTTCGGCTCCCGTCGAGCGCTCCGGCTCAGGAGTGGTCGGGGGTGGTGTCGCTGTCGGGGATTGTGCCGACGCTGACCGACCACCTCGGCCTGGTGCCGCCAGCAGGAGCAGACGGGGCAGCGTTCACCGAGGCGCTCACCCCGGGCGGCACCCCGACGGGCACAGAGCAGAGCCGGTCAGCGTCGATGTGCTGCTATGGCGTGCGCACGGCGGGGTGGTCGCTGATGGGCGTGCGCGATCCCGCGGGCATCGACTGGGTGCTGCATGAACAGGGGCGGGGAGGGGATGTCTCGAAGGAGCACCCCGATGTTGTCGCGGAGCTTTCGGCGGCTGTGGCGGGGTGGCCGCTGGACCTGGGCGATGTCAACGCGCTGAACCAGGAGCCGGCCCGGGATCGACCCGCCCTCAAGGAGGCCCTCCAGGAAGGGGGCTACTGGCGCCGATGATGCTGCTCCTGCTCGCCTGTCACCCCCTCGTGTCGCTGTTGGATCCGGCCTGCGCGCTGATGGAGAAGCTGGACACCGACGGCAGCGGCGCACTCACTGCAACAGAGCTTCACTCCACGACCCCCGGGCAGACCCTCGCAGCCCTGGACACCGACGGCAGCGGTGCGGTGGAGCTGGCTGAGCTGCGCGCGGCGATGTCGCCGGAGGGGCGGTAGACTGGCGTGCTGAGGAGGAATCCATGGACAGACCCGACTTCATCGGCAATTACCGCGACCACATGAGCGAGGACGACTGCACCTACCCCGGCAGCACCGAGCGTTTGAGCCACGGCGCGCCCATCGGGCGGAAGCTCGGGCTGAAGGCCATCGGGCTGCATGTGGAGATCCT
>JBLHNG010000925.1:0-3262 GCA_047621685.1 Myxococcota bacterium | reverse complement strand
GCTGCTGGCAGAGGCTGCTTCGATCGGCGGAGAGCTTCCAGAGACCGACGACCTGCTGGCGTGGTGGGGGCCGGTGACCTCATTCTCGGCAAACCACGCTGAGAACCTCCAGCACATGTACGCCGCCTACGTCTTTGACCTGATCAACACCGGCATCGAAGAGAACCACCTCGGCCTCACCCTCGCTTCCATCTCGGTGCCCTACGAGCGCGAGCATCCCGTGCCGATCCCCCCGCCGGCCAGCGCGTGCGACTACGGCGGCTGCTACCAGTTCGTCTCGGCCTCGTCGTCGAACTACTCCGACTACTCCCGCTCGACCTCGGACATCTCATACGTCGTCATCCACACCGTCCAGGGCAGCTACAGCGGCTGCATCTCCTGGTTCCAGAACTCCTCCGCCAGCGTCTCCGCACACTACGTCGTGCGCTCCTCCGATGGGCAGGTCACCCAGATGCTCAAGGAAGAGGACGTCGGCTGGCATGCCGGGAACTGGGACTACAACGAGGCAAGCGTCGGCATCGAGCACGAGGGCTACGTCGAGTCGCCGGAGACCTGGTACACCGACACGATGTATGGCGCCTCCGCGGCACTGACCGCAGACATCATCGACCGCAACAGCATCCCGCTGTCCCGCAGCTACATCATCGCCCACAGCGAGGTCCCCGGTGCTACCCACACCGATCCGGGCAGCGGCTGGGACTGGGACTACTACATGGAGCTGATCGGCGAGGGAGGGGGCACCTCGACTGGCGAGATGACCGGCGTCATCGCCGCTGAGGACATCTACAGCGGCGCGCCCCTGGTCGATGCGAGCGTCTGGATCGAGGAGACCGGCGAGACCAGCACCACCGACGGCGAGGGCTACTACACCTTCTACGACCTGCCCCTGGACTCCTACACCATCCACGCCGATGCCCCGGGCTACCTGGAGGGCACCTGCGAGAAGTCCATTGTGGTGGGCACCAACTGGTGCTCGATTGCACTCCAGCCCGGTGAGGACGGCGACGGGGGCGAGGACACCGGGGAGGACACCGTCGATCAGGGCGATCCCGGCTCGGAGGGCGGTGACGGCGGCGGTGATGCTGGCGTGAACAGCTTCGTCGGTCCCCCGGGCAGCGCGGTCGAGATGGCAGAGCTTGGCTGTGCCTCGGGCGGACGGGGCACCGGCACCGCTGCGCTCCTGGTGGCGCTCGGGCTGCTGCTGCCGGGCGGTCGGCGTCGGCGGTGATCCGACTCCTGCGTCAAATAGCCACCACGTTATGCCTCCTCCATGCTGAAGACTCGGATCGAGCAGGTCATCGTGGTGGAGGGACGGGACGACATCTCCGCGGTGCGCCAGGCCGTTGACGCCGAGCTGATCGCGACCGGCGGGTTCGCCTTCGGAGCGGGCAAGCTCGCCCACATTGCGGAGGCCCATCGTCGGCGGGGGGTGATCATCTTCACCGACCCAGACACCGCCGGGGAGCAGATTCGCCAGCGCATCGTCGACCGCATCGGCCCCTGTGGCCACGCCCGGCTCCCCCGGTCCGCCTGCACCCGGGACGGCGACATCGGCATCGAGAACGCCAGCCCCGAGGACATCCGGGCCGCCCTGGCCGCCGCTCACTGCTCGCTGGCTGAGCCCCGCCAGGAGTTCACCCTCTCCGATCTCTCCCGGAGCGGACTGGTCGGCACCCGGGATGCCTCACGACGTCGTGAGGCGCTGGGCACGTCGCTGTCGCTGGGGCGCGTCTCCGCCCGACAGCTCCTCTCCCGGCTCAACCACTACGGCATCAGCCGCGCGGAGTTCGACGCTGCGGTGGCCCATCTGCAATGCGCCACCACCTGAGCGGCGCCCAGACTGTCGCGGGGCTGTACATCGGCCTCCTGCTCGCCGCGATCCTCCACCCCGTCGGCATCGCGGAGTCGCTGGCTGAGCGCATCCCGGCGGCTCGGGAGCTGATCGGGCCGGCGCAAGCCTGGGGAGCGGCGGTGGGCATCGCCGGGCTGAAGGAGACCCTCGGCGGTGCGCTCGGACGGGAGGTCGCTGCCCATGTCGCGGAGCCGACCCCCGAGCCGGTCCTGGTCGTCGCAGAGGCACCCATTGCGGCCACCCCGGCGGTCCCTCAGCGGCGGGTGATCACCCCCGAGGCGCCGCTGCAGCTGTGGATCATCGGCGACTCCCTGCTCAACCTCGCGGGTCGTGAGCTTCGCAAGGCACTGACGGCGAGCGGTCGGGTCGACGCTGACGTCAGCTATCGCTCCAGCACCGGCCTCGTCCGCCCGGACTACTACGACTGGCCAGTGAAGCTGTCCCGCCGCCTGTCCCGAGAGCCCATCCCCGACGCGGTGCTGGTGATGATGGGGGCCAACGACGCCCAGCACATGGTGGTCGATGGCCAGAAGATCGAGCGGTGGAGTCCGGAGTGGGTCGCGGAGTACACCGTGCGGGTGGAGCACATGCTGTCGGTGATGCGCGAGGCGGGCTGCGAGGTCTACTGGGCCGGGCTGCCGGTGATGAAGCTCAACCGCCATGTGAAGACCGCCGAGGCCGTCAACGCCATCCTCTCTGCGAAAGCCGAGACGGACGCCGGGGTCCACTACCTGCCGACCGATGCCCTGTTCTCCGGGGCCGACGGCGACTACAGCCGGTTCCTCACCGATCCCGACGGCCGCCGGTTCTCCGCGAGAGAGACCGACGGGGTTCACTTCACGATGTCGGGGGCGCTGTGGCTGGTGGCGCACCTCACCGATCGCATCGATCGGGACTGGGGGGTGTTTGGACCCCGTCGACAGGACGACGGCGCCCTCACCGTGCCCGCCACACAGGTCGACATCCTCCGCCGCGATGGGGTGACCGCCTACGTCCCCGATCTCGGCGATCCGCAGGCTCGGCTCCCAGCACTCTACCTGCTGCCCGGCGGGTGGGGGGAGGACTGGCCGGGACGGGCGGACGGTGCTCTCCAGGCCCTCGCCGCGGAGCATGGCGTGGTGCTCATCGCGACCGGTGAGGACGCCGATGTCGATCGCTGGCTCGCCGCAGAGGCTGGCCTGCCGCTGATTCCCGACGCGCGCGCAGTCGCCGGACTGTCCACGGCCTCTGTCGTCGGGCTGGTGATGGGCAGCCACTCCGAGCGCTTTGCCTCTGCCAGCCGAATGAGCGGCGTCCTCGACACCCTCTCCCCACCCTGGATCCGCCGACCGGTGATGCCTGACCTCGATCCGCCCATGCTGTGGGTGTGGCGATCAAGCGGCGAGGAGTGGGCGGAGGAGTCCGTGAGCC
>JBLHNG010000924.1:0-3273 GCA_047621685.1 Myxococcota bacterium | reverse complement strand
AGGGGCGCTCTCAGCCAGGGGCGCTCTCAGCCAGGGGCGCTCTCAGCCAGGGGCGCTCTCAGCCAGGGGCGCTCTCAGCCAGGGGCGCTCTCAGCCAGGGGCGCTCTCAGCCTCGTGGCTTTCGATTCCGAAGGGCCCTCCCTCCCTGTGTGAGTTGAGGTTCACCATCGTCGGCGCCCTCCTTTTTCTGGCCACTTCGCCCCAACGCTGGCCTGACGGCCCGCTTATGGCGCTGCGCTCAAGGGGGGCTGCACTCACTTCGCTCCCCCTGAACGACCCACCCAGCGGACCCCTGAACGACCCACCCATCAGACACTGGATAAGAGACCACCATGACCCCACAGCAGCACCTCACCATCGCCAGCGCGGAGCACACCACCGCCTGGAAGTACCTCGACGAGGTCCGTGCAAAGCGCGGACACGACGGACTGCCGGACTGGCCGGACTTCTGCTTTGTCCCGGTCGATGCGATGCGGACCTGGCTGCGACGGGTCGATCCTGAGCACCGCCCCGGAGACCCCGCCCGCCTCATCGCGCTGGGTGCATGGCGGGCCGGGCAGGGGAGCTACCGCTTCGAGCAGCGCCTGTCTGCGGCCCTCCTTGCGACCCCCATCCCCGACCACGTCCCCGCCACCAACCTCCACAACCTCCCGGAGTGGTCCGTCTATATCGAGACCCCGGGCCTTCCTGGCAGCCCCGGTTTCTTCGCGATCCTCGATCACGACATCGGCCGACAGCAGGGCAGGCGGACCGAGCTGTGGCTGCTCATCGACATCAACGGGCGCCTCCTCCCCACCGCGATGGCGCTGCCCGATGCTGGCACCGTCGCCGATGGGCTGGCCACCATCGGAAGCGAGCGCCCCGCCCCCGGCACCGATCCCACCGCCCACCACCGGGTGGCGTCCATGATGCGCAGCCTCATCGCCGCCCGGATCTCGCTGCTGCTCTACCTCTGCGGCAGCCCTGAGGTCGCCGGTGACTGGCCCCCACCCCGCCCCGCCGCCCGCAAGACCCGCCGCCTCGGCCCCCGCCTATACCCACCGAGCAAGCCCGCGATCTGGTACGTCGGCGAGCAGACCGGCGAGGGACTGCCCGAGGAGGTCGCCGCCGGGCAGTGGCACCACGAAGCGGGATCGCTGACCTGGAGTGCCGGCTGACCGGGTATCCTCAGAGCCAGGAGGCACGATGCTGCTGCTGCTGCTGGCCTGTGCCGGAGGCGAAGACTCCGCGATTCCTGAGACGCTCACCTGCGCCGAGCGGTTCACTGGAGACGCCCCATCCACCGAGGCGGACATCGTCGCGCTGGTCGAGTCCGCCCGAGAGGGCTTCTTCCCGACCATGTCCGAGGTGAGCCTTGAGGTGGTCACCATGGAGAGCGACGATTCCTACTTCGTCGCCAACCTCGACCTCACCACCATCTCCGAGGAGCCTCTCGAGCGCGGCTACCGGGTGCTCTACAACCCGGCGATGTTCGCCGACCCGCCCTCCAGCCTCGCTGCCGGGGCGATCCTGGTCCACGAGCTGAAGCATGTGCTGGACTACACCGGCATGGACTCCGACGAGCTGGTCGAATTCGGCTTCTGGTACGCCAGCGGCGACGACATCTCCGAGTATGAGAAGCAGACCGATGAGTACGCCCTCACGTCTGGCTGCGCGGAGGGGTTGAGCGCCTACCGGGAGTGGGTCTACGCCCACATCCCCGCCGAAGACCTCGAAGAGAAGCGAGACACCTACCTCACACCCGAGGAGATCGCAGCCTGGGTGGCGGCAAACGAGTAGCCGCCCTGGGCGCTACCGCCGGTTGCGACGGGTCTGACCGCCCCGCTCTGGTCGCCGGGTGGGGCGGGGGATCGGGCGGGGGCTGGAGCGCAGGGGAGCCACGGGGGCGACGGTCCGGGTGCTGTCTGTCGCAGTGCTGGTGTCTGTGTCTGTGTCTGCGCCAGTGACGGTGCCGATGGTCGGCGCGGTGGCACCGGGGCGGTTGAACAGCTGGATGTAGTTCACCGACTTCGTGATGATCGACTTGCTGATCGTGCTGGTCTCGCCCTTCCGCTCGTTCTTCTGGAGCGTCTGGGCATCGTCAGCGGTCCAGTCATCGAAGCCGTTCTTGGTGTTCTTCTGAACCGACCGGCTTCCAGACAGCACGTTCGTCTTCTTGCCTTTGACCGTCTTCTCCTGCTTGTGCCAGTAGGCGTCGTCGGACTTCTTGGGGTTGTAGTCGCTGCGGATCACGCCGTAGGGATCATCGACCACGAAGCCGTCGTCGTTGACCGACTGGATGCTGACGATGTGGGTTCCGGTGGAGCGGGTGCCCTTGTGGCGGAAGCTCAGCGCCGCAGCACCGCCCGCCTCCAGGGTCGACCGGGTCTTGTCGCGCAGGGTCTCCCACTTCGTGCCACCGCTGAGCTTCTCGGTGGTGGCGATGTCGCTGGACTTGTCGCCGTCGATGGCCTTGAGGGTGCTGGATGGGGCGCCGACGATGCTGTAGCGGCTGATGCCGGCCATTGAGATGAGGAAGTCGAGCACATCCTCCATCTGAGCGTCTTCTTTGAACTCCCCCGCCAGATCCTTGCGGGTGGCGGTGTTGACCGAGGACTTCCCCCGGATTCGCTGGTAGCCCTTGCTGACGGACTGCACACCGTCGAGGTAGGTCTTCACCCGCTTCTTCCACTCCGCGTCTACATCCCAGTTCTTCTCGGCATCCACCAGGCTCAGGTCAGCCTTCAGTTTCTTGGCACTGGCGGCGGTCATCTTCTTGCCCGCGACCTGCGAAGCGATCCACTTCAGCTTGATGCGGTCCTCCGTCGCAGCCATGATCTTCTCGCGCCCGACCCCCAGCCGCTCCAGGACCATCGACAGCGTCGTGACGTTGCAGGTTGCTTCTGGGGCGGAGAGGTTGTCGGACTGAGTGCGGTGCTGCGGCACACCCAGCCGAATGTTCCAGTCTTCGGTGGTGTAGTCCGAGCCCTCTGGGGTGGTGCCAGTGGCCGCCGTTGCACCAGCGATGTCACCCTCCAGGGCGTTGATCAGCGGGCGAATGGCGCCGATCAGCTCCGGCAGCGCGGTGGTGGTGTTTGCGGTCCCTGTGGCAGCGGTGGGGGCGGCGGGCAGGGTGGTGAGATCGACCGCCTTGCCTTGCTGGAAGTCGTGCATCTTCGACTCAACCACCGAGAGCACCCCTCGAATCCGGCCGACCTTGGCATCTCCACCCAGCGTGGCGATGGCGGCCTGCTGGGTGGTGATCCAGGTCTTCATCCCGGCGGTGAACTTGAT
>JBLHNG010000923.1:0-3283 GCA_047621685.1 Myxococcota bacterium | reverse complement strand
AGTAGTTCTTGCGCTTGCTGCCGTCGGGCATCAGCCGATGGTTCTCGGCGAACACCACCACGATCCAGGGCACGATCTCCAGGTAGGGCTTCTGCCAGGTGGTGCCGAGGGGGGCGAGGGCGTCCTTCCACTCCGCAGGCATCCGGCTCTCGTAGCTGCGCTTCTCCTCCGCCTCTGCCGCGACCCGGATGCGGTGCTTGATGGCGGGGGCGGAGATGGCGACAAACCGCCAGGGCTGCCGATGGGCGCCAGAGGGTGCGGTGGAGGCCGCCATGATGGCTTCTTCGATCAGCGCCCGGGGGATGGGGTCGGCGGAGAAGTGCCGAACACTCCGGCGTCCCTCCAGCTCTGTGTGGAGATCCTTGAGGCGATCGAGCCCGTCTTCCGGGGAGATTCGCGACGGGTGGTAAGGAACAAAACCTGACACAACATCCTCCAGTGTGAGCCGGCTGGATATAACCGCTCTCAAAATGTGGTGGACAGGGTGACGTTTGACGAGTATTCATTACCGTGTGGGTAAGCTCTACTTGCTCAAAACCAACGTCAGACTCAACGCTGACTTCCGTTCCCGCAACACAAGGACCAGAAAGCCAACCATGTTCCGCCTATCCCAGCGATTCCCAGTCCACAGGATCGAAGCCGGTCGGCTTCTGGCTTGTCGCTGGAATCAAAGCATGGTGAAGCCAGGTATGGAGCCGACTGATTCGTCTGCAGGAACAAACTATCCGGGGTCTACGACGGAATAGGGAACGCATCAGCACCCTCGAAGTCAAGACCCCGGGCCAACCCCGGGGTTTTTTCTTTTCTGCAATTAAGCAGCATTGGATTCTGTCGAGAGGCAGGGTTCTGTCGACTCGTTTGTGTGTCGAATCGTTCATAGAATACTCAGAATTTCGGCACCGGTCATCTCATCCCCTTCTGGTGGACAGTCTGTTTCAGAGGATGCCTGCGCGAAGCGGGGGGTTTGGGGGTGAAGCCCCCGTTTCAGACAAAAGTGCACCAGTCGGGCCGGATACTGTCCGGCCCGCTGACTGGTGCCAGAGTTTCTCACTGACTTCGGAGGTCAGTCATGGCTACGTTTGCTGTACAGGTTGTCCCGGTTCTCATCGAACCCCACCACAACGCCGACGCCCTGGAGATCGCCCGAATCGGCGGCTACTGCTCGGTCGTGGGCAAGGGGGCATACACCGACGGCGATCTGGTCGCCTACATCCCCGAGCAGTCCATCGTACCGGGTGCGATCCTCGAAGAACTTGGTCTGACCGGTAGATTGGCCGGCAGCAAGGCGAACCGGGTCAAGGCCATCCGGCTGCGGGGGGTGCTCTCGCAGGGCATCTGCTACCCCGCCCGGCCCGGCTGGATCGCAGGGCAGGACGTCACGGAGGATCTGGGAATTGTCAAGTACGAGCCGCCCGTCCCCACCACGATGAGCGGCCTGGTCTATGGCGCGGGTCACGACCGCACGCTTCGCTACGACATCGAGAACATCAAGCGCTACCCCGACGTCCTCGTACAGGGCGAGGCGGTGGTCTTCACCGAGAAGATCCACGGCACCTGGGCACAGCTGGGGCTGGTCAGTCCGCAGATGGCCCACCCCGAGCACGGACGCCTCGTCGTCTCTTCGAAGGGATTTGCCAGCCGGGGGCTCGCGTTTGTGCCCGATGCGCCGGAGAACGCCGACAACCTCTACCTCCGGGTCGCCCGTCACCTCGACATCGCTGCGTGCATTGATCGGGTGTTCGGAACCACTGGAGAGTCGGTCTTTGTGCTGGGAGAGGTGTTTGGGCGCGGGGTCCAGGACCTTGCCTATGCCGCCTCGGCGGGGGCTGACGAGACCCTCGGCTTCCGGGTCTTCGACATCTACGTCGGGGATCCGGGCATTGGAAAGTACCTCGACGATGTCGCGCTCTCCGCTGCGGTGGAGGCCATGGGGCTGAGCCGGGTCCCGGTGGTGTATCGGGGGCCGCTGTCAGCAACCGCCCTCGCCGAGCACACCGGAGGGCTGGAGGCGGTCTCAGGGAAAGCCACCCACATCCGAGAGGGCGTGGTCGTCCGACCTGGCATCGAGCGGCGTCACCTGGAGCTTGGCCGGGTGCAGCTCAAGAGCATCAACCCGAAGTATCTCACTCGAAAGGGCGGCACTGAATTCAACTGATTGGTGCCCAAGCCCTCAAAAAGTCTCAGAAAATCATGAAGGCATGGAATCCTGTCCGTGTCCCCTCGTTTCTCTTTCAGGAGATCCGCCATGAAGAATGTCCTCCTGCTCAACGCTGACTGGAGCCCGATGCAGGTGCTGCCGTGGGAGCGGGCGACCTGCCTGGTCCTCGACGAGAAGGTCTCGGTCGTTGCCGACTACTCCCGACAGATCCGCTCGCCGAACTTTGCGATGCCCTGGCCAGCAGTCGTGACCCTGAAGCGCTACGTGCGCATCAAGCTCAACGTCGGCATGACCCGCCGCAACGTGCTGGCTCGCGACAAGTTCACCTGCCAGTACTGCACCGCAAAGCCACGCACTCCGCGGGGGCGTCCGCTGATCGACCTGCTGACCATCGACCACGTCGTGCCTCGTTCGTATGCGGTGCAGGGGCGGGTTGTGTTGCCGTGGACCGGCATGCGGGTCGGGGTGGGTTCCTGGGAGAACCTCGTGGCTTCCTGCATTCGCTGCAACCAGCGAAAGGGTGCGCGGACTCCGGACGAGGCGAGGATGCCGCTGGCCCGGTATCCGACCACCCCGAGCTACACCTCCATGATCGCCATCGCCCTGGCGGAGTTTCGAATACCCAAGGAGTGGCGCCCGTTCATCCCTGAGGAGACGTGGCGTCGCTCTTGAGTCGGCGGCTCTGCTGTCGGCCCTGATACGCTCTGTGGACCCCATCCACAGGGCGTTTCTTTATGGCTGCGCTACCCGAGCTTCTCCAGGCCGTCGCGGCGGCGGAGGGAGAACCCCACCGGCATCGGGCGGCGCTGGGTCGGCTGCAGCTCGCGCTGAACGAGCAGCTCCCGAGCGACCCGCTGCTGGCGGCGAGCTGTCTGGCGGTGGTCGAGGATGTAGACCTTCTCGGTGAGCTGGCCCCGATCGCAGAGCGGGCGGCCCCACGCTCGGCGACTGCGAATGCCCTGGTGGTCGACGGTGAGGGGCGGGGCCGGGTGGTGGAGGTGGTGGTCGCGCTGTCGCCAGGGGGGGAGGGGGCCTGGACCCCGCAGTCAATCGCCCGGGACGCCGCGGTCGCCGCACAGCTGGCGGTCGCGGTGGTGTGTGGCGGGGAGCGGTGGGGGGTGCGCT
>JBLHNG010000922.1:0-3290 GCA_047621685.1 Myxococcota bacterium | reverse complement strand
GTCCATGTCGTGCCGTAGCGCCTGACCAGGGGGTTGATCATCGTGGTGATGCCGTAGTTGTCGTAGATCCAGCGGACCCACTTCGGCGGGATGACGTCGTACTGGCGGATGGAGTTGACCCCCATCGCTGAGAGCAGCCCCATCTCGGTGCGCAGGGCCGTCTCGATGAAGTGGTCGGGCTTGCCCCAGAAGTCGTAGCCGTAGTTCTCCCCGATCGGCATGTACCCCCAGTTCATGCCGCGGACCATCGTCACCTCGCCGTCGACCAGCAGGGTGTACCCGTCGTCGTCGTGGTGGATGGTGACGGTGTTGGGGGCATCAGGGGCGCGGGGAGCCGCCGTGCTGTCCTGGGCGACAGCGGTTCTTCCAAGCAGGATCAGCAGGGCGGGGGGCACGTCGACTCCGGGATCAGGTCAGCAGGGGGAGATGGCTCAGTTCTGGTAGAACCACAGGTCGTCGACGTAGACCGCGCCGTTGCCGTCCCAGCACTCACCGCTGCTCTTGTCGCCCTTGCACTGCCAGTACTCGACGGCGGCCTGGACCTTGGTGGCGCCCGTGGGCACCTTGCCGGTCACAGACACCGCCATCCAGGCGTTCGTGGCATCTGCGGAGTCCATCCAGTCGGAGTCGGACGAGCCGTAGAAGTTGTAGCTGTCGTCGAAGTACTTGATCGACAGGTAGGCGTAGGTGTGGGTGGCGATGAGCGGGTCGTCGGCATGCATCCACAGCTGGCCGGACAGGGTGAAGCTGTCACCCTCTGCCGCTGGCCACTCCTGGTAGATCGGAGTCTCGTTCTCCCAGCCCGACCACTGGCCGTACACCTTCAGGGAGGAGCTCCCCTCGTAGGCGGTGAAGGTGTCGCTGCTCTTGTAGAGGATGTCGCCGGTGGAGACGATCTCCCAGTTGGCGAGATCGGTAGGGTAGATCAGCCAGCTGCCGAGGTCCTTGCCCTCGAAGCCAGCATCTGCGAGCAGGTTGGTGGGATCGGCGTCGGTGTCTGCATCGGTGTCTGCATCGGTGTCTGCATCGGTGTCGGCGTCGGTGTCGGCGTCGGTGTCGGCGTCGGTGTCGGCGTCGGTGTCGGCGTCGGTGTCGGCGTCGGTGTCGGCGTCGGCCTCCTCAGAGGCGGTGTCGTCCTTGTCGCCGCATGCGATGAGGGTGCCACCGAGCGCGAGCGCGAGGCTGATGTTGAGGATCCAGTTGGGTGTGTGCATCTCAGCTCCTTTGTTGGGTCGTCTGAAAGAGGGTCGGGTCGTTGAGCGCGAAGGCGAGGACCTGGGTCGCAGCGCCAACCGCGATGGCTTCGTCGCCAAGCGTGGTCAGGCAGACCTCGGCACCGGCGATGGAGTGCCACAGCGCCCGCTCCTGGATGGTCTCCCGGAGCGGACGAAGCAGTCGATCTCCGACCCGGGTCAGGCTTCCGCCGAGGACCACACAGGCCGGATTGAAGATGTTGAGCAGGTTGGCCACCGCGATGCCGAGGTAGCCACCGGTCTCGCCGATGATCTGCTCGGCGACGGGATCACCGGCGTCGGCGAGATCGATGATGTCGTCGAGCCCGGTGACCCGGCTGTGGGACCCGGGGCTGAGGCTGTGGTAGCGCCGCAGCAGCGACGCAGTGCCGATCATTGCCTCCAGGCAGCCGCTCAGACCGCACCGGCAGCGTGGGCCTCGGGTGTCGATGGTGGTGTGCCCGATCTCACCAGCGATGCCGCCGGAGCCCCGGAAGATCTGGCTGTCGATGATCAGGCCAGCGCCCACACCGGTGGCGACCTTGATGTAGGCGAAGTTGTCGTGCCCCCGCCCAGCCCCCCACCACCGCTCGGCCAGGGCGCCGAAGTTGGCGTCGTTGTCGATGAAGGTGGGCAGGCCGAACCGGCTGTGGAGCATCGCGCCGAGCCGGATGTCTCCCCAGCGGGGGAGGATGCGGGTGGAGAGCTGGTCGGGGTGAGCCGGATCGATGGGACAGGGGACACCCACGCCGATGCCGATGACTCGCTTTCCACGGACCACCGGGTGGGCCAGGCAGCGGGCGATGAGCTTCTCCATCAGCCGCACGCTGCCGTCTGGGTCGCCCTGGACGTCGTGGTCGGTGTGCAGCTCCAGCCTCAGTCGACCGCGCAGGTCGCAGAGCACTGCCGAGACATGCGAGGCCCCCAGCTCCACGCCGACGATCCAGGAGTGCTGATCGACAAATCGCAGCACGATCGGCGGGCGGCCCCCGGTGGAGCGGGCCTGGTGGGACTCGTGGATGAGCCCGGCGTCCAGAAGCTGGCTGATGATGCCGGAGACCGTCGAGCGTGACAGCTCGCACTGACGGGACAGGCCCGCCCGGGAGACCCCTTCCTCGCCCATCGACCAGATGTGGCGCAGGAGCACCCCGGCGTTGTGGGCACGCATCTGGCTGTTGTCCGTGGTTCGGTTCTGTGTCGACAGAGTTTGTTTGGAGTCCGAACGAACAATCATGGTCACAGTTGATATGACAGTAGGGTAGTCCGTCAATCGGTACACAATTTCTTGACAAGCGGTTAAAGAGCCGATTTTATCGAAAACCATGATGCTTCATGCGGAGTCTGAACAAAGTGACGTATGCAAGCCGTCAGCCCGTGTCGTCGCCCTCACCGGTGTCCCCGTCTTCACTGGTGTCTTCCTCGTCTTCCCCCCCAGTCGGACTCCACCGGTGGCTTTCGTCGAAGCAGCGGCTCGTGTCGCAGGCTCAGCAGGAGTCCGCCGGAGACGATCTGCCGGCGGGGGCCGCCCGGTCCCACCCCGATGGTCGCGGGTCGAAACAGCCGACAGCCCGGGACGAGCAGCAGCCCGATCATGCTGGCCCTGCTCCCCGCACGCGCTCCAGTCCCGGCACCAGCGCCAGCAGCAGCACCGGCACCTCGACCCAGGCATGAACCGCTGCGATGATCGCGTACCAATTCCGGGCCTCACGGAAGTCCATGGTGTAGCCGATGAATCCGGCGGCGCTCAGCACCACCACCCCAACCACCCAGCCCCGACGCGGAATGCGGGACAGCCCGACCACCGCGTCTGCACCCCGTCCGCCCGGTGCGATCTGCGGCAGCACCTTGATCACCGTGGCGTAGTGCATGCACTGGGCGAACACGAACGCGGAGAAGGCCGACACCGCCCAGCTCTCCCGGTGGAGTGCATAGGGAATGTAGGCGCCGAGGTTGTCTGCCAGCCCGCCGGTGGGCAGCACGGTCAGCTCCTGCCACGCCACGCCGAGCAGCCGACCGGGCAGACCAGAGGCGATGAGCAGCGGCACCACCCCGAACGCC
>JBLHNG010000921.1:0-3291 GCA_047621685.1 Myxococcota bacterium | reverse complement strand
CGATCCCCGCCCGCTGCGGATCTGGGGCGGCTGCCTGCTGCTGTGGTGGCTGCGCACCCGACACTGGCCCGACGAGGCCCCGTTCGCACCCGCCATCGCCGCCAGTCCGATCTGGCAGTGGCAGCCCACCGAGGCCAACGCCGCCATCCCGGTGATCATGGTCTCGGCGTACTACGACGAGACACTCGAGGACATCATCCAGTCCGCCAGCCCCGCGGATCAGGATCTGGAGATCCTCACCAAGCCCCTCCGCCTGCCCGACCTCCAGGACTTCCTCTCCAACATTCCCCGGAGCACGCCGTGAGCCTGCTCCAGCAGATCGCCAGCCGGCTCCTCCAGGCCGCCGTTGATGAGCCACAGCGTCCTGTCGAGCTGCTGCTGGTGGAGGCCATTCGGCGCAGCGCGATGCTGCTGGACATCACCGCGATCTGGCGCAGCCACATGCCAAGCGGGCTCTCAGACCGGGCTGGCGCACGATGTGCGGACCTGACCGCGCCGGCCGAGCCGCTGGTGGAAGCCGAGCTTGAGGCCCTGCTCGCCAGGCTGCCAATCCTCCACTTCCGGCGTCAGGACTTCGCCCGTAGAGTCCACACTGGTGACGGGCTGATGGTGGTGTTTGGACGGCGCGCCGGGGATCACATCAGCGAGGTCGCGGTCTGGATCAAGGGGGAGTCGAAATTCCTCGTCCCACTACAGTCCGCTTTCCAACAGGAATTATCACACCTCACCGACCTCTTCTACACCATCGGCGCGCTCAAGGGGGCGCAGGCTTCGCGGGCCAAGGCCGAGCTGGCCCGGGAGACCGCGCGGCTGCTCTCCGCCTCCCATGCCCAGCTCCTGGAGCCGCTGTCGGGAGGGGCTCAGCTGCTGAGAGACATCCAGATCGCCCTGGTGCAGCCCTGGTATCGGGACGACCTCCACCGCATGGTCGAGAGCATCGCGGAGTGGGGGTGTCACCTTGTCCTTGGCAGCGAGATCGCTGTGGAGGAGCTGGCCCAGGAGCCGGAGCGGGCCGCGCTCCAGGCGTTCATCGACATCCTCCGTCGTCTGGCCAACACCATCCCGGGTCAAGCAGACGGACTGCCGGCTCGACTGGAGCTGCTCGGGCAGATCATGGAGGCCGCGCTGCCCGACCTCCCGCGCCCCATGGACTGGGAGGCCCACAGCCCGCCGGCTGCGCTGCCGCTCCTGGGGATGTGGACCGAGCTTCATGCCCAGGCCAGCAGCATCAACGCCACCGGACGCGCTGGAGCGGAGTCCGACCGGGCCTGGGCCAGAGCGTGCGACCTCACCCGGAGCGAGCTGCCGACACTGCTGGTGGAGTGGGGCGGTGCCCAGTGGCATGAGTCGGAGATGATCCGCAACTGGATGCGGCTGTGGTTCGCCCTCCAGCTCCTCACCCCACCGCTCGGCTCGTCCGCACCGGATCGCCTGGAGCCAGACACCCGACTGGACTCCGAGCGCTGGCGGTTTCGCACCGATCTGGCCCTCGTCCTCCGGGAGAGCCTCCGGTTCGCCCTCTACGGCAGCCGTCCCACCCACATCCACCAGCCCGGCCCGCTCACTGAGGCCCTCGCCACCCTGGTCGATCACCACGCCCGACTAGAGGGCGGACTGCCCCGGGAGCAGGATGTCCGGGGGCACCTCACCGAGATCGGCGCCCCCCGCGGCGTGGACAGCGATCGGTTCGCCGCCGGGCACCTCCAGCACGTCCTGGAGGTCTACATCGCCGGACACTTCTTCTGCGCACTCCACCTCATCGGGCGCCCTGGAGAGCCCGCCCGGCTCGTCGACGTGCTCGCCAGCCGCTCTGGGCTGCGCCCCGGTCAGCAGGCCCGCCGGGAGTTCCTCGCCGCCTTCAGCCTCACCGCCCTGTTCCACGACGTCGGCATGCTCCTGTTTCCCCGCTACACCACGCCGACCGAGGATCTCTTCCGCACCGATCGGGGGCTTCGGGACGCGCTGGGGGCGGTCCAGGAGAGCGTCGAGGGTGCGGGTCGAACCCTCACCGAGCAGTGCATCCGGGATCTGGAGGCCCACGAGTGCTTCGACACCATCTCAGAGCCAGCACTCTCCCGGTGGTTTAGCGAGCAGCGTCGGACCGGGCAGCCCGACCACGCCCTGCTCGGCGCCTGGTATCTGCTGCGCATCTGCCAGCGGGTCGACAGCCTGCGTCCAGAGGTCGTGCGCGCCGCGGTTCGGGCGACGTTGCTTCATGCCGCGGTGGGACAGACCATCGATCCCGACCTCGATCCAGCCGCCAGCCTGCTGGTGCTGTGCGATGAGCTGTTCGACTGGGACCCCTCCACCCAGCGCCGTCCCCTCGGCGATGTCCGCCCCTACCGCTCCCGGGCTGCGCGTCTCAAGCTGGTCGGCTTCGCGCCGGTGATCGCAGACGGCGAGCTGGTGCTGACCCTCGATCTGCGCACCGGAGTCGATCCCGATGGTCCAGTCCGCTGCTGGCCGAGGGTGGAGCTTCGACTGCAGCCACCGGGCACCCTCCAGATGCCGGTCTTCCGTGCCTGGCTGAGCATGGCCCAGAACCTCGGGCGGATCCGTCGCTCTCAGGAGGGCTTCGGGGCCAACGTCCGGCTGCACGCCGCCATCCCACCTCGGACCCGGCTGACCACCAAGAGCACCTTCGCGCTGCTGGAGCGGGCCATCCACCACTCCCGACTCCCGATCCGCAGCCGCCTCCAGAGCTGGCTGGCGGCTCAGGAGATGGACCTCGATGAGGGCGAGGAGCGGTTCACCATCCTCACCCTCGGCCGCCTCATGGCCACCGAGAGCTTGCGCCCGCACCTTCCGTCCATCGTCGAGCAGGCCAACGCGGTGCTCGAAGAGCTGGAGCGGCAGCAGGAGTCTCGATGATGCAGGCGCTTCGATGATCTGCTGTCCCGGACAGAATATGGCTCAACACAAAGTGTCCTAATGACGCAATGAGTTCACACGGCTACACATCGACCACGAAAACCAACCCGGAAGCGAACCATGAGCAACCAGACCCCTCTCAGCCTCGGCGGCTCCGCAGCCCCTAAAACCACCTCGACCGCCGCAGACATCGTCAAGGATTTGACCCGCTACAACACGGCGTATCGGGCGGGCACCCCGCTGATCACCGACAAGGAGTACGACGACCTCACCGAGAAACTCCGGGCACTGGACCCTGACCATGAGTTCCTCGCCGCCGTCGAGCCCGAGGAGCTGTCCACCGGCTCGACCGTGCGCCATGCCCGGCCGATGCTCTCCACCGAGAAGTCCTACACCAGGGATGCCCTGGAGCGGTACGTC
>JBLHNG010000920.1:0-3304 GCA_047621685.1 Myxococcota bacterium | reverse complement strand
TGAGTCCTACGAAGCCGGTCAGGTGGCTGCCTTTTCCCCCTAATTTTGTTGATTGTATTGTTTTGGATCGCCTGCTCTGGAGTCTCAGTTCGCCCGGGCGCGCGCAAGGGGAGACCGTAGTGGGCCGTGTCGGAGGGGCCGCACGCCAGATTCTCTGGCGGCCCCGGAGGCAGCAAGCGACCCGAGGCAGGTAAGGCGGGCAGTCGCACAAGAGAGGACGCCGACAGGGAGTGAAGCGCGGACCGCGGAGGGGACCCGTAGCGATCAGCGCCCAAGGACGGAGACGGGGTTGGAATCACCGCCAGTCGAGGATTCGCCCATCTCTGCTTTTGATAGTGCCGACCTGTCTTGCTCGCCCTTCGGTCTTCTCAGCCAGGGGCGCTCTCAGCCTCGTGGCTTTCGATTCCGAAGGGTCCTCCCTCACCGTGTGGTCGAGGTCCGCCATCCTCCGCGCCATGCTTTTTCTGGCCACTTCGCACCACTTCGCCCCCTTCGGGCTGCTCATGGCTCTCGTTCGAGGGGGCTGCACTCTTTTCGTTGAGTGCCCGCTTCGCGGCTTCGCTCACCTCCGGGAGTGCCCGCATTGCGGCCGCTCCCCTGTACTACCCGCCTTGCGGCCCCATCCGGACATCCACCCACTCACCACTCACCACTCACCACTCACCACTCACCACTATCCGCAGGCTCAAAGGACCGTCCTGTGCATCAGCGGGGACTCAAAAGCGCTCACAAGAACGCCTCCTCTCACCCTGGCGGCAGTTTCGCCGCGATATAGGATGCCCCATGTCCGCTCCAGTCTCTGGCTCCATGCGCCTGTTTGCCTTCCGGGGCATCGACGTCTACCTCCACTGGAGCTGGGCGGTCATCGGGCTGCTGGAGATTCAGTGGCGGGCGGACCAGTACTCCTCGATAGTGTGGAACATCACGGAGTACATCGCCCTGTTTGGCCTGGTGCTCATGCACGAGTTCGGCCATGCCCTGGCGTGTCGGTCGGTCGGCGGAGAGGCGCGGCAGATCATGCTGTGGCCACTGGGTGGCGTGGCGTATGTGCGTCCGCCGCCGCGTCCTGGTGCCCACCTGTGGAGCATCGTCGCCGGTCCGCTGGTCAACCTCCTCCTCGTCCCGGTCACCCTCGTCCTGTGGTTCCTCCTCCGGGGGCACCTCTCGGCGGACTTCGAGACGATGCTCATCACCTTGTCGGTGATCAACGGCGGGCTGTTCCTGTTCAACATCCTGCCGATCTACCCACTGGATGGGGGGCAGATTGTCCGGGCGCTGCTGTGGTTCTTCGTCGGACAAGAGCGCAGCCTCGCCATCGCCGCTGCGATGGGTCTGGTCACCTCGGTGATCGGCGGAATCTGCGCAGTGATCTTCCTGCAGTCCTACTGGCTGGGGATCATCGCCATCTATGCTGCCTGGCGCAGCTTCGTGGGCCTTCGGGTCGCCCGTGCCCGGGGTGACCTCCTCAGCGGCCCCCGCCAGCCCACCGCCCGGTGCCCCGCCTGCTCCGAGGCCCCGCCGATGGGGGCGCTGTGGCGCTGCGGCAACGAGCACCACTTCGATGTCTATGCCTCTGGCGGGAGCTGCCCGGCCTGCGACTGGAGCACACAAGCCATCTCCTGTGTGTTCTGCGGAGAGACCCAGGCCATCGCCGACTTCGGGTAGCGTCAACACCCCGCTCCTCCGAGCCCCGCTCCCCAGCAATGAGGGCGCCTGACTCCGGTCGATCACGTGGTGAGCGGTATACTCGGCGACCATCCTTCACAGCCTCGGAGGCCACCATGGAAGGGGTCGATCCCAGCTTCCTTTCGCTGATCCCCGCCCTCCTCGCCATCGGGCTGGCGTTCGCCACCCGGCAGGTCCTCCCCGCGCTGTTTCTCGGCATCGCCAGCGGCGGCCTGGTGCTCTGGTTTCAGACCGGAGAGGTCTCTGACGTCAACATCATCACGAAGTTCTTCCTGCCCGCCCTCGGCAGCGAGTCCTTCGCCAAGATCCTGCTGATCTACCTGTGGTGCCTCGGCGGGCTCATCGGCATCTGGGAGCGGACTGGTGGCGCGCTGTACTTCGCCGAAGCGGTCGGCAAGCGGTTCGCCCGGGGGCCACGGGGTGCGCTGGTGTTCACCTGGTTGCTCGGCTGCATCTTCCACCAGGGCGGCACCGTCAGCACCGTGCTGACCGGAACCACCGTCAAGCCGGTCGCAGATGGAGAGCGGGTCAGCCATGAGGAGCTGGCCTATGTCGTGGACTCCACCTCCAGCCCGATCGCCACCATCCTGCCGTTCAACGCCTGGCCGATCTTTGTCGCCGGGCTGGTCGCGGGCACCATTCCGCTGATCCCCGACGAGAACGCCGGCATGGAGATGTTTATCTCCTCGCTGAAGTACAACTTCTACGCCATCTTCGCGGTCCTCGGCACGCTCTTTTTCTCCCTGGGGCTGCTGCCGTGGGTGGGCAAGAAGATGTCCGCCGCCCGGACCCGCGCCCGAGAGACCGGTGCGCTGGATGGTCCGGGAGCAAAGCCGATGCTTCCGCCCACCGACACCAACCCCGCCGACAACGCTGCGGATGGCTACCAGCCCGGCCTGATCGACTTCGTGCTGCCCATCGCAGTGCTGATCCTGGTCGCGGTGGTGCCCTACGTCATCGATCGGCAGAACTGGATCAACGAGGCGTTCATGGGCTGCGTGCTCACCGCCATCGGCATCGCGCTGATCAAGGGCATGGCAGTGGCGGACGTGATGGACGGCTTCATGGACGGCTGCAAGAGCATGACCATCGGCGCCATCATCCTCGGCCTCGCTGTGACCATGGGCACCGTCGCCAAGGAGCTGCACACCGCCGCCTACCTCGTCGCGGTGCTCGGCGACAGCTTTCCGCCCATCGCCCTTCCCGCCGCCCTGACCGCGCTGTGCATGTTCATCGCGTTCTCGACCGGCACGAGCTGGGGGACCTACGCAGTGATCTTCCCGGTCGCCATGCCCCTGGCCTGGGCGCTGGCCCCGGAGAACCCGGTGTTTGTCCAGGTCTGCTTTGGCGCGGTGTTGGGCGGCGCGGTGTTCGGCGATCAGTGCTCCCCGATATCGGATACGACGATCCTTTCCTCCATGTTTACGGGCTGCGATTTAATGGATCACGTCAACACACAACTACCACTTGCACTATCCGCAGCCGGGGTGGGAGCAGTCGCCTCGACGATTGTCGCTGCGACGGTGCTCTGAGTCGTGCCTGAAGGGCTGCATTTGGCGGCCCAGATGTGATAGATCAAGGATCGATTCCCCTGAACTGAGGCTTCCCCATGCTGCGT
>JBLHNG010000919.1:0-3306 GCA_047621685.1 Myxococcota bacterium | reverse complement strand
CCCTGTTCAGAAACTGCCAACCTCATCGGCCTCGGGTCGCTTGCTGCTTCCGGGGCCGCCAGAGAATCTGGCGTGCGGCCCCTGCAGCACGGCCCACTCCGGTGTCCCCTTGCGCGCGCCCGGGCGAACTGAGACTCCAGACAAGGCGATCCAAAACAATACAATCAACAAAATTAGGGGGGAAGGCAGCCACCTGACCGGCTTCGTCGGACTCACCCCGTCCCCGTGTCTCACTCCGAATCGGCAGTTTACCCAGCCTAAAGGCCGGCTACTGCCGCTACTCAGAGGGAAGTCCGTGAGGCAGCCACCCGACCGGCTCCATCGGAATCCGCCCGCCTCCACACCACTCCCCGAATCGTCAGCTCGCCCGGCTGCCGCCGACCCTCACCGAGTCCTGCCAGACAAAGCCGTCGTCAAACGTGCTTAGCCCCCACACCGAAAAATCAGTGTGGGGGCTGGAGCAACGTCAAAGAAACGCGAGCAGCTTCAGAGAAGCAGGCTCTTAACGGCGGGTGATGCGCTTGATGCGCTTCATGCGACCGCCGGGCTTGCGGACCTTGAGCAGACCGGCCTTGCGGGCACGCTCCTTGCGGGACTTGGCCTTGAGCTTGGCGCGAAGGCGTGCGGACTTGTTGGCTGCCATGGTGATCTCCATCGAAAAACGTTGGGGGAGTTCCCCTCAAGACCGGCCCCTATCCCATGATCCGTTGTGGCTCAAGGAGAGCCCGCCAGAATAGAGGGTCGAATGAGACGTGCAGGCATCCTTCTTCATCCCACCAGCCTCCCCGGATCCGGCCCCTGCGGCGATCTGGGTGAGTCTGCGTACCGCTTCCTCGACTGGCTGGCTTCGGCTGGCTGCACACTGTGGCAGGTCCTCCCGCTCAATCCCACCGGTGGTGGCTTCTCGCCGTATGGAAGCCCCGGCAGCTTCGCGGGCGCGACGCACCTCATCTCGCTGGACCGCCTCATCGTGGATGGGCTGCTGGGTGTCGATGAGCTGGGACAGCGTCCGCACAGCCCGGATCGGGTCGACATTGATGCGCTGAATCGCTGGCATCGTCCGCTGCTTCATCGAGCCTGTGATCGGCTGGTGGAGCGGGATCGGAGCGCGGTGGAGCAGTTTGGCAGTGAGCGTCCATGGGCGCTCCAGTGGGCGCTGTTCGAGGCCGTCCGCGAGCACCACAACGTCGACGGCTGGTGGCAGTTCCCCCAGGAGCTGATCGACCTGGAGCCCGCCGCGCTCGATGCCTTTACTGAGCAGCACGACGCCCTCATCCACCGCCACCTCGCCGCCCAGCTCCTCTTCTTCCGCCAGTGGAGTGCGGTGAGACAGGCCGCCGCAGCCCGGGGCATCCAGATCATCGGCGACCTGCCGATCTTCGTCGCCGGAGACGGGGTGGACACCTGGATGAACCGCGATCTTTTCCGGTGGGCGAAAGGAAAGTGGCGGCCAGACCCGATCGCTGGAGCGCCGCCGGACGACTTCACCGAGCAAGGCCAGTGCTGGGGCAATCCGCTCTACAACTGGCCCGCACATGAGGCATCAGGCTTCTCCTGGTGGGCGGACCGGTTCGCCGCGATGTTCGATCAGGTCGACATCCTGCGGGTCGATCACTTCCGCGGCTTCTGCGCGGCCTGGGAGATCTCCGCGGAGACCCAGGACGCCCGCGCTGGTGTGTGGGGAGACAGCCCCGGCGCGGCCCTGTTCGAGGCGGTTCGCAAGCGCTGCGGCGGGGTACCGATCATCGCCGAGGACCTCGGGGTCATCACCCCGGACGTCGACGCACTGCGGGAGAAGCTCGGGGTGCCGGGGATGAAGGTCCTCCAGTTCGCCTTCGGTGGAGACGCCACCCACACCTACCTGCCCCACAACTACGACGGCGACTGCTGGGTGGCCTACACTGGCACCCACGACACCGACACCGCCCGGGGCTGGTACCACTCCGCCCCCGAGGCCGCGAAGCACCGCTACCGGGTCTACGCCGGCTGCGACGGCAACGACGCCGGCTGGGACTTCATCCGCCTGGCCTGGGGCTCTACCGCGCGCTGGGCCATCGCCCCGATGCAGGATGTCCTCAACCTCGACGGCCATGCCCGGATGAACACCCCGGGGGTCGCAGAGGGCAACTGGTGCTGGCGAGTCCGGGAGCTGCCGATGCACGATGCACAGCGTCTGGCAGAGCTGAGCTGGGTCTACGGGCGGCGCGGGCTATAATCGGGTCATGCTCGATCGCCTGATCAACCTGCCCTTCAAGATCATCGGTAAGGCCGCCCGTGCCGTCCAG
Organism: Myxococcota bacterium; assembly: GCA_047621685.1. Classification (GTDB taxonomy): domain Bacteria; phylum Myxococcota_A; class UBA796; order UBA796; family UBA796; genus JAQXDW01. The sequence goes on along the minus strand of JBLHNG010000919.1, from coordinate 1,021 downwards.
GAGCGTCAAGACGCTGTGGACCGCGAGCGCGCCGAGCAGATGACCGCTGCCAGCCGCAGCCGCTCCAACAGCCCTGCAGTCGAGGTCCCCGATGACTTCGAGACCGGCGACCTCTCCCGCACCTCGGAGTCCATCGCTGAGATGCTCGCCCAGCTCAGTGCTGGCAAGCTCAAGGTGCTGGTCATCGACATCCGCGCGGCATCCACATACCGGGCCGGTCACATCCCCGGGTCTCTGAGCATGCCGTTTGAGTCCCTCGGACTCGACCTCGCTGAGCTGCCACCGTTGACCCGGTTCATCACGGTCTGCGACGACGTCGAGCGCAGCCGACTGGCCGCCCGCTTCCTCCGCCACCGCGGCTTCGACGACAGCTGGTTTCTGGCCGACGGCATCTCCGCCTGGCAGTCTGACGACAAGCGGGGGTGGTCCTGATGCTCATCCTGCTCCTCGGCTGCAGCGACCTCGGTCCCAGCCTCGCCCGGGTAATCCCTGCCCTCGAAGTCCTCGATCCAGAGCTGGCGGCTGAGCCCGTGGAGTGCGATCAGCCAATCCCGACCCCCTCCCCCAACCGGACCGGCGTGGTCGGCACCCTGTCCTGCGGCGACGTCGTCGAGGGCAACACCTCGGTCGGCAACAGCATCTGGAACGACCAGTTCTACATACACTCCGCCTACTGCACCCCGGCGGTTCACTACTACGATCAGGCCCCCGAGGTCATCTACCGTCTAATCGTTCCGCCCAACAACGAAGCCACCGTGCGGCTCGACAGCAACTGCGTGGATCTCGACGTCTCGATGGTCGCCTGGCAGGATCCCCAGAGCGTGCCCCACGACAAGCACTCCATCGCCGAGTGTCAGATGGACGACTCCCCCGGCAGCGGCACGGTCAAGGGCACTGCGGTCGACAAGCCCTACACCTACCTCGTCGGGGTGGACGGCAAGAAGGGCGCGATCGGGAACTACCGGCTGACAGTGAGCTGCCGGATCTATCGGGGAGCTTCGCCCGCCGGCGGTGGGGGGTC
>JBLHNG010000918.1:0-3312 GCA_047621685.1 Myxococcota bacterium | reverse complement strand
CCGGCACTCCGTCCTTGAGGATCGTGAGGGTCTCGCCCGCCTTCAGACGGCGACCGGGCCGCACCATCGCCGGAACACAGCCATCCTCCGCCCCGGTGTCCGACAGCAGCAAGACCTCCACCGCCCCGCCGGTGTGGCGCTGAGCGGTCAGGCGCGCCGCCAACACCCGGGTGTTGTTGACGACCAGGACATCTCCCGAAGAGAGGCAGTCGGGCAGATCAGTGATCCTTCGATCACCCCGTCCGACCTCTCCCAGCATCAGCAGCCGCCCACCATCCCGGCTCTCCGGAGGATATCGGGCGATCAGAGGCTCAGGCAGGGCATAGTCGAACGGTCGCAGACGGGGGTCGATCTCAGACAGCGCGGCCTCCTCAGCCCCGCCTCCTATCGCATCGCTTCCCCGGAAGCGATATAGCGGGCCCCTTCGATATCCATGCCCGGAAAGATCCTATGCGTGAAAACAAGACCATCCGACGGCCGAAAGATGCCCCGGCTCCCCCTGACACCGACAGCGTCGAGCCGCTGCCCATCGCGGAGGTCCCGGTTCAGATCGAAGTGGAGGAGCCGGAAGCACCGCCGGAGCGCGGTCCGTCACTGAACGTCGATGCTCTGATGGCAGAGGTCAACGACCTCACCCCTGAGCAGCTCGCCGAGCTGATGTCTGGTGCTCCCCGCCGCTACCGTCCCGGCAACGAGGCCACCGGCACCGTCGTGCGCATCGAAGGCGAGTCCGTCTACGTCGATGTCGGCGGAAAGTCCGAGGCTCTGATCGACCTGTCCGAGCTGGAGGAGCGCCCAACCCTCGGATCCTCCATCACGGCGTATGTCCTCCGCATCGGCGCCAACGGCATGCAGCTCAGCAAGCGCATCGGTGGCCCCGACGCTGACCGGGAGACGCTGGAGCAGGCCAAGGATGCCGGGGTGCCCGTCGAGGGACGGGTCAAGAGCAGCAACAGCGGTGGGTTCACCGTCATTGTCGGCAGCGTCACCGCGTTCTGCCCGATCTCCCAGATCGACCGCTTTCCCGGCGACGATCCCAGCATCTACATCGACAAGGTCTTCCCCTTTCGAATCATCGACATGCCCGAGGGCAAGATCGTGCTCTCCCGTCGGGTGATCCTCGACGAGGAGGCCGAGGTGAAGGCCGTCGAGTTGTGGGAGACGACCGCAGCGGGCGATGTCGCACACGGCGTGGTCACCGGTGTGCGTGAGTTCGGTGTCTTTGTGGACATCGGCGGCATCCAGGGCCTCGTCCACCGCTCCGAGCTGGCCTGGTCCGACGAGGCCACCCCGCCCTCCCGCGGCGACCGGGTCTCGGTCCGCATCCTGGAGGTCAACAAAGAGACCAAGCGCATCTCGATGTCGATGAAGGATCCGGCGTTCTCCCCCTGGAACAAGGTCGGCACCGAATTCATGGTCGGTGGGGTCTACACCGGCACCGTGATGCGGCTGACCGACTTCGGCGCGTTCGTGAAGCTTGCGCCGGGGCTGGAGGGGCTGGTTCACATCTCCAACATCTCCAAGGAGCGCATCGAGCACCCCGACACCGTGCTGCGGGTCGAGGAGCGAGTGCAGGTCCGAGTGCTCAACATCGACGATGACCGGCAGCGACTGGGCCTGGGCATCAAGCAGGTCAGCGATCCAGACACCGACGCAGCGCCCCAGTCGGCCCCGACCCCTCGCAGCCACGCAGCCGGCAATCTCGGCACCATGGCGGACATCTTCTCCAGCCTCAAGCTGAAGAAGTAGTCACAGCGAAGTCGCCCACTGTCGGCCTACAGCGTGTCCATGCGGGCGCGGAACTCCTTGAGGTCCGTGAACGCATGGCCCTTGTTGGCCGGGTGCTGGAGCAGAAAGTTGGGGTGGAAGGTCATCAGGGTCGGCAGCGGCCCGTGCTTCGTGCGGTAGTCCGACCAGTGCCCTCGGCGAATCTGAATCTGCTGCGGTGAGAACAGCACCCGGGAAGCATCCCGTCCCAGGGCAAGCAAGAGCTGCGGGCGCACCGCGGAGAGCTGTGCGGTGAGGATGGTGGAGCAGCTAAGCTCCGCATCGTCCGAGCTGCCGTGGTGGCTCTTGCAGCGATTGACAGGCAGGAAGAAGACCTCCCGGGGTTGGATGCGCAGCACCCGGGTCAGCATCCCGGCGAGCATCGCGCGTCCCTGAGGGACCAGGGTCTCCCCTGAGAGGACCGCCACAGCAGCGGTGGGCTCCCCGCGGCCGATCTCGAGGCGGTTGCGGCAGACCGGGCAGGGCTGGTTGGGACTGAGGCGCTCGGTGAGCTGTGTCAGTGCTTCTGCACCGATCGGCTCCGCCTTCGGGGCGCTCACAAAGCTCGCCCAGGCTGAAGACAGCGGCTTGTCTGGAGCGCGGCGCTTCGGTGCAGGCTTCTTCGGGGGGACAGGGCTCGGGGGTGCCGATCGCTGGGGCGCTGATCGCTGGGGCGCTGATCGCTGGGGGGCCTTCGCGGGAGGAGCGGAACGCGCCGCGCGCGCCGGGGGTGGTCGCCGAGCCTGCGCCGGTGATCGCGAGGCAGTGGCCTCTCGTGGCGGCGGGGTCACCGTCTCCGCCGGGAGAATCTCCGCGCCGCACAGGCCCTGCCAGGCAGCATAAGCGGCTACATCAGCGAGCAGATCTGCTAGCTCCATTCGGGGATCCATGTCGACCATCAAACCTCCAGCCTCTCCAATAACGTCGGGATTGTAGGCATGTTGATCGAGAATCAACCGCCGTGGGCACACACCATCTTGCCCTGTGTCTGGCCCACGATGTCGCTCTTATAGTACCGTTAGAGGATGTTGGGGCGAGCAGGCGCCGCGCCCTCCACCATCATTCCACTGACAAGACCCTACAGGAACCTGATGACCACCTTTGCAGTCGGAATCGATCTCGGGACCACGCACTCGGCCATCGCCATTGTCAACAAGCACGGCGTACCCGAAGTCCTTCCCAACGCCGAGGGCGACCGCATCACCCCCTCGGCCATCCTCTTCGACGATGACGACATCATCATCGGAAATTACGCCAAGCAGGCCGCGGTTGCTTTTCCAGAGCAGGTCGTCGAGTTCGTGAAGCTGAACATGGGCACCGACGATGGAACGTTCGACTACCGCGGCCAGAGCTACACGCCCGAGCGCCTCTCCAGCCTCATCCTCGCCAAGCTCAAGCATGACGCCGAGCTGCGCCTGGGCCACCCGGTCCATCAGGCGGTCATCACCGTTCCCGCCTACTTCGGCCACCGCGAGCGCCAGGCCACCATCAAGGCCGGTGAGCTGGCGGGACTCGATGTCATCCGGCTCGTCAACGAGCCCACCG
>JBLHNG010000917.1:0-3315 GCA_047621685.1 Myxococcota bacterium | reverse complement strand
CTGAGAGCAGACGGTAGCCCTTCTCTTTGAGGCGGAGCATGTCGGCCTCGATGTCGTCGGTCTCGAAGCAGACGTGGTGCAGCCCGCCACCGCGCTTCTCCAGGTACTTCTGCACCGGCCCCTGACCGTTGAGCGGGTGGATCAGCTCAATGCGGGTGCCCTCGATGGGGAAGAAGGCGGTCGAGGTGACGGCGGAGAGCACGTCCTCCTGTCCCTCAAAGGTCAGCCCGAAGTCTTCGGTGAAGCGCCGGATTCCCTCAGTGAGGTCGTCGACGGCGACCGCGATGTGATCGAGTCGGGTGATCATCGGCTCGCTCCCTGCGTGTGAGTCCCAATTCTTCTAAGCGACATTGCTGGGACAGGCTTGCCGCCTGGGGTCTGACATGAGAACGTGGCAGCCCAGGAGAATCCCCCATGCTGCTGAGCCCCGCGCTGACCGCCCGACTCGCCAAGGCGAACGGCTTCATCTTCTCGGTCTACGCCATCACCGCGGCGTTCTGCACCTACTTCTGCATGTACGCCTTCCGCAAGCCGTTCGCGGCAGCCACCTTCGACGGCGAGGTGGCCCTGCCCCTCATCGCCGCTCCCCTCGCACTGAAGACGGTCTACATCATCAGCCAGGTGCTCGGGTACTGCTGCTCGAAGTTCCTCGGCATCAAGGTCATCTCGGAGATGACTGCCGAGAGGCGCGCGGTCTCCATCCTGGTGGTCATCGCGGTGGCGTGGGGATCGCTGCTGCTGTTCGCGGTGGTCCCCGCCCCCTACAACGCCCTGTGCCTGTTCCTCAACGGCCTGCCCCTGGGCATGGTCTGGGGGCTGGTGTTTGGCTTCCTGGAGGGCCGCAAGCTCTCGGAAGTGCTCGGGGCCGGACTGTCCGCCAGCTACATCCTCGCCAGCGGGGTGGTCAAGAGCGTCGGGCGGACCCTGGTGACCGACTACGGCATCTCGGAGTTCTGGATGCCGGTTGCTGTCGGGGCGATCTTCGCGCTGCCGATGGTGGTGTTTGTCTGGATGCTCGCCAACCTCCCGCCGCCCTCTGCAGAGGACGAGAAGCTGCGCTCCAAGCGCGCCCCAATGGACGCCGCCGCCCGCAAGAAGTTCTTCCTCGGCTTCCTGCCCGGACTGCTCCCGCTGACCATGCTCTACGTCCTGCTGACCGCCTATCGGGACTTCCGGGACAACTTCGCCGTCGAGATCTGGGCCGCCATCGGCTACGCCGACGAGCCCGCCATCCTGGCCACCTCCGAGATCCCAATCACCATCGGTGTCCTGCTGAGTCTGGCCCTGCTGATGCTCATCAAGGACAACCGCAAGGCGCTGCTCATGGTGCACGTCCTGATGCTGTCGGGCACGGCAATGATCGGCATCTCGACCCTGCTGTTCCAGATGCAGATCCTCGATCCGGCGTACTGGATGATCGCGGTGGGACTGGGGATGTACCTCGCGTATGTGCCCTATGGCTGCGTGCTGTTCGACCGATTGATTGCCGCGGTGGGCGCGGTGGGCACTGCCGGGTTCTTGATCTACGTCACCGACGCGTTTGGGTATCTCGGGAGCGTGAGTCTGATGCTCTACAAGGACCTCGGTCAGGCGGAGCTGTCGTGGTTGGATTTCTTCATGAACTTCAGCTACATCACCAGCGTGAGCTGCACGGTGCTTTATCTGATTTCGACGGTGTATTTTGCCCGGCAGACTCGACCGCTGGCGGCCTGAGAAGGGTGGGGTGGACTAAACCGCCAAGGTGAGACCCGGAGTTGTTGGGGAGGAGACGGGGTGAGTCCGACGAAGCCGGTCAGGTGGCTGCCTGGCTGTAGTCCTCTCTTCCCAGTGAGTGACGGCAGTAGCCGGCCTTTAGGCGGGGTAAACTGCCGATTCGGGGAGCGACACGGGGACGGGGTGAGTCCGACGAAGCCGGTCAGGTGGCTGCCTTCCCCCCAATTTTGTTGATTGTATTGTTTTGGATCGCCTGCTCTGGAGTCTCAGACCGCCCGGGCGCGCGCAAGGGGACACTGGAGTGGGCCGTGTCGGAGGCCCCGCACGCCAGATTCTCTGGCGGGGCCGGAGGCAGCAAGCGACCCGAGGCTGGTGAGGAAGGCAGTCTGGTGAGAACGGACGCCGACAGGGAGTGCAGCGCGGACCGCGGAGGGGACCCGTGGCGATCAGCGCCCAAGGACGGAGACGTCGCTGGAATCACCGCCGCACTTCAAGGATTCGCCCATCTCTGCTTTGGATAGTACCGACCTGTCCTGCTCGCCCTTCACTCTAGGCTGCTCATGGGGCTCGTTCGAGGGAGCTGCACTTCTTGCGTTGAGTGCCCGCTCCAGCAGCCGTCGGAGTCGGCTCACCTTCGGGAGTGCCCGCCTTGCGACCGCTCCCCTGAACTACCCACCTTGTGCCCCCACCCAGACACGGTTCACTCACAAGAACCCACGCCTGCAGCAACCAACTCATCCACCTCATCCCGAGCCAGCACATCCGCCTCATACGGAAAGACCATCTCGTGCTGAAACGCATCGGGCAGCGACTCCAGCGTCACAAACCGCTGGTCACCAAACGCACCCGACTGCCCCTCGGGGGCCAACTCCGGCAGCCCCACGCTCACCACCCGACCCTCCAGACTGCACTCCGCCTGCGGATTCTCACAGCCTGAGTCCGTCACCAAAAGCCAATCATACGGTGGCGGAATCTCAGCCTCGCGCACGAAGCCGAGGGACTTATCAATGACCCCGAGGATCCCGTCGGCGAGGTACTCCGGGGGCTGAGTGCCGTTGTAGCGGGCCATGCCGACCGAGCCGAACACCCCGTTGTCCGGGTCTTCGCTGGCACCGAGGCTGTGGGAGTAGATGAGCCACTGCTCCCCGCTGGCGGTCTGCTGGACCTGACCGTGATGGACGGCAGCCACGAACCCTGTCGGGGGGTAGACCCAGACCTGGGTGGGCTTGTCGGTGTTGGTGACGTCCCACAGCACGATGCTGCCGGTGTCGACGAGCCCGCTGTCGGTGCGGGCGCTCTTGAACGTGGTCAGCAGCAGGTCGCGGTCGCCCTCGGTGAGCAGCTGCACGTTGTTGATGCTGCGCCAGTCCTGCCAGTCGGGGTGGGTCTCATCGATGATGTCGATGACCTCAGCGGGACCACTGACCCCATCGGCGGGCTTCTCCAGCCAGAGCACCCGGGCGTTGTTGGTGTCCGCCACCACGAGGCGGTCGCCGTCTTCGAGCACGGTGTGGGTGGCGTTGAGGTTGCAGTTGGGCACATTGGGAGCGGTGTCGGTGATGCAGGCCCCGTCGTAGCGATCGGGGTGGTGGGCAGCGAAGG
>JBLHNG010000916.1:0-3332 GCA_047621685.1 Myxococcota bacterium | reverse complement strand
CCCAAAGAACCTCCACTTCAGCACCCTCAATCCGAGGATGGACCTCCACAGCGCGTTCCGCATTCCCACTGAGACCGTGCAGTGGATCCCACAGCATGCTGGCGTCAGCAGCTTCGGCATGAGCGGAACCAACGCCCACGTCGTGCTCTCGCCGCCGCCGGCTGCCGCAGACATTGATGCCGACGCCAGCCTGGAGATCCTCGTTCTCTCCAGCCGCTCTCAAGCGAACCTCCGTCAGGCTGCCGGTCAGCTCGCTGGTCAGCTCAGCGCAGAGGCACCACCGCTCGCCAGCGTTCGGCACACCCTCAACCGCCGCACCCACCTGCCACACCGCCTCACCGTGGTGGCGAAGACGGCTGAGCAGGCTGCAAAGCGGCTCGCTGCGTTCTCGGTTGGAGAGGTCTCTTCCTCGGTTCACACCGGTGCGCAGACCCTGCCGCGAGTTGGCTTCCTGTTCTCCGGCCAGGGTGCCCAGACCGTGAAGATGGGCAAAGCGCTCGCAGCGCACTGGCCCCTGTTTCGGGAGTCACTGGAGTCGTGCGCGGCGGTCCTGGATCCGCTGCTCCCAGCCCCCCTGCTGAGCGTGATGATGGGAGAGGATGAGGCTGCCCTTCAAGACACCACAATGGCCCAGCCAGCCCTGCTCGCCCTTCAGGTCGCCCTCGCCCGGTGCTGGCGTGCGCTGGGGGTGGTGCCGGAGGTGGTCCTGGGGCACAGCGTCGGCGAGATCGCTGCGGCGCATGTTGCTGGCATCCTGTCTCTGCCAGACGCCCTCGCGCTGGTCTCCGCCCGGGGACAGGCGATGGGAGCGCTCCCGGCTGGTGGGGCCATGGCTGCGGTCTGGGCTGGGGAGGATGTCATCTCCACACACCTCGCAGCGCACCCTGGTCTCACCCTGGCTGCGGTCAACGGGCCGGAGCAGATCACCGTCTCCGGCGACGAGGCGGCCATCGATGCCCTGTGTGCTGTCCTGACGGGTGAGGGGATCCGAGCCCGACGCCTGCGCACCTCTCACGCCTTCCACTCTTCGCGCATGGAGCCTGCGCTGCCTGCGATTGCCCGTGCGGCGTCCGCGCTGTCTGCTGAAGAGGCGCACACCACCTTCATCTCCTCGATGGATGCCGCGACGCACACCACCCTGGATGTCGACTACTGGGCCGCGCAGGCCCGGCAGCCGGTTCGGTTCGCCGATGCACTCCAGGCCGCTGGTGCGGTGGATCTGTGGATCGAGCTGGGACCGCATCCCGGGCTGCTGTCGCTGACCCCCTCCGGGCTGCGGGTGCCCTCGCTGGTTCGGCCGACTCAGCAAGACGCGGCCACCGCGTTCGCCCAGGCCATCGCGGCTGTGATCGCTGGCGGGGTGGCGGTGGATCGCACGGTCTGGCCGCAGCCCGTCGGGGAGGTCATTGCCTTGGAGAGCAGCCCGTTCCTTCGGCAGCGGTATTGGGTGGAGGCTGCCCCGAAGCCCGTGGCACCAGACACCGCGAACCTCGCGGCCGTGATCGCTGCCCTGTCCGCCTCCGGTGCGCTGACCGATGCCGAGACCCTGCTCGCCCCGAAGCTCCTCGCTGCGATCACGTCACACGGGCGCCTCCAGCAGCGCGCTGCACGCGCCGAGCCGCTGATGACCACCCTCCACTGGCAGGCGCTCCCGGCCCTGTCTCCGCGAACCGCCGGTCGCTGGCTGGTGGTCGGAGATCCCGGAGCGCTGCGGGATGCGGTGCTTGACGCGCTTGAGCATTCCAATGCGAGCGGTGTGGCTGTGGACTGGTCTGAGCACCTGGCTGGGTCAGGGTCGGTCGATGGTGTCATCGCCCTGTCTCCTGCTGCCGATGTGCCTGCCGCCCCAACCCTCGCGGCCCTGTCTGCCCTCAGGAGAGCGGGAAGCGCGCGCCTGTGGTGGGTCACGCAAGGCGCGGTCGCTCTCGCGTCGGATGAGGCGGTCATTCCCGCACAGGCGGCGAGCTGGGGACTGGGGGCTGCGCTGTCTCGCGAGCACCCGGTGCAGCTCGGCGGGCTGGTCGACATCGCGGATCCCACAGACGCGCCTGCCCTGGTCGCTGCGATCCTGTCGGGTACCGCGGAGGATCGGCTGCTGATTCGCCAGGGCACGGCTCATGGGCAGCGGCTCATGCCTTGGAGCGGTGGTGCCGGGGGCGTCCTCACGCTGTCGGACGGTGCGATCCTGATCACCGGCGGGCTCGGTGCGCTTGGCATGACCATCGCGGGCTGGCTGGTGGATCAGGGGGCGCGTCACCTCGTCCTGGTCAGCCGAAGCGGGAGGCGGACCGAGCGTGTCGCCGCGCTGGAGTCTCGCGGCGCCCGGGTGGATGTTGTGGCGGTGGACGTCTCACAGCGTGATGCCCTCGCGGCGATGCTTGCAGACCTCGATGTGCCGCTTTGTGGGGTCATCCATGCCGCCGGTATCGGGGCAGACGGCCCAGCCCTGGCGCTGACCCCGGCGGATCTCGACGCGGTCTGGCAGGGCAAGGTCCAGGGGGCGCTCAACCTCGATCACCTCACCGCTGATCAGCCGCTGGACTTCTTCGTCTTGATGGGCTCGATCGCGGCGGTCTGGGGGGCGGCACAGCTCGCCGCCTATGCCTCCGCCAATGCCCTGCTCGCAGGACTGGCCCAGGCCCGTCACGCTGCGGGGCGCCCGGCCCTGTGTGTGGACTGGGGACCATGGGCTGGCGAGGGCATGGCGCGCGATGCGTCTCTGGAGCAGCTGGCGAAGATGGGCATTCATGCGCTGACAGCGGATGAGGCACTCGGCGCGCTGGAGCTGGCGATGACCACCGACGAGGCCCGGGTGACGGTGGCTTCTGTCGAGTGGTCGGTGCTGCATCGGCTGCTGGCAGCACAGCGCCCCACCCCGCTGTTCTCTGCGCTGGTCGACACCGACACGATCGCTGCGCCGGACTGGCTGGCGGCGCTACAGGCCTGCGAGCCGACCGCGCGTCATGGCCACCTCCAGCACAGCATCTGTACGCTGCTGGCGACGATCATGGAGCTGGATGGTCCCGAGAAGGTCGCACCGACTGTGGGCTTCTTCGACCTCGGCCTCAGCTCGCTGATGGCGCTGGAGCTGAAAGAGCGCCTCCAGCAGCGTCTCCCGATCACTCTGGCTGCGACCGCAATCTTCAGCCACCCCACGGCTGATGCGTTGACTGAATACCTGCTGGAGCGGCTCGATCTCAGGCCGACTCCGAGCCCGACTCCGAGCCCGACGAAAACACCTGATGAGGACAGTGAGGAACAGGCGGTCCTGGCACTGAGCGACGAAGAAGCCGCTGAGCTGCTGGAGGCCGAGCTGGCCGAGCTGGAGGATC
>JBLHNG010000915.1:0-3334 GCA_047621685.1 Myxococcota bacterium | reverse complement strand
AGATCAGGGGTGGGAATGGCGACCCGCACTTGCCGCAACTCACCGGCGGGGCCGTGAGCGAGCCCCGAACGCCTCCACCGAAGCCCATGGAGGCTCACGCGGCGACTTAGCGCACACACCCATACATGTGCAGCTTGCCCCGGCTCGATCGCACATCAAACCGGCCATCCTTTGACGCCGAAAAGAACACCGTCCCCGGCAACAAGACCGGACGGCGGAACTCCATCTCGACGGTACAGGGCGCCTGAGGTGCCATCGAGCCACCAATTCGACCAATCATCCACATTCCATGGATGATCGGGCGGGAGAAGCCGAACAGCTTCGCGGTCAGTGGGTAGAGGTGGATCGGGTTGTGATCCCCGGCGACCGGGGCATAGCGACGCCCGAGGTCCGCAGGCAGCCGCCAGGACACTGAGCGGGTCAAGCCCACCAGCGGCTCGGGCTCGACAACCCTGGGACCGCCGGTGCCCTTGCCAGCGCGGGACAGCGCGGTGGTGGTCTCCTCCCAGACGACCTCGCCGTTGACCGAGGCGGAGGTGTGCAGGGTGATCTCGACCCCGGAGCGGACGGCCTCGTGGCCCTCACACCACACCGACAGCGACAGCGGCTGGCTGGGGTCGAGAGGGGCGTGGCTGGTGATGGAGTTGCGGACATGGACCAGGCCCAGGGCTGGCAGCGGCATCTCTTTGTGGGTGAAGATGGCGTAGTGCAGCGGGGCGGCGAGGATGTGGGGGAAGGCGAGGGGGACCCCGCCGGTCGTGGCATCCAGGCAGATCCGTCGGTAGCGCGCGATCCCGGTGAGGGGGGCGTGCTTGATGGTTGCCTCGAAGCGGGGCACGGTCTGGCCGTCCGACAGCTTCTTGCCGCGACCCGACAGGGCTCGGTGGAGCTGGATCTTTGGCGGAGACGGGAAGTCGAGGCGGATGGTCATGGCCACACCACCTCGTCCCGCCAGGGCCAGGGCTCCCCGCGGTTGCCTGGGATCTCCCGACCGTCGGCATCGCTCACGAAGTTGTCCTGGTCGAAGTAGGCCCGCTCGGCGTTGTGCTGACCGTCCCGGGAGCGCATGAGGCTGCGCTGTCCGCCTTCGCAGAGGGTGATGACCTGGTGGGGGCCGGGGCGGAGGTCGACGAGGGCGCCCTTGCGCTTTGCGTTGAGCAGCTGCTCCTCGTTGCCGATGGGGTCGCCGATGGTCTTGGCCTTGAGCGTCCAGACCAGCATCGCGGTGGGGTTGCGGTTGGGGTAGCGGCCGGCGAGGAGATCGGCGTAGCCGTAGAAGCTCTTGCCGATGTCGTTCTGGTTGACCGGCCCGGCCATCAGGCAGATCCCGGCGAGCAGATCGCAGCCCTCGGGGATCTCAGTGCAGCCCATGATCTCGCAGACCAGCGCGGAGCGGGCTGCTGCAGCACCGACGGCACGGATGGCCTGATGCCACTCCAGCCCGGCAGCGTCGATCTCGGCCCGGGACAGCCCGCCGACGTAGATGCGCTGACCGGCGAGGGCGAACGCCTTTCGGCCCCGAGCGGCGTTGCGGGACAGGGCCTTCATCAGCGGCAGGTCGGCCCACAGCGGGATGTCCTCGACGACCCGGTCGGTGATGTCGGACAGCTCCTGGCGCAGTGCGCGAATTCGCTCCTTGCCGCCGTCGGTGAGCACGTCGATGCGGTCGAGCAGCAGGAGGTCCTTGGCGGCCTCCCGGTCACAGCGGGTCCACCGGGCGAAGGCGTTGTAGGCAGCCCGACCGGCCATCACGGTCAGCTCCTCGGGCACGTGCATGTCCTGGCGGGCCTGATACTGCGGCGGTGCTTTTTCCTCGGCGTTGATGCCGGGCTGGATGCGCTCGCTGCGCATCGCCATGAAGTTGGCACCGAGCAGCCGGCAGGTCTCTGGCGCGATCGGGAACGGCTCGGCGGTCTGGCCGACCTGGGCGACCAGTGAGACCCGCCAGCCCACGCTCAGCTCGCTTGTGGTCAGCCCGCACATCCGGTGCAGCTTCGCCATGACGGCCTTGTTGGCCTTGCGGCGGGCGGCGCTGGTGAACGGCGCGGCGATGACGTTGGCCTGTCGGCGGCCCGACGAAGCGATGATCGCGGCCTTCTCAGTGGCCTCGGCGAGCACCCCGAGGTGGATGTCCTGGAGGTAGCCGATGGTGGGGATGTCATCGACGTGCTGGAGCCGCTTGCGCAGCGCCCGGATCGGCACGGTCACCAGCGAGGCGAGGGTCTTGTGGCCCACGAAGGTCAGCAGCAGGGTGAACGCAGTGCGGTAAGGGCGGCTGAGCAGGATGTGGGTGTGTGCCGCGTTGTCGAGGACAGGCACCTCCAGGTCGGTCAGCTCTCCGAGGAGGGTGGCGATCTTCGCGGAGTCCTTTGGTCCAAAGGTGACCTGGCGCTGTCCGCGGAAGTTGGTGGACTGCCGGGCACGCAGGATCCCGAGGCTGCTCTCCTCGAACAGCTCGCCCTCAGTCACCGGATCAGGGCTGACGAACCCGGTCGGTGGCTCCAAAGACAGCAGCGACAGGGCCTCTTGAGCCTGGGCCATGGTCAGGGAGGTTCGGGTGCGGTAGCCGACCGGGGAGTGGCTGGAGAGGTTGTCGGGCAGCGAGTAGCGACCCTTCTTCTCATCAGAGCCGGCGAACCGTGCGGCGCGGTTGACGCGCTGCTCGGGCGGTGGCGGGGGGATGGCGATGGCGGAGATCGGCTTGGGTCGGGACATGCCACCGAGTATCTCATGTCGCTCAGCGGTGTCGACTCAGCCGCCACGAAGTTCGGCCGCTCGCTCCTCAGCCTTCTCCCACATCCGGATGTAGCCCTCCGCTGAGCGGAACAGGGGCTCCAGATCGTCCTCGGAGACGGCGTCTTTGCGCGCATCTTCGAGCAGCTCGGGGAGCAGGCCGATGTGGAGCATGCCCTCGGTGTCGAAGTCGACGGCTCGCGCGCCGAGGTTGGGCTGGGTGAAGGTGATGTCTCCGGCGTAGGACGTGAACGGGTAGACCGTCTCATTGCCCTGCTCGCTGGAGCAGCCGTCGTCCCCGAACCGCGGCCCGGGAGCCCCGGCGAAGCCGTTGAGGTCGAAGCCGAAGCCCACCGCGGGGTAGCCGCCCATGGTGGTGATGAGGTCGACCTCGTTGCGCAGCTCGTCGAGGGTGGAGCCGGGGTTGTCGCTGTCCTGGCAGCGCCCGAGGTTGATCTTGGAGATCCCGCCGATGGCGTAGATGCGTCCGTTGCCGTCGCGGCCGTGGGTTCCGGCGGCGGGGTAGTCGTTCTCTTCGAGGATCTCGAAGGCGCGCTGGTAGGACCACTGGGGGAAGTGGTCGATCTCGATGATCATGCCC
>JBLHNG010000914.1:0-3337 GCA_047621685.1 Myxococcota bacterium | reverse complement strand
CGCCGAGACCGACAACCTCGACGCCCTCGCGTCGAGGGGGATTCGGTTTGATCGGGCCTACGCGCCAGTCCCGCTGACCATCCCCAGCCACTCCACCCTGTTCACCGGGCTGCTCCCCCCCCGACACGGCGTGCACACCAACGGCGATGCCGTGCTCTCCGAGGAAGCCACCACCCTCGCCGAGCGCCTCCAGGCCGCCGGCTACCAGACCCACGCCGCGGTCGCAGCCTACGTCACCCAGTCGCACTGGGGCTTCGGCCAGGGGTTCGACGGCTACGACGACGACCTCGGCCTGCCCACCGACCGGCTGTCCTGGAAGGCTGAGCGCCGGGCAGAGGCCGTCGTCGATGATGCCCTGGCCGCACTCCAGAGCGGGGCGGACTTCCTGTGGGTCCACGTCTTCGACGCCCACGCCCCCTACGATCCCCCCGAGGGCTACAGCACCGATCGCCCCTACGATGGAGAGCTGGCCTACATCGACGATCAGCTCGGCCGCCTCATCGAAGCAATCCCCGAGAATGCAATCATCATCGTCTCCGGAGACCACGGCGAGGCCTTCGACAAGGACGGTGAGACTGAGCACGGACTGCTGCTGACCGAGGGCGTGCTCCGAGTGCCGCTGCTCCTGATCGGCCCAGACATCGCGCCTGGAGTGGTCTCTGAGCCGGTCAGTCTCGCAGACGTCACCCCCACCCTGCTGCGGCTGCTTGACCTTCCTTTCGAAGACGACCTCGACGGCACCGACCTCCTCCAGCCTGCCCCCCGAGCCGGGGTCTACTCCGAGGCAATGCAGGGGGCCTACATCTTCGGCTGGGCACCCCTTCGCGCGCTGACCACCGCTGAGGGCCGACTCATCAAGGGGGCCAGGGTCACCACCGAGGGCACCCTCCCCGACGATACCGAGGCCAGCCTCGACGCCATCGCCGCAGCGACACCGGCCTGGGAGGTCAACCCGCTGACCCTCGACGAGGCTCAGATCGAGCAGCTCCAGGCACTCGGCTACCTCGCCAGCGCCCCCTCCGAGCCGGTGGTCACCGGTCAGGATCCCCGCGACGGCATCGCCACCCAGCGCACGCTGCGCACCCTCGGCACCCAGCCCCCCGCCGAGCAGGAATCCACCCTCCGCGCGGTCCTCACCGAGCACCCCCGCCATCGGGACGCCCGGTTCCGTCTCGGCCGCCTGCTCGCCAGCACCGGGCGCCTCAACGAAGCGATCTCCCAGACCGAAGAGGCCTACCGGATCTCTCCCGACAGCTCCACCGCCGCGGTCACCGCCTCCATGTGGCTCCAGATCGGCGATCCGGGCGAGGCGCTCCAGTGGTATCGAGAGGCGCTGCTGCACGATCCCCGCTCGCTAAACGCCCGGGCAGGCGAGGTCGACGCGATGATCCAGCTCGGTCGGCTCGACGAGGCCCGGGTGATGGTGGATGAGTACCTCGACAAGGCCCCCGATCATGGCCGCATGCTCCTGGCCGGCGCCACCCTCGCGCTGGCCGAGGGCGGCCCCACCGACACCTGGCTGGAGCCCGTCACCGAGCTGGCCCGCAAGCGCCCCTACGAGGCCCCCGCCCTCCAGGTCGCCGCCGCACTCCACCAGGCCGCCGGGGATCCCGAGACTGCGATCGAGCTGCTGCGTCAGGAGCTTCGGTGGCGCCCGTACAACACCGCGGCCCGGCTGGAGCTGGCGGTGACGTTCCGAGAGCAGCGGCGGCTGGTGGATGTGCTCAAGACGATCCGCCCGCTGCTGACGACTCAGCCCGATGAGCCGCGGTGGCATGCGATTGCTGCGGAGGTGTATCTGGAGATGGGACGCACTGAGGATGCTGCGCCACACCTTGAAGCGTGTGCGGGGACACTGGGCTGCCCTGAGCCCGGCTGACCAATACCCACCCCCATCCATCCCGGTTAGTGTACGAACTACACGAAACCCGGAGGCCTCCATGACCACGCCATTCCCCTCCCTGCTCATCACCGCCTCCGGCCTCGTCCCGCAGGGCGCCTTCGCCGAGTCCCAGGCCACCTTCCTCAACCCCGACCCGGCCGTCATCGACGACCTCGTCGCCGCTCTTTCCTCAAGAAACGTCGGCGTCGTCGCCCACTTCTACATGGACGTCGAGCTGCAGGGTGTCCTGACCGCTGCCGCCACCCGCTGGCCGCACATCGCCATCTCCGACTCCCTCGCGATGGCAGACACCGCAGTCAAGATGTCCGAAGAGGGCGTCTCGGCCATCATCGTCCTCGGCGTCGACTTCATGAGCGAGAACGTGCGCGCGGTCCTCGATGCTGCGGGCCACACCGCCACCCCGGTCTACCGGGTCGACGTCCGAGAGATCGGCTGCTCCCTGGCCGCCTCTGCGGAGGCCCTCGCCTATGGCGCCTGGCTGCATAAGGCCGCCGCAACCGACCACGCCCTGCACGTCATCTACATCAACACCGGCCTCGACGTGAAGGGCAGCTCTCACGCCATCGTCCCGACCATCACCTGCACCTCCTCCAACGTCGTCGGCACCATCCTCCAGGCCGCCGCGCAGATCCCCGATCTCTCGGTCTGGTATGGCCCAGACACCTACATGGGCGACAACCTCCGCACCCTGTTCACCCGCCTCTCCAAGGGCGGCCCCGCCGAGATCGCCGAGCTGCACCCCGCCCACACACCCCAGACCGTGGCCGACCTCCTCACCCGCTTCCAGGTCTTCCCGCAGGGCAATTGTGTGGTCCACCACATGTTCGGCGCGGACGTCGTCCGTCGGGTCCGCTCCGAGCACCCCGACGCCTACTACACCGCCCACCTCGAAGTCCCCGGCGAGATGTTCGCCCTGGCCGCCGAGGCCGCCCTCCACGGGCTCGGCTGTGTCGGCTCGACCAGCAACATCCTCCACTTCATCCGCGACCGCCTCGCCGAGAAGCTCGCAGAGGAGGGCGGCGCCCGGCTCCAGTTCGTCCTCGGAACCGAGGCTGGCATGATCACCTCCATCGTCGACCGGGTCCAGGCGCTGCTCGCCGCATCAGGCCGGGACGACGTCGAGGTCGAGGTCATCTTCCCGGTCGCCGCAGAGGCCATCGCCATCGACGAGGGCTCCACCCTCGGCATCATCCCCGGAGTGGCTGGCGGCGAGGGCTGCTCCACCGCAGGCGGCTGCGCGACCTGTCCCTACATGAAGATGAACAGCCTCGACGCCCTCACAGACGTCGTGGAGTCCGTCGGCACCGATCGGGACATGCGACCGCTGGAGCCGAAGAAGTACACCCAGCTCATCGGGGGGCGGACCGCCGCGGACATCGGCAGCGAGCCGATCCTCCACATGCGTCACTTCCAGCGATCCGGCGAGCTTCCGGC
>JBLHNG010000913.1:0-3337 GCA_047621685.1 Myxococcota bacterium | reverse complement strand
GGACTCCACAACCTCAGGTTCTGCAACCTCCAGCGCGGCCTCAACGACGGGCTCCGTCGCCTCAACCTCGGACTCCACAACCTCAGGCTCGCTCACTTCGGGCTCGGCTGCTGCAATCTCGGGCTCGACGCGCTCAGGGGCGATGGCCTCAGGCTCCGCGACCTCAACCTCCGGTGTGACCTCAACGACAGGCTCCGCTTCCGACTCCGCGATCTCGGGCGACGCAACCTCCGGTGTGACCTCCGGCTCCAGAACCTCCAGCACGGACTCGTTCGGCTCGGTCGTCTCCACTTCAGGGACAATCTCCGGCGCGATCACAGCAGGCTCTGGGACCACCTCAGGCGCAGCGGCCTCAACCTCAGGTTCGGAGATGTCGGGCTCAAGAACCCCCTCAGGTTCTGCGACTTCAACATCCCCCTCACCCATCGCCCCGAAGTCCAGCCCCCAGTCCGACGCATCCTCCGGCGCATCCGGCGCACTGCCGCCAGCATCACCGGGCGGCGGGGAAGCAGAGGCGGCGGCGATGCCAGTGTCTACGGCCTCCGTCGAGCCGCCACTGTCCTCCTCGACGACCTCGTCGGCCTCCTCCATCGCTGCCCACAGGCTGTCGAGCAGCCCCAGCGCCTCCTCAGAGGGCGGGCCACGCTCGGCGTTGTCGGTGTCGCCCTCCGCAAGCATCGGATCGACCATGGCCTCGGCCAGGGGGTCCTCCAGATCTGAGAACGCCTCCTCCTGCCTGGTTCCGGCAGCGGCGGCATCGGTGTCTGCGTCCCGATGCTTCTGCTGCGGCTGTGTCTTCGTCTGACCGGCCATGACGTCGTCATCTTAGGCCATCGAGATGTCTGGATGTCGCAGAGCCGTGCATCATCGCCTCGCAAACCAATTACATCCAGGCCCATGGACACTCTGGAGATCGACGGTCACAGCCTGACCATTCAGCACGTTGTCGACGTCGCCCGACACAACCGACCGGTGGCCCTCGCGGCACCTGCCCGCGCGGAGATGCTGCGAAGCTACGCCTGGGTCACCAAGGCCAGCCAGGGAGAGATGCCGGTCTATGGGGTGAACACCGGGTTCGGGTCGCTGGCCCGGGTCCGCATTCCGCCGGAAGACAGCGAGCAGCTCTCGGTCAACCTCATCCGCTCTCACGCTGCAGGGGTCGGCAAGCCGATGCCGGTCGAGGTGGTCCGGGCGATGATGTTGCTGCGGGCAAATGCACTGGCGAAGGGGGTCAGCGGGTGCCGTCCGCTGCTCGTCGAGAACCTCGCCGCGATGCTCAATGCCGGAATCACCCCGATAATTCCCAGCCAGGGAAGCTGCGGCTCGTCGGGTGACCTCGCCCCGCTGGCCCACCTCGGCCTCGTGCTGATGAAGGGCGACCACGGCGAGGTTGTGGTCAACGGCGAGCGAATCTCCGCCGAGGAGGGCATGGCCGCTGCTGGCATCACCCGCATCACGCTCCAGGCCAAGGACGGCCTCGCGATCACCAACGGCGCCCAGCTCACCACCGCCATCGCCGCGCTGGCCTGTGCGGACGCCGCCCGGCTCATCCTGTCCGCCGAGGTCGCGGCGGCGATGACCATGGAGGCACTTCGCGGAGTCAGCCGGGCGTTTGTCGCCGCGGTCCACGAGCTGCGCCCCTACCCTGGCGCGCGGGCCTGTGCGGCCAACCTCCGGGCCCTCCTGGCGGGCAGCAAGCTCATCGACAGCCTGCCAGACAAGGTCCAGGACGCCTACTCCATCCGCTGCACCCCCCAGGTGCTCGGCGCGAGCCGGGACACCCTGCACTTCGCCACCCGTCAGGTCAGCGTCGAGCTGAACGCCGCCACCGACAACCCGCTGATCCTGGTCGATCAGCCCGGGGAGAACAAGGCGTACTCCGCCGGCATGTTCCACGGTGAGCCGGTCGGCATGGCGATGGATGTGCTCAAGATCGCCGTCGCGGAGATCGCCAGCATCGCCGAGCGGCGGCTGTACCGGCTGACCACCGGCACCCTCTCCCACCGGCTGCCCCCCGGACTCGCCCAGGCCGACCGCCCCTCGCTCGGCATGATGCTGCCGCAGACCACCGCCGCTGCCCTGGTCAGCGAGAACCGGTCCCTGGCCTGGCCCTCCAGCGTGGACTCGATCCCGACCTGCGAGGATCAGGAGGACCACGTCGCGATGTCCACCACCGCCGCCCGAATCGCTGCGGAGGTGCTCACCAACAGCCGCCGGGTCATCGCCATCGAGCTGCTCGGTGCGTCTGCCGCCCTCACCTTCCGCCAGCGCGCGGAGCCCGGCGTCACCCTCGGCGCGGGCACCACTGTGGCTCTCGCTCGGGTGCGCGCCTGCCTCAACGCAGTGGCCGAAGGTCGACCGCCCTCAGAGCAGATCGAGGCCCTCGCGGTGCTCATCCACTCTGGCGGACTGCTGGAGGGGCTGCCAGCCCTGTACAACCTCGGCGAGGAGCCGTCATGATCCTGCTCGACGGAGAGACCCTCACCCCCGACCTGCTCCACGAGATCGCCCTCGGCGCTCGGGTGCAGATCCACCCCAACGCCGCCTACGCGATGCGGGCCAACGCCCTGACCACCCCGGCGGGCACCTCGATCCTGGCGAAGAAGCGCCGCTGGCTCATCGGGGAGCACGCCGAGGGCATGGACGACGACGCCCTGGCCCGGGAGTTCATCCTCGGACACTGTGCCGGGGTCGGCGATCCCCTGCCCGACCTCGTGGTGCGCGCCGCCATCGCTGCGCGGATCAACGTCCTGGCCAGCGGGGTCAGCGGCTGTCGGGCGGCCTCTGCCGGGGTGCTGCTGGCGATGCTCAACCACAACGTCTGCCCCCGGGTGCCCGCTCAGGGCAGCGTCGGCGCGGCGGGCGACCTCGCGCCGATGGCCCACATCGCCGCGGTGGCCTGCGGCTACCTCGACCCCTCCCCCAAGCTGCCCGCATACACCCCCACCCCCAAGGAGGCCCTCGCGCTGATCAACGGGGTCTCCCTGACGACGGCCCTGGCCGCCATCGCGGTGGTGCGTGTTCGTCGGGTGATGGAGGCCGCGATCATTGCGGCGGCCATGACCATGGAGGTTGTGCGTGCAGACACCCGCTGCATCGACCCCCGCGCCCTGGGCCGCACCCACTCCGGGGCCGGTCTCGTCGGGCGACGTCTGCGCGATCTGCTGGAGGGCAGCACGCTGGCCGCCCCCACCCGCCACCCCGACGCCTTCTCCATCCGCTGCACCCCCCAGGTCATGGGCGCGGTCTGGCGGACCCTGTCGTTCTCCGCCGTCGAGGTTCGCAACGAGCTGAACGCGGTGTCGGACAACCCACTGCTCATCGACGGGGAGTGGGT
>JBLHNG010000912.1:0-3342 GCA_047621685.1 Myxococcota bacterium | reverse complement strand
GTTGTGTTTTTTTTGGTGACCACGGCGCGGGACTTCTCCTCGGCCAGTCCCCGGAACGAGAGGCGGTTCTCCACCCAGACATCGATCGTGCCGATTTTCTCGGGGAGGGTCATGCTGCCGCCGTCGCGCTCGGAGGCGAACCACAGCCACATGAAGAATTCGATGGAGAGGTGGGGGAGCGCGGGGCTTCCTTCGTCGATGCTCATCGGTGGGACTCTCTAAGCCTGGTCGGCTGGACGGTAGTCGCTGATGCCCTGGGACTCCAGCGCAGCGGCGATCGCGGGATACTCGGTGAGGAAGTCGAGCGGGGAAAACGGAGCAAGAACGATGTTGAACGTGTTCCGAAACAGAGTCCGAAAGCGATCATTGGCGGATTCAGAGGTAGAGAGGAACAGGACGTACCCTTCGACGATGTTCCAGCAGAACTCGAAGGTCGTCACCCGGGGGAGCGTCTTGAGCAGCATCTCCTGGGTCAGGGTCTCCTTCAGCTCGGCCTTGATCCGTGCCGGGCAGCGCTCCTTGCTGTTGCTGCGACACCACGCCTGACACCGCTTGTCGAGGTGTGCGGCGAACAGCTTGCCGGGCAGGACCTTCTTGTCCACCCGCAGTGCAGCCACCAGGTAGTGGTTGTACAGCCACTTGTTGAGATCGGAGAAGTCGGTGTCGAGCAGGTTGTGGATCTGCGTCCAGCCTGAGCTCTCCCCGTCGTGCAGCGCGCTGGTGGGCTCGTGGAATGCGAATTCCTCAAGCTGGGCCTGGTACGACGCGCGGAAATCCGACGGTACCTCCCCGATGACACGGTAGCGCCGGGCTGTAAGCCCCCCCTTAAACAGACTCATCGATGGACCTCCAATTCGGCCATTGCATGCCGGAAGATGGCCACAACCGGCCCCTTCTTCAGCGTCAGCCCCAGCTCCCACTTGCTGATCCAGGCGAGTGTGCCGGTCAGGGTCACGCCCTCCAGCAGGTGGATGGTCAGCTTGTCGCTGTCCTCCATGTGCTGGAACAGACGGCGGTTTGAGCAGTGGAATCGATCCTGGGGCTTCTCAACAGGCTCACAGGGCTGAGCCAGACTTTGGTTCTTCTTGACGGAGGAGAGCACCGCGGCATTTCGCCGGCCATCCCAGGCAGCCTTGACCTGGAGCTTGTGGATGGTGACCTCCTCTCCTTTTCCCTGGAAGCGGAAGTCATAGGCCCCCACCTCCAGCACCCGACCCTGGAGGCGCTTCTGGCCATGGATCATGAGGGTGATGCGGAGGCTCTCGGCGACGGAGTCGGTGAGGATGCTTCGAGCGTTATGCTCTGCAAAGTACACCCCCCGACGGTTCTTCCTCTGGACATCCTCCAGGCTCACCTGCCCCATGGCGATCTGGGTGGCCAGGGAGCGCTGGAAGTCGTAGCGACGAATGAGCTTCTCGACCTCGTCGCGAAACGCCAGCTTGTTGAGGGCTTCGCTCAGGGTGAGGTTCCCCATGGCGACCTGGAAGGCCATGTTTCGCGGAAGCCCGGTCCTGGTGACCAGATCCTCCGCCTTCTCCCGGTGCCGGTTCCGGGTGCTCTTGTCGTCTCCGGTCTTTCGATACCCCATCTATCCCCTCTTAAGCCGTCACCAGCCTGACACCGCATCCGGTTGCTATAAGTCCTGCCTGCTGCCGGTTCAAGACCCGGAGGGTGAACAGGGTGTCAGTACCACATCGCGGCCCCCTCAAGATGCTGGCTGAGCAGGAGCAGTGAGAAGGCGACGGCGTTGTTGCCGACATGGAGCACCAGCACCGGCCACAGCGAGCCGCTCCGGAGCCTCAGCCATCCGAGCACCGCGCCGAGGATGATCAGCGGCGGCACCGCCTGAGGATCAGCGAGGTGCATCATGCCAAACAGCAGCGCAGACATCGCGATCCCGCCGCGCGCTCCGAGTCGTGCCGCCAGCGGTGGGAGCAGGAAGCCGCGAAACAGCAGCTCCTCGACCAGCGGCGCGACCGCGACGCCGTAAGCGATCATCAGGGCCGCCTCTGAAGAGGGCCAGCTCTCCATGACCACGAGCCCGATCTCCTGCTGAGCCCCCACGCCGAGCACCTGGAGGAGCAGCCCCCAGGCAAAGGACACGCCCAGGAAGCCCACCACCCAGATCGCGCCACGGAGCAGCCAGACCGGCTCACAGCGCACAAAGCCCAGCGCCGACCAGCCGGCCCTCAGTCGAATAAACCCAATGGTCAGCAGTCCGCCGACCCCGGTCCCGAGCACCGCTGGCACCAACGAGAGCGGCCCGTCTGGAGTCCAGCTCCCAGCAGCCATGCGCACGAAGATCAGCGAGCCCATGCTGCTGCACCAGATCATCACCAGCAGCGCAGCGAAGCCGTCACCGACACTCCACACCACCCCCTGGACGCGCCTCTGGTGGCTCCACCACAGCATCGCAGCGCTCAGCAGCACCCAGAGCGCGGTCGCAGCAAGGAGATCGGTCATGGGGTCACCAGATAGACCCGGCCTTCGCTGGCTGACTCCGAGATGAAGCCGGGCAGGCCGACCGCCACGAGCCCCTCCCCCTCCGCCAGCGAGACCCGGCTGCGCTCTGCAGCACGATCGAGGGCCCAGACCGGGCCGCCATCTGCCGACACGATTCGGACCCGGGCGGGGACCTGCCACTTGTTGAACACCCCCGCCGTCCGGTCAGCCCCGATGACTGCCCCGAGGTGGTCTCCGTCCAGTCCCAGCAGGGAGGAGCCGTCGGCACAGTGCAGCGCGCCGGGGTGTGGGTCGTCCTCCAGTGCAGCGTCTCCCCAGCAGGCCTGACCGCCCACCCAGCCGACCGCGGATCCCGCAGAGGTCTCCCCGAGCACCTCCGCGTCTCCACCCGGAGTCTCCTCCAGGCTCACGGTGCAGCGTACCTCCGCACAGGTCGACCGGATGAGCCCGCCCTCCGCACAGTCCAGGGCGTCTCCGATCCCCTCCCCGGTCCACCAGCCTCCGTCAGGGCAGCGGGCCAGGGCGGTGGCATCCGGAGCGCGCAGCACCACCTCACCGCCGCCGTCCAGCACGCCAACACCCGGCAGCCAGGCATACGCGGCATCTTCGTCCGCCCACACCCGACGCCCGAGTCCGACCCCACCTGACAGCCGCCACTGCTCGACACCCAGCGCATTCACCGCGAGCACCTCGCCAGAGCCCGGCGCACCGATGATCACAACGGCTTCTCCAGCCTCAGATCCAATCGCCACAGCCGTGCCCAGCAGGCTGAGGGGCTCGCCGGGGATCTCGATCGCGGACAGCTCCTCACCAATCACCAGCTCCGCCTCCAGGAGGGCACCGAGGCAGCCATGGAGGAGGAGGAGCAAGCTTTGTCTC
>JBLHNG010000911.1:0-3344 GCA_047621685.1 Myxococcota bacterium | reverse complement strand
CGCCACCCGGAAGCCGAGCCCCTCAGCCTGGAGGAGATTTGCTGCCGGGATGCGGGCGTCCTCGAAGATCAGCTCGACGGTCGGACTGGCGCGCAGCCCCATCTTCTCTTCCTTCTTGCCGAAGGTGAGGCCCGGGGTGTCACCGGGGACCAGGAACGCGGACACCCCTCGGGCACCCTCGCCGCCGGTGCGTGCCATGACGACGTAGAGGTCGGCGTAGCCACCGTGGGTGATCCAGAACTTGGTGCCGTTGAGGATGTAGTCGCTGCCATCACGGACCGCAGTGGTCTTGAGCGAGGCGGCGTCGGAGCCGGACTCAGGCTCCGACAGTGCGAACGCGCCGAGCAGCTCACCAGCCGCGAGTCCGGGCATCCACTGACTCTTCTGGGCATCCGTTCCGAACTCAGAGAGGATGATCTGCGGCAGACCGTTGACCGCGACGCTGACGGCGTAGCTGGCCGAGACCTTCGCGATCTCTTCGAGGACGATGGCGTATTCCAGGTATCCAAGCCCCAGCCCGCCCCACTCCTCAGGAGTCGGAACCCCGCAAAGGCCAGCTTCTCCGAGGCTGGTGAACAGCTCCCGGCGATAGACCTCCCGCTCGTCGTCCTCTCGCACGGAGCCCCCGAGGATGACTCGTGAAGCCTCTGCGGCGGCTTCCTTCAGGGCGATCTGCTCATCATTGAGTGCAAACACAACTACCTCCGGCGATGCAATTCCTTAATCGGTGATCCCCCTCACCGCTTCACAGCCCACAGACCTCTGACCACCATGTCCCCGCTTCAGCTGGCTCAACAAGCAGCCCCTGGATCGGAATCGACAACCTCCCGTCGCTGCACCACTCCGCCCCAGACATCACCTCGGCATCGACGGAAGCGGCAGAGAGCAGGCCGTCGGGCACCGCCAGACAGGTCGCATCCTGGGGGATGAGCGCGAAGACGGGCTCGACAGGATCGAGACAGCGACTTCCGGGTCCGCCCCACTGCCAGCCGCTTGGACACCGAAGAAACCGGTACACCGCGACCCCCTCGACCATCGCCGAGCACGCGAGGTGGCTCTCCGCGAGGCGCTCGGCAACCAGCAGGAGGTAGGGGTACTGTGCGGCATCCAGCCCATCGGGCGGCGGCGCATCGGGGGTGCCGTAGGAGAACTGTGAGCCCTCCGCGGAGAGGTCCTCTGGCAGCACCCACTGCACCACTCCGCTGCCGCCCGCCCCCTGCCAGGTCGGGCTGTCGCTGAGCACATCGAGCATCCCAGCGATGCCCTCGACGTCACCGCGGTAGGGCTGGCCCTCATCGGGGAAGATGTCGTGGCGGGCCGCGGGATCATCGGGGTCAGGGAGGCCGGGCTCCAGCTGGTAGAGGTGGACGTGGAAGGTGTAGGCCCAGGGCCGCGCCGCCTGCCCGGTCAGGGCGGCATGGCGCCAGGAGATGAGCAGCTGGATGAGCCGACGAGATGCTGCTGCCCAGGTTCCGTCCGTGGGGGCCTCAAGGTGCTCGGCCATGCTGCCGACGACCCGCTCTCCTGGCAGGACGACCGGCCCCTCCCCGGCGAGCAGCGCCTGACCATCGTCCGCCCGCCACAGCTCGAACGGCGGATGATCGACCTGCTGGAAGAAGCACTCGCTGTAGGCCGACGACAGGCCGGTCGGCGCAAACGACGTCGGGAGATCAGGCACGATGGAGGTCGGGTCGGTGACCATCGCGATCTTTCCAGAGAGGCTCGCCGGGAGGTGGCCGGTGTAGCTCGCGAGCGGCGTCCCCATCACATCGGCCAGGGACGCCACCCCGCGCACCCCAAAGCCCACCACGTCTTCGAGCACCGCCGGGTCCGCCTCGGTCAGCGGCTCGCCGGACCAGGCCGCGCAGGGATGGACGCCATCAGGGCGGCTGGCGACCCCGAGCAGCCCGGAGGCATCCTCAGCGACGGTGTGCAGGTGGACCCCGAGCGCGGCGTTTTCCGCCGACAGCGCGGCCGACAGCACGTCCTGGACCGCCGTGATCTGCTCGGCGATGAAGGCGTCGTCGAGGTCGGGGTCCTCTGCGAGGGCGGCGAGGGTGTCGGCGTCTCCCGACCAGCTCAGGCCGATCTCCGGGCCGACCTGGAGGTCTACCGTGCGCCCGGTCTCCAGCCACCGCTCCAGCAGCCAGGTGGCGTTGCGGGTCCGGCGATACCAGCTCCGACCGACCGGAGTGCCACAGCCGGTGAGATCGTCATCCTCACAGCCGACCAGCAGCCGGGGCAGCGGGTCAGCGTGCACGGTCAGCATCACCTGGATGGGCGGCTGGGTCGCGGTGATGTCGGGCGGCGCGCAGCCGAGCAGGAGGAGGAGCACGGCGGCATGATACCCGGCTCACTGCGGCAGGGGCGGCTCCAGGGCCAGCTCCGCCCGCCACGCCGCTTCAAGCAGCGCCTCGGACCGACTGCGGGCGGCGTGGCGGTTGAACCGAGTGGCTCCGGTGTAGGCCCCGACGAGGTTGGAGGACCAGGTGACGAGGGTGGCTCCAGCCAGCACGCCCCCCACCGCGGTCAGCCCCGGCCGATCCTGAGAGATGCCATACGCCAGCATCGTGCCACTCCACAGCCCGAGCCCGCCGCTGACCGCCATCGCCACCAGCCCGTCCCCGACATGCCCCGCATACATCTGCCCCACCCCCGGCACCAGGCTCAGGGTCGTGGCGAGCCCGGGGCTGCGGTGCTCGATGGGGACCGCAGATGCTTCCGACAGCAACGCGGCGGGCTGCGCGAGGGGACCGGTGACCGCTGCGAACCGCTCGGCGGCGGCGTCCAGGTCGTGGGCCTCAAGGGCGAGGACCCCCCGGATGTAGCCGGCGTGATCGGCCTGGGGAGAGCCGGGGTGGCGCAGGGGCAGGTCGGACAGGGCCGCGTCCGCCAGCGCAGTCCCCCCGGCGTGGTGCTGGCAGAGGGCTGAGCGCAGCGCGGCCTCGGGGGTGGACAGCTGGCTGTAGACATGGGCGGCGGCTCCAAACCGATCGCCGTGCTCATAGGCCAGCCCGATGCGGAAGGTGGTCGCGGGGTCTGGGGCGAGGAAGTCGGAGAGCCGATACCAGCTCAGCGCCGCATAGGCGTCCCCGGTGGCCAGCAGGTGATCGGCAAACGCCGACGCGGTCGCAGCGTCCACTGTGGGAGCGTCCACTGCTGGAGCGTCCACTGCTGGAGCCTCTACAGTCGGAGGTGCGACCTCTTCAGCGTGCGCGACGGCCAGCAGGAACCGGATCATCGAACCTCGGGGTCTGGTGCGGGGTGACGACAGGGTAGTGGTCGTGGACCATTCCCGGGTGCTCCCGGAGGAGCCGGTCCACGGTCAGCAGCACCCCGAGCAC
>JBLHNG010000910.1:0-3349 GCA_047621685.1 Myxococcota bacterium | reverse complement strand
CCGCTGCCGGTGCACCTCGTCACGCCCCCCGGTCGGACGACAGCCCGGACTCGGGCGTTCCTCGACCACGCCGCCGTCGCACTGCGTGAGGTGGCACAGAGGGGCTGGCAGGCGTCGTGAGTCCGCTCATCCGGCCGTGAGCCACGCCTCACATCGAGCTTCACGCCCCAGGCGATCCACCTGGGCTTGAGGCTCAACACCGAGCACCTTCGCGGCTACCTGCGGTTCAACCGTGCAGACACTGAAGAAACCATGAGACGCCTGGCGGAGGAAGTCCTACCGGACTTTGCCGGGTGAAGGAGCCAATCGCGATGCAGAAGACAATCCTCGTCACCGGTGCGACAGATGGAATCGGCCTGGAGGCAGCCAGGATGCTGGTCTCTCAGGGACACCACGTGCTGCTACACGGACGCAATCCGAGCAAGCTGGCGGCCACGAGGGCGGCCCTCTCCGCGCTTCCGGGTCAGGTCGAGGGCTTCCTGTGTGACCTCTCCGTCATGGCAGATGTCGCGGCGCTTGCCGCTGAGGTCGCCGCGCACCACAGCCGACTCGATGCGCTGATCAACAACGCTGGCGTCTATCAGGCTCACCAGCGGGTCACTTCGGACGGACTCGACGTGCGGTTCGCGGTCAACACCGTCGCGCCGTACCTGCTCACCCAGCGCCTCCTGCCCACGATCAGCGACGGGGGGCGGGTGGTCAACCTCTCCTCTGCTGCACAGGCGCCGGTCGATCTGGATGCCCTCGCCGGGAGCGGTGTGCTGTCTGACCACGCCGCCTATGCGCAGAGCAAGCTGGCGATCACCGCGTGGTCTCGTCACATGGCGGACGCGCTCGGGCCGGACGGTCCGGTCATCGTCGCGGTCAACCCCGGCTCAATGCTGGGCAGCAAGATGGTCAAGGACGCCTTCGGAGTGGCCGGACGGGACATCGGAATCGGCGCGAAGATCCTTGTCCGAGCCGCGCTGTCGGACGACTTCCAGGACGCATCTGGTCGCTACTTCGACAACGACGCTGGCCGGTTCGCCCCGCCCCACCCCGACGCCCTCGATTCGCGAAAGAACGCGGCGTTGGTGGCGGCTGTCGAGGCGGTCCTGGCCCGGGTGCTGTAGGCGCGGGGCACCAGGCGCGGTCCGAGCCGCCAGACCATCAGGCGGCGACTGCGTCTGTGGCGATCCGGTCGACGAGGCGGCCGACCGCGCGGGTGAAGTCCTCATCCACCAGCAGCGGCTGCTGCTCGGGGGACTGCAGGGTGAGCGGCCCGACGAGCCCTGTGCCTGGACTGGCGTAGAACCCGCCGTTGTCGAGCCCGTCGTCTTCGAGGGCCTGGATATACCGGGCGGCTCCGCTGTTGACACCATGTGCCTTGCCTAAGGCCTTCATCAGCGGCATTGCGAACCAGTTCATGATCACCCGCATGGGGCCAGGCATGTTGTCCGCCCCGCTGGTTCCCGCAGTCATGCCTGGGCTCACAGACAGCGCCCGAAGTTGGTCACCGTGGCGATGGGCCAGCTCGGTCATCCAGGCCGTTCCGAGCATCTTCACCAGACCGTACTCGTACATGTCATCGACTTTGGTCTGGACATGGTCGCCGCTTGCCACCGCCCAGAGGGCCTCATCGAGGTTGGCATAGCCATCAGGGAGGATGGCGGCTTTGGCTCTCATCATCGGGATGCCACGGCTTGCCTCGCTGCCGGCGAACACCACTGTCGCACCGGGACGGATGCGATCAGCGGCCAGCAGTCCCTCCACCAGCCGGGCATGTCCGCCCACGTTCATGGCAAACAGCTTCGACAGCCCCGAGGATGCCCGGACCATGCCCTGGGAGTCGGAGGTAGCCATGCCGCCCGCGTTGAGCACCAGCGCATCGAAGTGCAGGTCGCGGGCCACCACATCGGACAGCGCAGCGTCTACCGATGCCGGCTCGATCAGGTCGAGGATGAGGTACTCGAAGTCAGACGCCGGGCGATTCGTCGCCGCCATGATGGTGTCCCGGGCACCCTGGGCCTTGGCCTCCGAGCGGGCGCTGAGCACGATGCGGTCCCACTCCGGCTTGCTGGCGAGCTGGCGGGCGGCCTCCAGGCCGAGGCCGGCGTTGGATCCAGTGACGAGGACAGTCTTGTGGTTGCTCATGGGGGCTCCTGAGTTTTGGACTTTCAGGTCCATAATTGGCAAAAAAGAGAGCTCAGCAGATCGCGCGGATGATCTCGGCGGCGATCGGACGAAGCTGGTCGGGATTCGGGTTGCTGCGGGCCTGCACCATCAGGCCCATGTTGTTGTTTACGATGAAGCGAGCCATGGCCTGAAGGTCGCGGTCTTCGGTGATCTCGCCCTCCTGTCGGGCACGGACCAGCCGCTCAAGCAGCACCTGTTCGACAGCGCCCTGACCCTTGCAGACCAGCGCAGCCACCTCAGGGTGGTCCATGGGGGCCTCGATGGATGACGAGCACAGCAGGCAGGTTCGTCCACCCACGGCCATCTCGATCAGGACGTCGTACATGCGCTCCAGGTTCTCGCGGAGGCTTCCGACTGCAGTCATCGCCCGAACCTGATGGATCTGATCGTCGATGTAGTGCTGCAGCGCGGCGAGGAACAGCCCCTGCTTGCTGCCGAAGGTGGCGTAGAGGCTGCTCTTGGAGAGGCCAGTGGCCTGGACGAGGTTCTGAGGGCTCGTCGCGCCGTAGCCCTGGAGCCAGAACAGCTCCATTGCCCGTTCCACAACCTCTGCCTCGTTGAACTCGCGTCGTCGTGCCATCTCTCTCTCCTGGGGATGAGGTAACAGTTCTGGAACTACAGGTCCACAATGATCTCAAGGTCTACCCGGAGCAGGCCAGACACGAGCGCGTCTTCGCCAGGCGGTGATGTCCTGGACCCTGCGAGCCGCTCTCCATTGCATCAGCGCGGCCGCTCGAAGCTCCTGCGCTGGGCGATGAGGGCATCGCCTACAAATGACATCAGCGCTGCCACGCGGGCCGTTCGTCGCAGGTCTGGGTGTGTGAGCAGCCACAGCGACATGCCGAAGTCGAAGGGCTCGCTCAGGCGGCGCAGGCGTGGATCCAGGTCGGCGGTGCGACACAGCTGGAAGCCGACGCCCAGACCGGCTGCGATCAGCTCGCGTGCGGCGAGGCCGCTGTCAATTCGCGCTCGGCAGCGCCCCATTGGCACGTTGGCTTCGATCCAGCGCTCGGGGGGAATGTCGCTCCAGCGCTGGGCCCAGCGGATCCAGTCGAGGCCCGCCAGACCCACCCGCTCCATCTGCTCCAGGTGAGCTTCGCAGCCGTAGACGGCCAGGCCCGCCGTGGCAATTCGACGTCCGAAGAGATGCTCTGGAGCTGTGTCTGACAGGCGG
>JBLHNG010000909.1:0-3352 GCA_047621685.1 Myxococcota bacterium | reverse complement strand
CTTCCCGGCGTCGAGGTCCTCGAAGAACTTGATCCGGTTCTCGGTGGTCCAGGTCGGAGGCGCGCCCCAGCCCATCTTCCCGAAGTAGGCGGCGACGGCCTTGTAGCCGAGCTGGCGGGTCTTCAGCTCCGAGACGAACCGCGCCCGGTCGCCTGACCAGGACTCATGCGGCTCCGGCTTCGGTGCGGTGTTGGCTGCGGCCGGCTTCCCCGAGGCTGCCTTCCGGCCCTGCTCGTTGAGTGCGTGGACCAGCTCGTCTGCACTGGCGTACTCGCTGCCACCAAAGCCCGCTGCGGCCAGGGCGCGACCGAGCGCAGAGGTCTCGCAGTTCTCCAGCGCGGAGGTGGCGTTGATGCCGCGGTTGGTGCGCTTCTCCTCTGCGAAGCCGACCGCGATCTCCCTGCCCTGTGGGTCGATGATCGAGGCACGAAAGATGACGATCTCGGCGTTGACCTCGACGATCTTGGAAATCAGGCCCCAGCCATCGTCGATGGGGTGCTTCTCGCGGAACTCCTGGACGCGCAGCGCCACTGTTTTGTACTCGCGGCCGTGAAGACGGATAATTCCGTCGGGCTTGGGGGCGGTCATGGGATCTCCGAGGAGGCCTGGTCAGCCTCGTTGAGCAGGTCGTTGAGGCAAGCGGCGGTCGCCACGCTGGCGAGGTCCGCATCGCCGTAGAGGCTGAGGAAGTGCTGGAAGAGGTCGGTCAGCAGCCCGCCGACATCAGTGGCCGTGTGGATGAGTCGAAGGTCAGCGAGCGACGGGCACGGTGGGAGGGCGATCACGCTGCCTCCGCATGCACATCGAGGAGGGCTTCGATGGCGGCGAGGGTGTGGGAGCCGACGTGCTCGCGTCCATCCTTGAGGGCAGACCAGGCGTCGCTCAGCGCGTGGAGGTAGGCGCTGGCGTCGGCGTGGAGGAGGCCATCGGCGTGCATGACCGAGGCAAGGTTGCGGTACTGCTCGATGTCGGTGGGGTGGTACCAGCGCGGGTTGACCGTGAAGATGTCGCCGGCCTTGCGCTTCTTGCGGGTGAACCGCACCGTGGAGACGTTGTCGCCATTCCAGAGGTGGAACAGGAACAGGGCGCGCTGGACGCCTCGGATCCGGTCGCTCAGTCGGTCAGCCGCACCGTCGTCGTTGATCTCGATCCCCTGGTCCCGGAGGTTGAGGATCCGGTTGGTTGGGCCAGCCAGCAGCTCGACCACACTCGGGATCGCCTCGTACTGCGGGATCTCGGGGAAGCTGTGACCGTAGTGGTGGGGGTCGTCTCGACGTGCCTTCACCCGCCAGCGGGGGCGCCCGTCGATGTGGCGGGGATCGAGGTCGCCATTGGCCTGCACCATCGCCAGCGGGATCCGGCGGGCGTCGAGGATGCCGTACTGCGCAGCGAGCTGGAGGCGGCCGACCCGGCGCTCGGAGAAGTCTCCCGGCTTCAGGGTGTCAATCAGCTCCAGGGTCTTCGCGTGGTGGGCGTTGAGCTCGCCGATGAGATCGAAGCCCGTGGAGAGACCGGCCTGGACGTGTGCGATGAGTGCGCGCTGGCGCTGTGTGCGAGAGGTGGACATCAGCAGTCCCCCGGTGTGGTGGCCGCGCAGAGGGTGAGGGCTGCACTGCGCAGGACGGCGCGGTGCAGGGT
Organism: Myxococcota bacterium; assembly: GCA_047621685.1. Lineage (GTDB taxonomy): Bacteria > Myxococcota_A > UBA796 > UBA796 > UBA796 > JAQXDW01. Next base: position 1,714 of record JBLHNG010000909.1, on the reverse strand, counting down.
GGCCTCTCGGGCGCGGAGGTTGGCGAGGAGGTTCTCGGGGATGCCCTTTCGCTGGAGGTAGGCGAGCTGGCGTCGGGTGTGGTTGAGGGCGACGGTGAGGTCGCGGAGGTGGGTGGCCATCGGTCAGCCCTCCACGGATGCAGGGAGGGTGGACAGCTCCAGGCGGGCGATGCGGCCCCGGAGAAGCTGGTTGTTCTCCTGGAGGGCGGCAGCAGTGGCCTTGGCCTCGATCAGCTCCACCATCAGGCGTCGGTTTCGGTTGGAGACCCGCTGACAGTTCTGGTCGGAGAACCGCAGGCTGGCCTGAAGCTCGTCGATGGTCTCCTGGGCTTCTGCGAGGTCTCGGGCTGGGGAGGGATTCATCACCATGGCGAACCTCACGCTGCCAGGGGGAGGAGGAGGGCGGGCGTGGGTGCCGATGGGGGCGGGTCGCCATCGCCGTCGGTTCCGGTGTCGGTCGGGGTGACGGAATTAGTGACGGAAGTGACGGACGTCCGTCGGTGACTTCCGTCACTTGGTCGTAAGTGCCCGAAATCAGGACGGACCACTTCTTGCCATGCCCTGTCAGCATCCCAGGAGGTTGGATGTCTGATCGAGTTGCGCCCGGAGAGGCGGGCAGTGTTCCGCGTGGTCCGGAAGTCCACATGGATGAGGTTGGAGAGGGCAGACCCGGGGTCGGTTCGGGGGCTCCAGTCGCTGAAGGCGAAGTCGTGTCGGTCGGGGCAGAGGCCCGCAGTCCGCAGAGCATCGACCCAGATCCAAGCGACCGCAGCACGAAGGCCGCCTTCCGACGCTTCTGCCGTCAGCGCAGAGCGGAGAAGATCGCCGAGGTCGCTGAGGGGCGTGCGGCCCGCTGCCAGGTCCCGGAATTCCGACACGATGAAGGTGGACGCCAGCCAGAGCGCTTCGTCAAGCTCCGGCTCATCCAGGGCGGCGGAGACAAGGACACGGACCTCGGCCTGGAGGGCAAAGGCAGTGGACTGAGGGGTGATGCGGTTTTCATCCATGAGATGGATATACACGGCATGGATATTTCAGGCAACAGAAAAATGAACGCCCCCGGACCTGATGACTGCCGGGCAGACATTGAGGCGGAGGCGTCCGTGCTACTCAGGCGGCTATCGACACCCCTGATTCGCAGCTATATTTTCAAGTTCAAGCGCCACCTTGGGATGCTCTGAGCTGCTCAGCCAGGAGAACCTCGCGGCGCAATGTCTTCAAGATGTAGTTGACTGTTGCGTCATCCACTTGAAGAAGCATCCGGCGAATCTCAGCAATACGATCGTCAGCGACGGCCTCGTCAATATGCAGGAGATCGAGCGGGTCACCGCCGGCTTGAGCGATAGCCTCACCAAGCCGCTCAAGCATGGTGTACCCAATCCCAGCTTCAAGGCGGGAAAGGGTGGACTGTGGCAACCCTGAAGCCTCGCAGAACCGCTCCTGTGTCCTGTGCAGGCGCTTCCTGATGGTGCGAAGGTTCTGCCCTAGCGTTTTCGACAAGTTGCTCATTCTAAAGAACTAATCGCCTCTATTGCGGATTCTTATGAGCCCTGGTGGATGTTTATCCTTGACGTGGATATCCATGCAGTGGATACACTCAGTGCATGGAGGCACAAATGGGCTTGGCTTTGTTCATTCAGAAGCACCGAAAGGAGCAGCGGCTGACCCAGGAGGCTTTCGCTACTGCAGCAGGTGTTGCTCAGGCGACTGCCAG
>JBLHNG010000908.1:0-3358 GCA_047621685.1 Myxococcota bacterium | reverse complement strand
GGAGCGGCTCCAGCTGATCTGCGCCCCAGAGCGCAGCGAGACCCCGGACCTCCTTCCCCCCGACGGCCTCGCCGCCCTCGCCATCCCCATCCTCGTCCCGCCCGCGCCGCCAGCCGTCATCGCGATGTCCTGGCGGGAGCGGTTCCTGCTGACCCCCACCGAGCACCGCACCCTGAGGATGCTCAGCGCGCTGGCCACCGTAGCCTGGGCACGACTCGCAGCACGACGGCGCCAGGAAGGCACCCACCTCGCCAGCACCGAGGCCATCTCTAAGCTGCCCTGGTTTGAGGAGTCTCGCCCCGAGGGCACCCCGCTCGGCGCGGATCCGATGCTCAACCGGATCCTCAAGGCTTACCTCCACTACCCCGGGCTCGTCGAGCTGTGGGCGCGGGCGAGCAGCAGCAGCCGCTCCCAGCCGCCATGGACCGGCCTGGGGCCCACCGGAGAGCCAACGCTCACCCAGGTCGAGCGAGATGTCGCCAGCACGGCAGTGGGGGCCGGTCCCAGGCCGATCGGTGCGGGTCGGTGGGTGATCACCGAGCCCATCGGCCCCGACCACCGACCGATCGGCAGCCTGGTCGCGGTGTTCAAGACCCGCCCGGCAGCCTCTGAGGGGCGGGGCGATCTCACCCGGCTGTCCGCCGACCTCGCCCTCGCGCTTCAGCTCCTCCGCCGCTCCACCGACAACGCCTCTCTCGTCGAGCTGTCTCGTGCCCTCGCCGACAGCACCGAGCCCCACCAGGCCCTCGACCGCATCGCCGCCGTCATCCGACGCCAGATGTCCGCCGATGGGGTCAAGGTCTTCATCCTCACCACCACCTCAAAGCAGCCTCGCATTGAGCTGCTCCACCAGACCGACATGCACGGCCCGGCCCCGAAGAGCTGCCGGCTGTCGAAGTCCCGGGGGCTGGCGGACTGGGTGATCAAGCAGGAGGACTGGCTGCTGGTCACCGACGAGCGACAGGACGGCGCGCCCAACAAGCCACCGGTCACCGCCACCACCGGGCGTCACGGCGCCCGGAAGCTGGCCCCCCGAGCGGCCGAGGAGTACTGGGGGCAGCCCGCAGAGGCCGGAGAGCGGACCCGGCTCATGGTCCCCCTCGTCCGCCAGGGGCGCATCACCGGGGTGCTGGAGGTGTGGCGTCAGACCGCCGAGCCGTTCGACAGCGACCTGGACATCGAGACGATGCGGCACTTCGCCCCACACGTCATCGCGACCTGCGTGCGCATCCGGGGGATGCAGCGGATGTCCGCGGAGCTGGCTGCGATCTCCCGGCTCGCAGACGCCAGCAAGCCGGAGCAGAGACCCGCCCAGGTCCGGCAGCGACTGCTCGATGAGGTCGGCGGGCTCTCTGGGGCACCCCGGGCGGTGCTGTTCCTCCACGACGGCATGGGGCGCCTGCTGTCGGTCGCGCGGTGGTCCCGGGCGACAAAGCACTCCCTGCCGGTCACCTTTCGCTCCCTCAATGTCCACGCAGGGCTCGACCCGATGCGGTGGGCGGATCGACTCAGGGAGTCCCTCTCGCTGCTGCTGTCTGGAGATCCGCCAGTCCAGGTCACCCTCATCCGGGCCGCCCCCGATGCCCCCGCCCGGGGCGCGGTCGCCCTGCTGTGGCTGCCCGGCCAGACTCCAGAGACCACCTTCACCCCTCAGATCGATCAGCAGACCCTCGCCTCGCTGCTCAGCTATGGCTCCGTCCTGCTCGACAACCACGTCCGCGCCTACGTCCATGCCCTGGTCGATCAGGTAAACAAGGAGCGGGACTGGACCCTCAGCCGACTGTTCAACGCCAGCGCTCGGCTGGTCCGGCAGGCCACCGGGGCGGATCTGGTGCTGATCTACCAGCGCACGCTGCACACCCAGACCGTGCGCAGTGTGCTGCCGGCCTCCCCCAGCGTGCGCGATCTCGTCACCCCCGGCGGTGCGCTGACCCGCAAGAGCGAGACGGAGCAGGCCGTCATCGCCATCCGGGACATCCAGGATTCCACTGACCCCCACAACACCACCCTCAACCGCGCCCCCCTCGAAGAGGTCGCCCGGAAGCTGGGCTGGCCAGGGCTGCGGTCCTGGGTCTGCGCACCGATCGTCGCACAGGGTCGGACGCTGGGGCTCATCAAGGCGATGACGTCGAGCCGAGGGCCGTTCCTCGACCCGGACCTGGAGGCCGTCATTGCAGCGGTGGCCGCCTGGACCGCTGGAGAGGCTGAGGCCGCGATCCGCCGAGAGATGCTCGAAGACCTCAACGCCGCCGCCCACCAGCTCGCCGGTCGCTCCGGCAAGGAGCTGGGCAGCCAGTCCCTCAAGAAGCTCTCCGACTGGATCTCCCGCTACCTCTACCGGCGCTGCTCCCTGCTCATCTTCGCCAGGACGGGTCAGGAGCACGTCCTCCTCCAGGCCGCCAGTGCCCAGGTCTCCGGCGCCACCATCGAGCTGCTCTCCCGCCTGTCGCTGTCCTGGGGCACCGACAGTCCCCGCTGGGCTTCCGACACCCGCCACCCGCTCTCCGACGACACCAGCATCCACCTCGCCCCTGCCGGGATGGCCTGTGCGCTGCGGCTCCCCGGCCAGCCAGCCCTGCGCGGGCACCTCATCGCCCTCCACCGGGAGCCGTTCACCGAGGCGGATCAAGCGATCCTCTCGGAAGGCGCTCGGGAGCTGTCGACCCTGATGTACGGCGAGCAGGTCCTCCACGAGTCCCGGTTTCAGTCCGGCCTGTTCCGACACGCCCTGCTCGGTCCGGTGCAGGGGCTGACCTCTGCGGCCCTCCGGGTGGCGATGCTGGCGGAGGAAGCCGGCGGGAAGAGCGAGGAGCTGGAGACCCTTCAGCTCCGGATCCTCGAAGAGACCGAGGTCATCCGGCTGTGGCGGGACACCCAGCGCACCTTCGCGATGCTCCAGGACAACACCCAGCTCGATCTGCGGGTCAAGGAGCGGCCACTGCGCCCTCTCGTTGAGCGCTGTCTGGCCCGGTATCGCCCGGCATTCGACGCCCGGGGCATCACCACTACGCTGCACTGGCCGCCCGGCGAGCTGCGGTTTCGCTTCGACCGCATCGGGGTGGACCTCGCCCTGTCCAACCTCTTAGATAACGCCCGAAAGTACGCTTTCTACAACCGCTCCGTGGCAGTCGGGGCCGAGGTCACCGGGTCGTGGATTCGGCTGTGGGTCGAGGACGTCGGCACCTCCGTCCCCCGCGACCTCGGCCAGAGCATCTACGATCTTCAGAAGCGCACCGGCCAGAGCGATCCCCTTCGTGCGATCCAGGGCGAAGGCATCGGCCTCTACATCTCCTCCGCGGTCGCCACCGCCCACGGCGGACGCCTCTACCACTCCTCACAGCCCGAGGGCTCCCGCACC
>JBLHNG010000907.1:0-3387 GCA_047621685.1 Myxococcota bacterium | reverse complement strand
ATAGACGCTCTTTATGAAGATCTGGATCGACGCCGACGCCGCCCCGAAGATGATCAAGGAGATCATCTACCGCGCCTCCATGCGCCTGAAGCTGGAGGTCATCCTGGTGGCGAACTCCTGGCTGCAGACCCCGAAGTCCCGGCTGATCACCTCCATCCAGGTCGGCGCGGGCTTCGACGTGGCGGACGACTACATCGTCGCGCACTGTCAGCCCGGCGATCTGGTGATCACTGCGGACATCCCGCTGGCGTCGGAGGTCATCGAGAAGGGCGCCATGGTGCTTCGTCCGCGGGGCGGGCCGCTGACCGGTGCGAACATCCAGCAGCGGCTGACCATGCGCAACTTCATGGACGACCTGCGGGCGACCGGGGTGAACACTGGCGGACCGCCGCCGATGGATGCGAAGGACCGGCAGCGGTTCGCCAGCCACCTCGACACGCTCCTGACCCGAGAGCTTCGCAAGCAGTCCAGCTGAGCCTCCGGCGCTCTCACACGTTCGTCACACCCCCCCGGCACGGCATCCGATAACTGCCACAGCCGCCCGGGGTGTGACGCCGAACCACACTCCCCGGGACTGAGTCGTCTCGCTGTGCATGCGCAGTGCCCGACTCGGCGCGGTCGATGCCGCCCGGTGCCTCCCTACGGCTACACCGAAACCATCGAAATACCCGGAGAATCCAGTCATGCGCTGGCTCACCCTCGTGCTGCTTGCAGCCTGCGGCCCCGACGGCCGTCCCCATCCCGAGATCCCCACGGCGACCACCGCGCGGACCTGCACTGAGGACACCATCCTCTCTCTCCTCAACGCCCCAGACACCACCGCCGAGACCCTCCGCGACCTCGGCCTGCGCTCCTCCGCCGCCTACCACCTCATGCACACCCGCAGCGGAGCAGACGGCATCTCCGGTACGGACGACGACACCCCGTTCACCAGCCTGGAGTCCGTCGACGCGGTGTCTTACGTCGGCCCGGCGACCCTGGATGCGCTCCAGGACTGGGCTGAGAGCGTGTGTGATCCACGCGAGACCCCTGCGCTGATGATGGAGCAGATCGTGATGATGGGGCAGACCGTATAGACGCCTCAGAATTGCAGCTTCAGAATTGCACTGTCGCTGCGATCCCGTAGCCATCCAGGGCAACGAGCAGCCCCACCCCGAACACGGCGTTGCTGGCGATCAGCCGTCGCCGGAGCCGATCCAGCTCGGGATCGTCGGTGACCCAGAGTGCCGAGGACGAGCTGGTGAGTCATCGGTCACCTCCTATCGAGAGCATCGATGATCGCATATTCTCCGCAGGACTGAGCACTGGAGGAACCATGACTGATCCCATCGACATCGACATCCTCGACATCGTGGTGGTGGTTCTCGGCGTGCTCGCGGGGATGGTCGCCGTCTTTGTGAGCGGGGTGGAGGGGCACTCCGACCTCATCGACTACTTCCTGCTGGCCTGCGCGGTGGTCCCGCTGCTGATCAAGCGCACCGTCTTTCCCACCCCCACACGCCCGCCACACGACAGCGCCGTCGCACGACTGGCCTACCTGCTCACCGGGATCCTCGGCACCCTGATGGTGGGAGCAGCCGGGCTGATGGTCTGGGCGGCGCTCAAGGATGGGAGCGTCCTGACCACCGCGCTCAGCGAGGCCGCTCCGATCGGGCTCCTCGGCGGGGGACTGCTGGCGGTGGCGGTGGTGCTCGACCGGCTGCGACCTACGACTGCGGCTTGAACGTCTCCCAGTGAGCCAGCACCCGGCGGTCGACCTCCGCAGGGTCGAGCTGGCTGACCTCGACCTCGAAGTCGGCAAAGCCATCCTTGAACGTCTTGATGAACTCACCGAGCTGCTGGCCGGAGAGTCCGGGGATGAGCAGCATCACCCGCTTGCCACCAAACCGGGCCTTGACCGCAGCCACCCGAACCTCCCGGGCCTGCTCCTCAGCGATAATCTCCGGCAGCCCGGCTTCGGGAAACGCGGCGATGATCCGGGGCAGCCAGTCCTCCCGGGGTGGGTAGTCGATGCGCTTGTCGATGCTCTCCTCGTCGAGCCACTCCAGGAACCGTCGGATGGTCGGGCGGTTCTTGACCCGCGCACGGGTGGTGCGGCTGGGGTCGCGGTAGGGCTCGACGGAGAACCACGGCGAGACGATCAGCCAGCGGTACATCTCCTCCAGCGTGGCAAAGCCAGCCTCCCAGTGGGCGAAGTCCAGCTCCAGGAACTCACAGATGCGTCGGATGTCCAGACAGACGTCGATGTCGCGCTTGTAGTTGCCATCGGCCCGGCGGAAGACGTACTGCAGACCGCGCTCGCCATACTTGAGGTTCATCCGTCGGAAGATCTTGCCGAGCAGGTTGCCGAGGTCGTTGAAGCACAGGAAGGCGTAGGTGATGTCGAAGTAGCGCGCCGGGCGAACGAAGTAGTCGACCTGAAAGTCCGCATAGACCGTCGAGAACACCGCCCCGGTGCTCTGGAAGCGAGTGACGTTGAGGTCGGCGATGATTTCATCGCGCAGGTCGTCCCAGGTGGTGGTGATCGCGGCCTCAGAGACCACGATGTCCACATCCCCGAAGTCCGGCTTGCTGCCGTAGTAGCGTGGAATTCGGTAGTGCTGGCCGAGCTTTCCGTCGAGGTAGGTGCGCAGGCGCGCCTCTACAGCGAGGTACTCCGTCCGGGGGAGCCGACCCAGCTTATAGAGGTTGCCGCCCATCAGCGCGCGGCGTTGTAGAAGCTGTTGATGTTCTCTGGCAGGCTCTTCTCACTGGCCCAGGAAGACGCTCCACCGGGGATGCTCCCACCGGGGTCAGAGACTGCAGCGTAGGTCACGGTGCAGCCGCCAGAGGCCGTGGGGACGAGGTCCCACATGCCGTAGTTGATCGGGGTGAACACCGCGCTGTACTTGTCCTCGACCGCGTCGCGGACGGCGGGGTAGTCGTCCTTGTTTGCGCCCTGCCAGGTCTGCCGGTGGTGCCCGGCGACCCCGCCGACGTTGCGCTCGTTGACCGCCTTGTTGATCCAGTAGCGGTCGGAGATGAGGGGCAGGTCGACGACCTGGTAGAAGACCACCGTGCTGCCGCTGGTGGAGACCACCCCGGACTCTCGCAGCATGCTGTTGACCGCCTGATGCCGGGCCGGGTCTGAGACCGCAGTGAAGTAGGCATCGCAGGTCACGTCGAACGTGCGCTGCCCCCGAAACGCCGGGATGGACAGCCCGGCCACGCTCTTCTGGGTGACCTTCACCCCGTCGTTGGTGGTCTCCCCGGTCCAGCCGGACTCGCTCTTGATTGCGGCGAGGATCTGGGAAGGGGTGGAGGCGTCGGCGGAGAAGGAGAGGAGCGCGATGGCGATCATAGAAACCTCGGAGACCAGTGGGGTGGGTGGGCTGGCACGAAACAGCA
>JBLHNG010000906.1:0-3388 GCA_047621685.1 Myxococcota bacterium | reverse complement strand
ACGAGGATCGCTACTACGCCGACATCCTCAAGCGAGGCCAGCGGGTCAAGCAGACGCTCTACCAGGACACTGCCGAGGAGGCGCTGGCAGATGCTGAACGATGGCTGAACCGATGAGCAAGCCCACCCGCTTCACCCAGGCAGCCCCCTTCCCTCCGCTCCCCGCCCACCGTGGTGAGCCGCTCTCTCTGGAGAGTGCCTCATGAGCGCCGCAGCCCTTATTGATTTCATCTCCATCGAGAAAGCGGCCGAAATCATTGGTGGCAACCGCCAAAGTGCCCGAAACTACATCAAGCGACACCCCACCCTGGTCCGCCTCGTCAACGGGCGTCGTCGGGTGCTGCTGGCGGATCTGGCTGAGTTGGACGACCGCAACACACCTGCACCGGCTGTGAAAGCGACCCTGGTGTGCCTGCCCTCCGACGATGAACTGGCACCGTAGATGGTACGGATCGATCCGGAGGCCCAGATGAAACCCCGCAAACCCAAGTCCATCGCACGCGGTCCGCTCAAGGCTCATGCGCGCAAGCCGCCCACCGACTCAGACCCGCGCTGGTACTGGCAGGTCATCTACTACGAGGACCGCGCCCAGAGGTCCGCCCGCTACGAGGGCAAGTCCGCGCACCGCCGAGGCACCCCCTCTGAGATCCGCGCCCATCTGGATGCGGTGCTCGCTGGCGATTGGAAGCAGCCCGCTGTCGTGTCCCGGGAGCTGCCCGAGGTGCTGACGGTCGATGGTCTGTTCCGATTGTGGCTCCGCGCCCAGAAGGACCGCCGGGACCGAGGCCGCATCAAGCCGGGGACGTACTACAACAAACACGAGTTCTACCGCCTCAACATCAAGGGCAGTCCGGTGGAGTCCGTCCCCCTGGATCGGCTCTCTCGACGACTCCTACAGGAGTGGGTCCACGGCCTGGAGGATGATGGGTACGCCAGCCGCACCATCCGGGTCCGCTGGGGGCTCTTCCGGGCGGCGCTCCGCTGGGGACATGGTCAAGGGCTGACACCGCCTCGACTTCCGGCGGCGCCCGAGCTGCCCCGGGTGGATGCCTACACCAGCAACCGTCACACCCCCACCCGGGCCGACATTGAGGCCACCATTGCTGCGCTGGACGGATGGCGGGCGGTGGCGGTGTCCCTGCTGCTGGCAACCGGTGCGCGAGTCTCTGAGGTGACGGAGCTGCGCTGGATGGCATGGAGTCGCACGGATCGTCGCCTCACCCTCACCGGCAAGACCGGCGCCCGCACCATCCCCACCAACACCGCAGCCCACCAGGCGCTCACGGATTGGTGGATGCGCTCAGGCCAGCCCGCAGACGGCAGGCTGTTTGATCGTGCCAACGCAAGCAAGTCGATCCAGCGCGCCCTGTCCCCCTTCGGCTACACCCCGCACGCCATCCGTCGCCGGGTGTCCTCAATCCTCATTGAGGGCGGCATCGACCCGAAGGCGTATGAGGCGTACATGGGCCACAGCTTCAGAGAGGGCCTCAAGACCTATGCACAGGCCCGTCCCGAGCGCGTCCAAGCGGCTGCAGACCTGCTCGGAAAATAATGCCGTGCCTGTACCCCTCGCCTGTACCTCTCTCCGATGAGTCCCTATTTATCGACAAGTTACGCCATTCGAGACAAATGAAGACAACGACCGCCTGGGTATTTCACCGCTGTGTTGCAGCCATCCTGCTCATCGCCTGGGTGTCGCTGTCGGTCCAGATCGAGGTGCTCGCGGGCGCCTCTGGACTGGTCCCCGTCGGAGAGCTGATCGCGGCGCTCACCGACCAGGGCGTCTCCTTCTGGCAAGCCCCCACTCACCTGTGGTGGGACGCCACCGATGGGGTGCTGGTTGCGGGGACCTGGCTCGGCATCGGGCTGGCTCTCGCCGCACTGCTCGGCGTCGCCCCCCGGCTCTGCTTTGCCCTCTCCGCGCCGCTCTACCTCAGCTACATCATCGCCTGCCAGACCTTCCTCAGCTTCCAGTGGGACAACCTGCTGGTCGAGATGACCCTGCTCGCCGCGCTCCTGCCCGACCGGGGTGGAAGCCACCCCGCGCTGTGGATTCAGCGGCTGCTGCTGTTTAAGGTGATGTTCGAGTCCGGAGTCGCCAAGTGGCAGTCTCACCTCGCTGACTGGCAGGACGGCTCAGCGATGGCCCACTACTACCAGACCGCCCCGCTGCCTGCCCCCGGCGGCTGGTTCCTCCACCACCTGCCCTCCGGCTGGCATGCTCTCGAGAGCTGGTGGACCCTCTTCTTCGAGCTTGGGGTGCCCTTCCTGCTCTTCCTCGGCCCCGGCGCACGCCGTCTGGCGGCGGTGATCTTCGCGGTGTTCCTCGTGCTCAACCAGGCCACCGCCAACTACGGCTTCTTCGTGCTCCAGGCTGCCGCGCTGCTGGTGGTCTGCCTGGAGGACACCGACATCCAGCGGGCCTATGGCGCCCTGCGACGTCGCATCCCCCGCCTGCCGATGCCACCCGCCCTGCACGCCCCGCCGCTCTCTGGGCGGGCGTGGTGGATTCCGGCTGGAGTCCTGACGCTTTGGCTCTCCCTCTCGACCCTCAGCGGACTGGCGCGGTTCGCCGACACCGACCTCGCACCGGAGCTGACCGCAGCCGCCCGCCCCCTGCGCATCGCCAACAACTACCACCTGTTCGGCCACATCACTACGGAGCGCATTGAGCCGGAATTCCAGACCCTCACCGACGGCACCTGGACCGCCCAGCACCTCCACCACAAGCCCGGTCCCACCGACCGCCGCCCGTCCTTCGTCGCTCCCCACCAGCCCCGGGTCGACTTCCGGCTGTGGTTCTACGGGCTGTCCCATGAGCACGGGACACCGGGCTACGTGCGCGCCCTGGTCACCCGGCTCTGCGAGGATCCTCAGGCGGTCCAGCCCCTGTTCGTCGCCCCGCTGCCGGCGTCTCCTGAGGCCGTCCGCATCGTGTTCTGGCACTACACCTACACCGCTCCCGGTGAGACCGGCTGGTGGCATCGGGAGCAGGTCGATGCCACCGGATCCGCGCGCTGCCGGTAGAGTGCGGCTGTGCTGACCTCGCTCCCCCGCCCTGTCCGCTACATCCTGGTCGGCGGCACCGCGTTCCTGCTCAACCTCGGCATCTTCCTGCTCCTGGTTGACCTGCTGGCGATGGACATTCGCATCGCGGAGGTCATCAGCCGTGGGCTGGGTGGGGTGGTCACCTTCTTTGGCCACCGCCACATCACCTTCACCGGAGAGCACCGCCTTCCGGTGGCGATGCAGGGGCTTGGATACCTCATGCTGAACCTGATCAACCTCGCCATCTCGCCGTGGGTGGTCTACGGCTGCGTGTCGCTGCTCGGCGGGCTGGTGGCCAGCAAGATCGTGGCCGAGGCGATCATGACCGCCGAGTCCTACCT
>JBLHNG010000905.1:0-3401 GCA_047621685.1 Myxococcota bacterium | reverse complement strand
AACCCGATCGGACAGCTCACCCCCGTCCCACCGAGCCCACAGTACCCGCCCGGGTTCTTCGCCAGGTACTGCTGGTGGTATCCCTCGGCGTAGTACATCGGCCCGGCATCGTCGCGGATCTCCGTCGTGATCTTCAGGAACCCCGCCGCCTTCAGCCGCTCCTGGAACATCGCCCGGCTCGCCTCTGCCGCGACCTTCTGATCCGGCGTGCTCACGTAGATGCCGCTGCGGTACTGGGTGCCAACATCATTGCCCTGGCTCATGCCCTGGGTGGGGTTGTGGCTCTCCCAGAAGGTCTTCAGCAGGGTGTCAAACGACAGCTTTGCCGGATCCCACGCAACCAGCACGACCTCGTTGTGGGCGGTGCGGCCTGAGCAGACCTCCTTGTAGGTCGGGTTCTTCGTGTGGCCGGCGGCGTAGCCGACTGCGGTGGTGATCACGCCGGGCAGGGTCCAGAACTTTCGCTCGGCTCCCCAGAAGCAGCCCATGCCGAACATCGCCGTGGCGACCCCCTCGGCGGACGGCTTGAGGGAGGTGCCGAGGACGAAGTGGTTGGCGGATACGGGTATCTCTGCGTTTCGGCCAGGCAGCGCTTGCTCGGGAGTGGGGAGGGTAGTCTTGTGGCGTGGGGTGGAGAAAAACACGATGCCTCCATGGCGAATGACAGGATCTACCCACGCCACGACCGACATCACCAACTTTCTTGTCGAACAGATGGAATTCCACAAACAAAACGACCGATAATAAGCCGTAGCCGCACCGAAACGGCCACCCGCTGCCCTCAGGAATGATCCCATCCTCAGATGAACCCGATCCAGGCCAGCCTCCAACTCACCATCGCCTCCGGTGGGCGGGTGATCGTCAAGGGCGATCCCGCCGGGGTGCCCATTCATGACACGCTTCAGATCCTGTCCTCCGCCCGCGTGGTGCTGCGACAGATCGAGGCCGAGCCGATCGATGTGGTGATCTGCACCTGGCCTGTGGATCAGGCGCTGGCCCGGGAGCTGTGCGAGCGGCACCGGGTGGCGGTGATGATGATGATTCCGGTCAACACATCCCGAGATGCAGCCATCGCGTTCGCCCGTCAGCTGCGGAACTGCAGCCTCCTGCCAGAGACCTTCTCGCTCTCCGCGCTGATGGGGCTGTCTCTACCAACCATCGGAGAGACCCTCTCGCCGGACTTCCTCCGACGCCTCCCGCGGCTGACCCGGCTGTGGGGACTGAAGAAGACCGGGGTTGTGCAGTTTCTTCTGTCAGACGGGGCCTGGGACTGGATCAGCATCAAGGACGGGGGGCTGGTGGAGGCTGGTGACATTCCGCTCATCCGCAGCGCCATGCAGCAGGGGCGCATGCGCTTCCTGGAGCGGGCAATCCACGGCGATGCCAGTCGGGAGGCCATGGGGCGGATGCTCCTGGAGCTGGCCGGCGTCCAGACCGACACCCGCTTTGCGGCCATTCACCGCAGCTGGACCCCGCAGCCCTGCCACCTCGGAGACCTGCCCGTCTCTGAGCACGCCCGCTCCTTGATGGGGGAGTCCGACGGCACGCGCACCCTCCGCCACCTGCTCGGGGCGAGGAAGGTCTTCGCTGGCAGTGTCAGCGAGGAGCTTCATGCCCTCGTCCGCCTCCGCCTCGTCCAGCTCAAGCCCCCGGACCAGAGCTGGTCCCGCCCTCCTCGCCATCGCCTCAGAGCGCGCATTCAGCGGGAGCAGGCCCGGCTGGAGCCCCGAGACGGTGCTGCCCTGAAGCTCGGCCTTCCGCCCCAGACCCCCCCAGCACTTCGGCGCAAGATCGCCCGCTGGCAGCATGAACGCTACGACCGCATCAGCGAGTCCCCCCAGCTCTCCAGCGCGCTCCAGCAAGCCGCGATGGCGGTGTCAGAGCACTGGATGGGGGTGTTCGTTACGACTCCGCCCGGGCCGCAACAAACGCCTTGATCGCATTGCGCTGGCGGGTGGGGATGCCGGTGAGGGAGAGGGTGTCTGCTTTGTGGGCGGTGAGCAGGGCCTCGGTGCTGGTGATGCTGGCCTTCTGCTCCAGTGCTCGGACCGCGGAGGGCATGAGGCCGGCGGTGAGCAGGCCGCGGATGCCCGGGTCGACCTGACGGACGCGGTCGAGGAGGTTGAAGGTTCCGTTGTCGAAATACAGGCGGGTCTTCTCGCGGATGATGCGGCCCACTCCGGGCAGCGCCTCCAGCTCGACCTCGGTCATGTCCTCGACGGGGCGGTCGAGATCCGCAAGGGTGTCGATGAAGTCGACGTAGGCCTTGATCTTGAACCGGTTCTCGCCCTGATACTGCATGACTGTGGCGATCTCCTGAAATACAGCGGCGAGTTCTTCGTTTCGCGACATGACGACCTCCTCGCAGGAGATAACGCGTCGATCCGACCCTGAGCGGACACCCCCTGTCCGAATCAGGGCCTCGGTCATCTGGCCCCGGCGCTGCAGGCAATGGGGATCGGACCGGCCCGGTGACTGGTGTGGACATTTCCACGGTCTGAGGGCACCCTTCACACAGGCCACTCACCCAAAGCCACTGTGATTTCCGTCCTTCTCTTCTTGTCGCTGTTGATGACCCCGGCCCACGCTCAGGAGACCCCTCCACAAGAGGGGTCTCCCGACGAGGTGTCTCCGGATGAGATCCCACCCGACGAAGCACCGACCGAGGCTCCTCCAGAAGAACCAACTGTCGAGCCGGAGTATCCTCGGCTTCCGGTGCTCGAATTCGCCCCATCAGCGCCCTATCCGGCGGAGGCCCTGGAGGCAGGAGAGGAAGGCGCAGTGCTGCTGGAGATGGACATCTCTGAGGGCGGCGAGGTGCTCTCGGTGACCCTGCTGGAGCCGGCGGGGTGGGGGTTTGACGAGGCCGCGATGTCGGCAGTTCGCAACTTCCAGTTCGCCCCGGCCCTCGACGAGGCGGGCGAGCCAGCAGTCTCCCGGATCCAGTATCGCTACCGGTTCACCCTGGAAGACGTTCCCATCCTCGCCATCGAGGGGCGGATCATGGCTGCAGGCATTCGACAGCCCCTCCCCGACGCCCGGGTGGTCCTGCTCGACGCCGCCGGAATGAGCCTGGAGGTGTTCACCGACGCTGAGGGCTTCTTCAGGTTCGCCGATGTCGTCCCCGGTCCCTACGCCCTCGCCGCCCGAGCCGCCGGACGCAGCGAGGAGGTCGCCTCGATCGAGGTGGTCGAGGGGCGGATCTCGGAGGTCACCCTGTACCTCGTGCCCGACCGCGCCTGGGAGGGCGAGGACTACAACGATCAGATGGTCATCGTCGGCCAGCGGGTCGAGCCGGAGATCGTCGAGCGTTCCCTGGACGCCTCCGAGATCCGCACCATGCCCGGCACCGGCGGCGACATTGTGCGCGCGGTGCAGAGCCTGCCGGGGGTGGCCCGCTC
>JBLHNG010000904.1:0-3402 GCA_047621685.1 Myxococcota bacterium | reverse complement strand
GCTGGTCGGCACACCTCCAGAGGCCCTGGTCTCCCTCGGTGGGTTCGAGAGCTTCGTGTTCAAGATCCCCGATCGGGCGACCATCGTGAAGGCCACCTGGGGCGAGCGGCGCACCCCCGGGCAGATCGGCGCGGAGCTGCACTTCGTCAACCACCTCGCGGACCACGGTGCTCCGGTGTGTCGGGCGCTCCCCCTGGCCGACGGTGCGCTGCTTGGCACGGTGGCTGTGGAGGGCGGTGAGTTCCATGTCTCGGCCTTCGCGGAGGCGCCGGGCGGGGTGATGCCTCGGGAGGAGATGACCCTGGCGTACTTCGAGCAGGTGGGGGAGGCCGTTGGTCTGCTGCATCGGCTCAGCGCGGCCTATCGAGGGCCGCCGCAGGGCATGTCGCGACCGGACTGGCGGTCGGAGTACGCCGAGATGCTGGCCTGGTCCACTGACAACCCGGTGATCCACGCCCACTTCTCAGCGCTGCTCGACCAGATCGGCGGCCTGCCCCGTCCTGTCGGCAGCTTCGGCGCGATGCACGGCGACCTCCACCAGCGCAACATCCACTGGCACGACGGCGGTCTGTCCATCTTCGACTTCGACGACATGCTCGACTTCTGGTTCGTCTCCGACCTCGCGATCATCCTCTACTACGCCCTGCTCCAGCCCATCTGGGACACCCGACAGGCGGACCTGCTGCGCATCTACCCGGCGCTGATGTCGGGCTATGCCCGTCAGCACACCCTGCCCGACGGCTGCCTGGAGGAAGCCCTGCCGCTGTTCCTGTTCCTCCGAGAGCACACCCTGCGCGCGGTCGTCCGCCGGAGCGTGCCGCCGGGCAAGGGCGTCGGGATCTGGAAGACGTTCGTGGCGGACAGCACCGAGCGCATCCTCAGCGGTCAGCCAGCACTGGGGCTGCAGCTTCCCTGAGCGTTATCCGCCGAGCAGACCGGCCTTGAGGTTGGCGGTGACCGGTGGATCGCCAAGGTAGATTCGCCAGATCGCCTGCATCGTCTCCACACCGGCAGCCGTGCCCTTTGCGCTGCCACCGATGGTCAGCGAGGTGCCCTGGCCCGGGACGTAGTCGAGCACCACCTGCTGACCGGAGGAGACCGCGGTCATCCAGCCGCTGAGCTGGGTGATGCCGGTCTTCGCCTCTGCCGACAGGTTCTGCTTTCCAGCGGACTCGCGAATCGAGTCCGCGAGCTGCTCCTGGGTGAGGTCGCGGACCATCTGCATCACGATGCGCTTGGGCGAATCCTGGGTGATCGCCTGCTCGGCATTGGCGGTCGTTGCTGTGAGGTAGAGCCCCGCGACGTAGATGTCGAGCATGTACTTCTCGCGCAGGCCGATGCCGTTGAGGACCACCGATTGCCCCCCGATTGTGGCGGAGTCCGGGAGGGTGACGCCCTCCAGGGTGGCGGCGTGTACGGGGAGGAAGGCGAGGAGTGTCAGGAGTGCAGGCATGTCCCAGTATACACTGCCGATTGTGAGTCGTCTGCGCATCGAGAAGCTGATTCGTCTGCTGGAAGACGAGGATGAAGCAGTGTTCCTCCAGGGGATCCAGCTCCTGAGTGCCCTGAAGATGGTGGACCTCTCCGGTCATGCCCTTCCCCCGCGGATCTTCCCTGAGCTTCGCCTGGATGCCGCCGACTTGACCGCCGTTCGTGCCCGGCAGGCGACCTTCGCCGGGTGCAGCTTCAGGCGTGCGATGATGGACGGCGCGAGCCTGTGTGAGGCCCGCTTCCACCGCTGCGACCTCCGACAAGCCTCAATGCGGCGAGCAGATCTGAGGGGGGCGGACCTCGGCGGGTGTCGCCTGGAGGACGCCGACCTCAGCCGCGCGGACCTGGAGGATGCGCGTCTCCGCGGGGCCTTCCTCGCCCGGGCCGATCTCTCCGGCGCCCGCCTCATCCACACCACGCTCTCCGGAGCGGATCTCTCCGAGACGACCCTCTACCGGGCCGACCTCTCCGGTGCGAACCTCCAGGGGGCCAGCCTGCGCGGGGCGGTGCTGTATCGGGCGAACCTGCGGGGGGCCGACCTGACCGACACCGACCTCTCCGGTGCCCGACTCCACGGCGCGGACCTGACCGATGCCGTGCGAAGTGGGGTGCGCACCAGTGCCGACACGGTCTGGCCGACATGAGCAAGCTTCGTCCCAGGGTTCGCCGCTTCCCCCGACGTCCGATCCCGGTCTCCCGGTGGTCGAGGACGCTCCGGGTGGAGCCACCGCCAGCGGTTCTCAATCATGAGCAGCGGATCACCCTGGCTGGATTGCTCGTCGAGGCGGTTCATCAGCAGGACGCAGAGCCCGGATACATCGAGGATCCGGAATACCACCACGCCCCGGTGCCCTGGATGCCGGACTTCCGGCTCGCCCCGGAGGCGGAGTGGCTGGAGCTGGGAGGGGACTGGGGGCTGCGCTGGGCGGCGGCCGGTGATGAGTTTGAGCACGACCGAACGCAGGAGGAGGAGGAGTGGGAGTGGGAGTGGGAGTCGCTGGAGATCAGTCGGCTTCACATCACCCCGGAGTCGGTCTCCTTCTCGGCGTATGGAGATGACCACTACAAGGCCACAGTGGTCATCACCGCTGGGAGCATCTTCGTGGATGACGGCGATGGCTTGGACTACAACGACCCGGAGGCGACCATCTTCAGGGCGACTCAAAGCCTCACCGGCTGGATCTCGACCCGCGAGAACGGGACCGTGGTCGATGAGCCGGTTCGGTGCGCAGACTGTGGAAAGGACTACCTGCTCGACGGCGACGAGGAGCAGGACTGTCCCCGCTGCAACAGCACCTGGATCCGGGTCGGTCCGGTCCATACCACGCCCCCAGAGCTGGACGGGGAGGCCTCCCGTCTGGTCAACCTCCTGCTCGAAGCCGGGCTGCTCACCCTGTGCGGCGATCTCGAAGTGGTCAGCGCCGCACTCCGCCCGGTGCTGTCGGAGGCTGGAGATGGCGCGGTCCTCTGTGCGGCACTGATGGCCTGCCCGTCGGTTGATGAGGTCTACGCCTCAGACGCCCTGTTTGATGACCTGCTCGCCTGCTGGTAGCCTCTGAGGATGCTGTGGCTTCTGGCCTGTGCGCCCCCGTCATCTCAGACCCCCGACCTGCCGAGTGGTTTGGACTCCGGAGCGCCGCCGGATGCGGTGGTCGACGTCCTGGTGATCGGCTCGGGGCCGGCCGGGCTGTCGGCGGCCATTGCGGCGGGCGATGCCGGGGCGAGCGTGCTGGTGATCGAGCGGGAGGCCACGGCGGGCGGGGCGGGCTGGTATGGCAGCGGCTTCTTCGCGGCGGGCACCGACTGGCAGGCTGACGAGGGCATCACGGACACCCCGACGGATGCGCTGGCGGAGTGGGCGGACTTCACCGGCGGCGATGGTGCCGATCCGCAGGTTGTGCAGCTCGTCGA
>JBLHNG010000903.1:0-3403 GCA_047621685.1 Myxococcota bacterium | reverse complement strand
CGGCAAGCGCCACATCACACTCACCCGAGCGAAGGCTCTGGCAGCCGAGGTGGACCGAAACAAGCGAGGAAGAGCACGCCGTGTCTACTGGGAAATTCGGCCCCTGGAAGTTGAGCAGGTAGCTCAGGCGGCCCACCGCAACACTGTGAGAGACCCCGGTGAGGGAGTGGGGGCTGATCCGGGTGGGATCGGCGAGGGTCGGAGTGTGGTACTCCGCCGCACAGATGCCCATGTAGACGCCGGTGGTGCGGGCGTGGGGGTTGGTGGCGAGTCCGGCGTTCTCCAGGGCCTTCCAGGACACCTCCAGCAAGAGGCGCTGCTGGGGATCCATCTCATCGGCCTCGCGAGGGCTGACGCCGAAGAAGGTGGGGTCAAACAGCGCGATGTCATCAAGGAACCCGCCCCTTCGGGCGTACATCTTCCCCAGCTTCTCGGGGTCAGGGTCGTACCAGGCGTCGATGTCCCAGCGCGATGGCGGGACGTCGGTGATCGCATTGCTGCCAGAGGACAGCAGCGCCTGGAAGCCGTCGAGGTCTGCGGCACCGGGAAAGCGACAGGCCATGCCGACCACTGCAATCGGCTCTGCCCATGAGATCCGGGTGGTGCGCTCCGTCTCCTCGACGACCTCGCCGAGATCGAGCTGCTCCAGCAGGTACTCGGTGATGGCTTCGACTGTGGGGTAGTCAAACACCAGGGTGGCCGGCAGCTCTGTGCCAACGAGTGCGCCGAGAGCGTCTCGCAGCTCCATGCCGACCAGCGAGCCGATGCCCAGCTCCTGGAGCGGCTGTGTGAGGGGGACCGCATCGGGAGAGGGCAGCTCTGCCACCCGGGCGATCTCGGTGCGGACGATGCCCTGCAGTGCCTCGGTGCGCTCGGCCGGTGCCAGCGGAGAGAGGTGCGCTCGGAGGCCAGAGTCGAGGCGCTTCGAGGCGGCCTCGGGAACAAACGCGCGCAGCATCGCTGGAGGCTCTGCGACACGGCGGAGGCGCTCACGGTCGAGGATCAGTGCTGCGTAGACGCCCTGCGGCATCGCGAGCGACTCGGCAAGGAGGGCCACACCCTGCTCGGGGGTCATCGGCGGAAAGGGCACGCTCTGTGCGGCGGCGCCGGTCCGAGTGAACATGCCGCCGCCAGACCATGGCCCCCAGCACAGGCTGGTCGCTGGCCGCTTCCGGGCGTGTCGGAGTGCGACGATGCCATCCATGAAGCTGTTTGCAGCGGCATAGCCGGGCTGGCCTGGGGCACCGAGCAGCGACACCATGGAGGAGAACAGGACGAAGTGCGCCACCGTTGATGGGGCGTGGTCATCAAGATTTCGGGTGCCGGCGACCTTGGGGGCGAGCACGCGCTGGAGCTGCTCAGACTCCAGAGAAGCGATCGGGGCATCGTCGAGCACCCCGGCGGCATGGACGATGCCGGTGATGTCGGGATGGTCCGCGAAGAACGCGCGAACGGCGGCGGCATCGGAGACATCGAGCAGAGTCGCCTCGCAGGTGCTGCCCTCGGGGAGGGTGCCGCTTCGGCTGGCCAGCAGGACCTGGCTCGCTCCAGCACCCTGCAGCCACGCACCGATGTGGCCTCCCAGCGCACCACTTCCACCGGTGACCAGCCAGGAGCCGGTGATCGCAGCGGGCTGCTCCGCGGGCTCGGTCTTGCGCAGCGTGGGGGTCTCAGCGACACCGCTCCAGCGGACCTCTGGAAGCATGCGGAGCGCACGGATCGGCGCTGGGATGTCCCCGTCGAGGTCGAGGAGAGAGAGCCGCAGCCGGGGGTGCTCCAAAGCGAGGGTTCGCCCCAGCCCCCACAGCGCGTGCTGATCCGGGCTCTGGGTGTGTGCTCCCCGGGTCACCCAGGTGACCCGAGGTGGCTCAGGTGCTTCAAGCACGGGCTTGATCAGCTGAATCGCCGACTGAAGCAGCACCTCTGCGGGCTGTGATGCACTCCAGAACACGACCACATCGCTGTGACCGGTCAGCGCACCGTGACGCGCCACAGGCACTCCGGTCAGGGAAGCGCTGAACGCATCGGCATCCGCGCCTTCACCGAGAACAATCCAGGAACCTTCGACCTCTGGTTCGGGCGGCAGTGTTGCTTCCTGCCAGTCGAGCCGCAGCAGTCTCGGCGCAGTCTTTGAGGCCGCGGGACTGCTCAGGAAGATCGCCGGGTCGGCCCGCTTGATGGTCAGCCCATCCAGCGATGCGACGAGCTGCCCGGTGGAGTCGATGAAGGTGAGGTCGACCCGGGCCCGATCACCGTCTTCGCTGGCATCGATCTCCAGGCCGTGACACCACACCGGCCCGACCGGGCGCTGGTAGAAGCGCAGCGCGTCGAGGTGTAGCGGGACCCGCGGGGTGGGATCGAAGTCCGCGCCGCCCGCCAGCCCCCATCGGATCATCGCACTGGCGAAGCCGTTGTCGAGCAGGGTGGGATGCAGCGGAGCGTCGGCGTCGGTGTTCTTCGGCGTGATGCGCGCCAGGGTCTGACCGTCTCCAATTCGGGTCTCTTCCGTCCAGCACCAGCCCTCGCCCCACTGCAGGCGGACCCGCTCCAGCGCGGCATAGAAGTCGTCGATGGGCACGACCTGTGCGCACTGCTCCTGGAGCGCGTCGAGGCGGTGGAACACCGACGGGTGGGCGGCGCTGAGCTGCACGCTGCCCGTCGCATGACGAACCCAGCTCTCCGATGCATCCTGGCTGCTCGCCTCCAGGCGCCACCGGCTCTCGGAGACCTGGGAGAGCACGATGCTCATCTGAGCGGTCCCGACAAGCTGAAGCGGTCGAAGGAACTGAACATCCCGCAGGGTCAGCCCCTGGCCAGGGAACCGCTGCGCCGCCACCGCCAGGAACGCGGAGAGGTAGAACGCGCCGGGAACAATGACCGTGTCGAGGACCACATGCTCTGCCAGCCAGGGCTGACGAGACGCGCTGAGGGAGAGGACGTGGTGGAAGTCCGCTGAGGGCAGGATGAGGGCGTGACCCGCGAGGTCATCGGCTGCCGACATGCTCGCCCCGGGCTGGGCGGCTTCCAGCCAGTAGCGCCGTCGCTGGAAGGCGTAGGCCGGCAGCAGCCCCACCGGGCCCGTGGGAAGGAGGGAGACCAGATCCACCGCACCGCCCAGCGCCCACAGCTTCGACACCGCAGACCACAGCGCCTCGCCACGCTCCCGACGCATCGAGACCAGGACGTTGCCTTCACGCTGCGTCTTGATGAGTGCAGCGAGGGTCGTGTGTGGGCCGATCTCGATCCATGTGTCGATGTGGGGGTGCTTCTGAATTGCGCGGCTGAAGTCAACGGGACTTCGAATGTGGCGGGCCCAGAAGTCGGGGGTGTCTGGCGAGGCATCATCGAGCGCGGAGGCGAGCGGGATGGTGGGGGACAGGAAGGTGATGCCTTCGATGGCAGC
>JBLHNG010000902.1:0-3403 GCA_047621685.1 Myxococcota bacterium | reverse complement strand
GCTCCAAGAACTTCAAGATGAACGAGGTGCCCCGTGGCTGATGTCCAGGCCGTCTACCAGCTGATCATCCAGGGCGAGGACGCTCAGGAGACCATGGACGGGCTCACGAACTCTGCCGTCGATGCCCAGGGCGCGATGGGGGACCTGAGTGCAGAGGCCGCCGGCGTGGGAGAGGGTGTCGATGGGGCGCTCCCGGCGGTGGCGGGGCTGGCGACGGGGCTCGGCTCCATGGCCAAGACCGGACGGACCTCGACGAAGGTGATGAGTGGGCTGGCGGCAGCGGTTCAGGGCGTCTCTCCGGCGGCGGCGAATGCCCTGCGGGGGATGTCGGGTCTCACCCGGGCGTTCACGGCGGGCGGGGCTGTGCTGGGCTCCTACGCCCTGCTGCTCGGGCCGGTGGTGGTTGCGATAGGCGCATTGGTGCTGGTCTACCGCGAGCTTTCTAAGGCTGTGGAGGAAGCGGAGGCGAAGATGGCGGCTGCGGCGGAGGGGGCCACCGAGGCGGCGGAGGCCCACCGGCAATTCACGCAAGCGCTGGTGGAGGTGGAGACCGAGCTGAAGCTGCTCAACGGCGAGATTGACCAGTACGAGCTGACCCGCGTCCAGCGCACCGAGCAGCTCACCGCTGGCGCAGAGACCCAGGTAGTGCTCCGGGAGCGAACGCTGCAGGCCGCACAGAAGCAGGCCGCTGTGGAGCGAGAGCAGCTGGATTCGATCTTGGAGAGGAACGAGGTCGCCATCAGGCAGGGGCGAGAGCGTGTGGTGGCTGGGGAGGAGCTGACCGGACCGATGAAGGCGGCGCTGGCCTCGCTGGAGGGGCAGCAGCAGGCGGTGATTCGGGCGAACCAGGCGGTCGAGACCCAGTCGAGCCTCCTCGATGGGGTGAACGCACGGCTCCAGGGGGCGAAGGACACCATCACCAAGATCGCAGACCGGCAGCGCCAGACCGCTGCGGACACCAAGACCGAGGCCGATGAGCGAGAGCGGTCCGCCGCCGCATCCAAGGCCCAGGCCGAGCAGGCGAAGCGAGAGGCGGAGTACAAGGCACAGCAGGCGCAGATCGACGCACAGATCCTCGGCGCGGGACTGAACCCGGAGGATCTGAGCCTGGAGCTGAAGGCGGACCCCGCGTTCCTGGAGGCCATCCAGGCGTTCACCGCGGCCCTCTCAGAGCCAGCGGCGCTGCGTCCAGAGGGGGTGACCGGTGTGGACCCGGGTCTGGCCCGACTTCGAGAGGAGCTGGATGGGCTGGTTCCGCCTCAAGCCATCACCCAGGCCGAGCAGCTCGGACTGGTTCAGGCGGAGCTGTCCAACATGCTGCTGCGCGGTCGCATCAGCGCCGAGGAGTACGCCGCCGCCATCAATCGGACCAGTGCGGCCCGGGCGGGAGCGGCCCAGGCCGAAGCCGATGCCGCAGCCGAGGCCGCAAAACAGGCCCAGCTCAGCGCCGCCGGCGGGGGTGTGGATGCCTTCGGCTCGCTGGCCTCGGGGGACGTGGGTGGCATTGCGAATGGGCTGGCGAGCGGCTTCGCGGCCGCCGCCGTGCCCGTCGTGGCGCTGGTGGTGAAGGCGGTGAACGCCATCGCCGGATTCGGGGCCAACGGGCGCGCCCTGGAGGCGGAGCTGGCGGCTGCGCTGGAGCGGGGCGATACGAAGACTGCCGACGCCATCAAGGAAGCCATCGACAATGCGGGCAGCGCAGCGGCGGCGACGGTCGAGGCGAAGATGACGGAGTTCACCACGAACTTCAGGGAAGGGCTCCTCGGGCTGCCCTCCCTGCTTTTCCAGGCGATCCCGCGCATCCTGAGAGACCACAGCGTCCGGATGATCGGGGTGCTGCTCAAGCTGCCCTTCATCACCGCCCGCGCGATCATCGACAGCCTCAACCCACGCGACATCTTCAACCACCTCAAGAGCCTGCTCTCGGAGATGTGGCGAGACGCCTGGGCAGAGATTCAAGCATTCTTCAAGGTCTTCGACGGCGATGGGCCAGCTCGCCGCCAAGAGCGACAGAACAAGCGCCAGGATCGGCGTGAGGATCGGCGTGAGGCCATCGCGGAGTTCTTCGGCATCGGTGGCGGCAGCACCGGAGAGAGTCGAGACACTGGTAGCAGCAACGCCTCCAGCAGCCGAAGCAGTGCCGAGCGAGAAGCCGCGGCCCTGCTGTCGGTACTGTCAGGCCGACGCATGCCCGGTGGTGCGGAGACGGCTGCGGGTGGGCCGCTCCGGAGGGCCTTCGCCTCTCACCTCCAGGGCGGCGGGTTCGCGGCACCTGGTGGGGAGGGTGGCGTCACGATCAACGTCGCTGCGGTCGACCCCACGGCGATCCCCATGCTGAGTCGAACCATCGGCAAGGCTGGCAGGACCGCCCGCTACCCCAAGAACTTCGGAGGCTGAGATGGCCTGGGAATCGGCGTTTTATCTCTACCCCACCCCCGGCCCCGGCACGCCCGTCGTCCTGAGCCTCGGGGAGTGCGTGACGACCTACGCCGAGCGCTCCGACATGGAGGCCGCGGACGCGGTGACCATGACCGGTGTGAGCCAGCGGACCATCGGGCGCACCCGCAAGCGCATCACGATCAGCCTGGAGACGATGATCGGCGGGGCGGACCTCGGCTGGAAGCTGCTCATGCTCCAGAGCCACCTCGACCGCGGCGGCCGGGTGGGCTTCACCGCCGACGTCAACAAGTCCTGGGCGGCATTCCTCACCACGACCTACGCCGCCGGAGACACCACGCTCCAGCCCGGGGTGCCGCCCTGGTCCTCGATGGTGGGTATCGGGAAGGTCCTCGCCGCTGCGGACATGATCCGACTGACGAGCGGCTACCCCGAGGTCACCGAGGAGGCGGTCAAGGTGCTGACCTGGAACGGGGCCAGCCCCATCAACCTCGACACCGCCAGCTACCCCCCGCCCCGGTTCAACCCCACCGAGGCGGTCCTGGCGAGCTGGGCATACTTCTGGCCGGTCCTGCTGCGGCCGGCGGATCGGGTGGGCCAGAACATCACCGCCATCGACCTCGGCCACGTCTGGAGCCTGAGCCTGGAGTTGGCGACCGACCCCGCGACGACCTGGGAGGCCAACCAGGAGGGAGAGCAGCTCAACGCCACCGGAGAGGGCGGTGGGCGGACGCTGGACACGCTGGGGGCACCCATGCGCGACGAGGACCCCGTCCTCAACGCGGACCCGATGATGGGCGGGTAAAACTCAGCATGGCATCAATGGTTGAATTTTTGTGGTATCTAATTACAGAATCTGAAAATTAGGATGATTGATGCCATCAGTAACCCTTCCCAGCTTTGGTGATAGGATAAACGCGTCAGGTACTGTTTACACAATCGGAGACCATTTGGGGAGTGGTCATTTTTCTGAAGTGTACAGATGTAGTGATGAGTGGGGTAACAA
>JBLHNG010000901.1:0-3414 GCA_047621685.1 Myxococcota bacterium | reverse complement strand
GGGAGGCGTGGGAATGACGGAGCGACGATCCTCCTCAGTGAACTCCAGGGCGATCGCCAGCTTGGGGAGCAGGCTGGCCCGAAAGTCATTTCGACCGCTCTCCCAATGCCCGTAGGTGGCGCCAGAAACCGCCACGCCAACCCCGCGCAGTCGATCGACGACCTGCTGTTGGCTCAAGTTGGCGCGCTTGCGTGCTCTTACGAGAACCTTTCGAACCTCGACCATGATGGTGCTCCAGTGACAACATCATGTAGGTACCACAGGGCAATTATCTATGCAACATCATGTAGGCACTGCCGGGCGCTACCCTCCTGCCATCATGGCTTACAATCATCTCGGTCAGCAGCTGAAGGCTCTACGGAAAGAGTCGGGACGAACTCAAACCCAGGTCGGAGTGGTCGCCGAGGTCAGTCGACAACAAATCGACCACATTGAGAATGGTCGCCGACTCCCGACTCTCGGCACTCTGGAGGGATTCGCGAAAGGGATAGGGCGAAGGGTTCACATCTCTTTCCCTCGCGAAGGGGGAGACGTGACATCTGTTGATGTGCCTGCCGATCTGGCACCTTTGTTGGCCCGAGTAGCAGCCCTTCCGGCCAAGCATCAAGCTCTGATAGCTCTGCTTTGCGAGACCCTTCCGGGGTTACCTCCCGAGGTGGTCGGGATGCTGGAAGTCCAGGTCGGCCACTTTAAGGCCATGCCCGCCAGGAAGTCCCGGAAGATCATTTAGCTCGCGCCTGATCACCCTCTCAATAAGGCCCACGGTAGCAAAAGATACGAGCGGCAGGTGTCCCGCTACGTAGCCGAGCGACTCCACGTAAGCCCCCATTGCTGTAATGGGGGCTTCGTCTGTATTTGAGTCCTCGGTTAGTTTTTTGCCTACATGGTGTTGTCGTTTCTCTACTTCTTGTGCTACATCATGTAGGCAATGAAACTCAACGACAACACCATCAGTCTCACCGCTGCCCAACTCGCCGCCGTCCAGAAGGCTGCCGACCGCATCCAGCACGCCGTCCACCGCCGGGTCGCTGCCGCTCTGACGCACCGGGAGCCGGAGGATGCCCTCAACGCGCTCGCGGTCCGCTTCCGCCGGTCGGTCCACAGTCTCGACCTCTCCGCCGATCCACAGGAGAGCATCAGCACGCTCCTCTGGCGTGGTCGTTGCAATGGTCTCGTCGATGGCTGCCTGTATCTCCTGGTCCGTCATGCCTGGCAGTCCGCCACGTCCGATGTGGTCGATGCGCCGACCCTTCGGCTGGTGGCCTGAACGATGGAAACGCCTCTCCGCCAGCACGGCCTCTACCTTCTCCTCGGTGATGTCCCAGCCCCAGCCACGCCACATCTCGCGGCCCTCCACGCGTCCGATGAGCCCTGCCCGGACGGCTTGCGTCAACCGGGATTGCCCCAGGTAGACCGGCAGGGGCGGAATGGGGCGGGTGGCTCTCGGCTCGGACTTGCGGGCAAGATTCATCGGGCGACCTCTGGCATGGCAGATCCAGCACTGAACACGCTTACAGCATGCTCGGTTTTGCATCTGGCGGCAAGCCGGTCAAATTCGGGTTCAAATCGGGGTGTGTCGAGTCGGGGCTGTACGTCCATATCGCCCAAAGCACCTGTGATCGCCCTGTTTGGTGACCGTACCACCCCCGACGACGATCCGACACCTCCGTCGTCGCCCGCTCTTTTCCTTCTGGCCGCGTGAGGTTGCCATGACTGCGTCTTTCTCCTCTCCGTCCTTCTGGACCCGAATCGGCACCTGCAACCAGGGTCGCTACCTCGTCGAGGCCCACCTCTACAGTGAGGCTGCGCGGCTTCGCATCGCCTCCACTGGCGTCCTGGTGGATGGTGACACCGACCCCGACTTCCCCCGGTTCACCCTCTCAGAGGGGATGACCGACGAAGGCGAGCGCGACGGCATCACCTGGGTCTACGACGGCAGCTCGTCGCGCTGGCAGGTGGCCTGATGACCCTCTTCATCTCCCCCGACCTCGCCGTCCTCTCCGACGACCTCGACCACGCCATCGCCGCCGGCGTCCCTGTCCGCGTCTCCATCGTCAGCAACGCCGCCCACGGCACCCGGGGCAGCTGTGATCGATGCACTGGCTGCGCCCGCTACGCCGGCCTCGGTGGCTCCTACTGTGCCGGCTGCTGGTCGATGCGCAAGAAGGTCTACCGGCCCATCATCGAGGGCACCGCCGGCCTGCTCGCCCGCCGCTACGGCCTGCACTCCGAGGAGCAGCTCGTCGACAGCCTCTCCGACGCCGGGGGCACCGTCCGCGTTCGGGCCTCCTCCGCACCGGCCTGCCGCCTCCGCTACCACGCCGACCCCGCCGTCCTCCTCGACTGCCTGCTCGCCAGCAACACGCCTGCCCAACGGCTCGGCCTCCAGCTCGGTGGACTCGCCCGGGTCTGGTTCGGCCTGGCGCTGCGGTGGGGGGTTGATTTGCACGGCTACCCCCGCGATGGCTACCCCGCCCCCGGTGAGATCCCGTGGGGAATGGTGACCTGGGTGGAGGGTGATCTCCGCGCCTACCGGTGGCTGGTGAAGACCTCGCTGATGTGTCGGAGGGCCTACGCCGACCGCTACGGACGCGACCACGGTGCCGCCGCACAGCTCACCTGGACGATGCCGTTCCTGCTCGACCTCGGACGCTTCCTTCGAGTCCAGAAGGGGGCGCTTCCCGCCCCGATGAATGTCCACCTGGAGCGGCTCGACTTCGACCGCGCCGCCGCTTGAGGTTCGCCATGCCCTACCGCAACCACGCCGCCGCCCTCGCCCAGCTCGTCGACGCCCTCTACCGGCTCCCCGATGACAAGCGCCGCCAGGTCGCCCAGGAGCTGGCCCTCTCTCCGGAGAGCGTCGAGCGTGCCCTCGAAGCCGCCCGCGACCTCCCCGATCTGGTCCACCAGTACGAAGGAGGGCGCGATGCCGCCCTCGCCGACCTCCAGAAAGCACGCAAGCGCGCCCGCCACCTCCACACCGAGATCGCCCGCCTCCGCTGCCAGCTCAACGCCGCCCGTGCGGTCAGTGGTCTGCGGCAGCGCCTGACGGGGGACCACTGATGGGCGCGCTCATCCTCTGGCGTGCCATCCAGGCCGGCGGGATCCTCGTGATCCTCGCCCTCTTGCTCCTCTCAATCGGCTGGGAGTCGATGTGACCTATCGCCCGAAGATCCCCTCCTACGACCGCTGCAAGACCTCCGGGTGCCCTCGCCGCCGGGGCTACCGCCAGACGACCTGTGGACAGTGCCGCCGCCGTGCCGCTGCTGCTGCGACCCGCATCGAGCCCCTCGACGGATCCCAGCCCTTTCGGCCAGTGCGCGGTGGCCCCAAGAGCCCCGCGCCGACTGCGATGACTGCGACGACACCGACGCTGACACCGACACCGGCACCCCCCGCGCCCACCCCGCCCCC
>JBLHNG010000900.1:0-3421 GCA_047621685.1 Myxococcota bacterium | reverse complement strand
GAGCTGGCGCTGGACCAGAGTCTCGGAGTGCTCTGGACCGATAGCGTTGGCGACGGCAGGAGCACCCCGTTGGTCTCGGAGGGCGCCCTGGCCACTGAGCTTGGCTACAGCTTCTACACCCTGGCTGGAGATGGCAGTGGCCTGTTCGCTACGGTGACGGAGTTCAGTGTCGATGGCCACGAAGGCTTCGTCCTGATGACTGGCCGTGGACCAAAAGCCGGTGAGACCACCGGCACAGGTGTGGCCTGGGTTGGCATCAGTGTTGGTGTGGGCACGGACATTCTGGAGTTCAAGCCGTCCACCAGCACGGATGTCCTGGGTCTGACGCCCTACCGGAAGGGTCTGGGCAGCGCCCTGGGACTGGATCCCGCAGTGGATGGCGATGTGCTCGATGCGATGATCGAGCTGCGCAATGGCATGAGCGTGATTCTTGTCGGACTCGAAGAGACCATCTTCAAATTGGACGTCGAGGATCTCTACTGATCCGGTTCAGCGCTCATGTTGCCGCCTCTCGGTGACCGTATCCACCCGAGCAAGGCTGCTACTTTCGTCTCGCTCGGGTGTATTCAGGCGCTGTCGGTTTGCTGCTGGAGAGCGCGGAGGTCTGTCGGGATCTCGGCCTCGCCTTCGTCCACTCCCCGCCGCGTCCGTGCAGACTCCAAGAGCTGGACCAGCCACTTCTGGGTCGTGTGGGAGAGAGCATCGGCAAATTCCAGCCGCTCTGCGCCGGTCAGGACCAGCTTCGGCGGCGGGCCGGGCTCGATGAACAGCACCTCTGAGAGGAGGATCGTCCGCAGACGCCCGCCACAGTGGAGGGTGATGTCGTGGAGCCCGAGTCGCATCGTGATGTGCCGGCCCGAGCGTGGTCTGTTGATGCGCTCGTAAAGGTTGTCTGGGAGCCTGAGCCCGAAGGCCATCCCACCCGGAGCACCGGCACACAGCAGCAACACTGCGGGAACGATGACAAGGAGGCTGTTGAGGAGCCCGACCTGCTCTGCGCTCTGCAGCAGCACTGACATGAACAAGAGCGGGAGGATCGTCCCGACAAAGGCGGTGAAGAACTTCACGAGGGGCAGCAGAGGAGAGCTGGGTGCTAGGAGGCTCAGCACAATCGGGGCCACCGCTCTCGCGTGGTTGGCCTCAGGCAACTCAAGCGTGACGCCGTCTATTTCCGCCAGGATCTTTACCCCATGGGGGGCCTGGGTGAGGTGTTCGTCCACGGGCAGAGGATACCACCAGACGAAGTCGGCGGGATCAGCCCAGGGCAATCAGCTCGCTGCAGTTTCAGGAGGCCTCAAAGGGCTCGGCGCCCGTCTGCCTGGGCCAGGTCGCGCGGTGCTGATGGAGCGGGTGGCGGCTTCCCATTCACAGGTCGATGGGGCGTCCCCGCTGGACATGGGGCACGACCTCTGCCTCAAAGCAGGTGGTCTGCTCGGAGGATGCGTTCTGTAGTTTCGGATGCAGTGCGTCGTCGGGGAAGTCGATCCAGGTGTCTGGGAGGAGCACTCCGCACAGGGCTTCGGTCTGCTCCCGAACACGGAGACCATCGCGACTCAGCTCCCACCGATCGGCTCTCCACTGCGGTGGGATATTGCGGTCGCTTATCACCGGTGTCAGAAAGACGGACACAACACCCATGCATCCCATGCCCAGAAGCACGAGGATCCCGAGGCCGATCTGCCAGCGAGGGCGATCAGCCCTTGCAGGTGATATTGGCAACGGTAGGCGTGTAGATGCCGCCTGTCAAGCTGGTCAGCACCAACTGAACGAAGCCCTGCTGAGTGGTCACGGAGTAGACGCCTTTGTCACCACAGGTCTGGCTCACGTCGACCTTGGTCAGTGGAACGAGGCCGAGTATCAGGTTGTGCTGCCAGACACTGGCCTGTGTTCCTGGACTGCCCGCATCGGGAAAATTGACCAAGGTTGTTTTGTAACAACCACTCAACGCCAGCATCGCGCCTAAGATCAGTATCTTTTTCATTTCTTTTCACCTTGTTTTTCAACACGAGCAAAGAGCCATGTTTGATTGGAGGTTAGAAGAGGTGATATTCTCTGTCAACTGATGGACTGCGTGAGCGGCCAGGCAATGTCGGCGCGGATAAGACACTTAAGGGCTTTCCCTGGCGGGTTGGTGTGACGCCGTGCTCCACACCGGGTGTTGGTGCTGCTCCACCGCGATGACGGGTGCCGGTTTTCGGGGCCCTGTTGTTTTTCTTGAAACATGTCTTTCGCCAGATGGTACTCCGAGCAGCACGGTGCTGTGGTTGTGGGGTTTCTTGGCGGGGGAACAGCTGGCATCGAGCGGATCTGAATCTCAGCAGAGTCCAGCGATAGTGATGTTGCGAGCTGCACCCAGACCCTGGCTCAGTGAAACGCGGAGAAGTCCGGACGGCGCTTCTGCAGGAACGCAGAGGCGGCCTCCCGCAGCTTCGGGGAGGCGAGACGCTCGGAGAAGACCTCCATCTCGGCTTCGGTCATGCTTCCGGACACGACCCTCTTGAGATCCGTCCAGAGGACTCGCCCGGAAAAGATGGGGTCGTCCCAAAGGGAGGAGGGAGTGGGGAAGATACCGCTTCCCCATCAAAAAAAAGCAGCCTCGGTCATTGTTCTGGACACTGTCCGGAACAATGACCGAGGTCTCCATCGTCTCCTTCAGGAGAGCCTCGCTGGCACGGCGCATCAAGGCCTTGCTGGCACGCATCGCCGCCGGGGCCCGGGCGGTGAGGTGTCGGGCCCTGCCGAGTGCTTCTTTCTGAAGCTGATCGGCGGGGTAGACGGTGTTGACCAGGAAGACCTCCACGGCGCGCTCGGCGCTGATGGACTCCCCAAGAAGGAGCATCTCCGTTAGCCCGGGCGTATCCCATCCGGGCGGGCATCAGCAGCGAGCTGCCGGCCTCAGGCACGAGTCCGAGATCGACGAACGGTGTCTTGAAGGTTGCAGACTCGGCGGCGTAGATGAGGTCGGCGTGCAGCAACATGGTCACACCGATCCCCACTGCAGGCCCGCTGACCGCAATCACCAGAGGCTTCTTCAGTGAGCGGAGGGCGACCAGGAAGCGACGCACGTCGGCGAACCCGGCGCTGGGATCCATGAAGTCAGCGAGGTCGTTGCCGGCGGTGAGCACTGCGCCTGCAGCGGTGATGTAGTGGACGCGGATCTCAGAAGATGCTTCTGCGTCTTCGAGGGCATGAGCCATCGCGCCGCGCATCACGCGGCTGAGCGCGTTGCGCTTGTCCTGCCGGTCGATGGTGATGCGCTGCACGCGATCGATGATGTCGAGCTCTTCCGGAGAAAAACCGGCACCAGTCACCGGGCCGGACAGTATCCGGCCCGACTGGTGCGCTTTTGTCTGAGACGGGGGTTTCACCCCCAAACCCCCCGCTACGCGCTGACATCCTCTCACACAGACGGTCCGCTAGA
>JBLHNG010000899.1:0-3422 GCA_047621685.1 Myxococcota bacterium | reverse complement strand
GGCAGACCTTCGAGCACGACGCCGTCGTCATCGCTCCCCACGCGGTGTTCACCGTGGAGCTGAAGAGCTGGGGCGGCACCATCACCGGCAACCGCGATCGGTGGACCCTCGACAGCGGCAACACGCGCCCCTCCCCCATCCCCCTCATACTCTCCAAGGCACGCATCCTCAAAGGGCAGCTCCAGGCCCGACGCTGGGACCTCAAGAGCGCCTGGGTGCAGGGGCTCGTCTTCCTCTCCGCTGGAGATGCCACCCCCCAGATCAGTCGGGACTACGCCGATCTGGTGATCACCCGCTCCGAGCTGAAGGGCGCGCTCACCGATCCGAGCTGGCTGGCCGGGAGCAGACCGCTCACGCCTGGTCAGCGAAGAGCCATCGAGGACTTCATCAGCGATGGTCGCCCACGAAAGACCACCCCGGCCATCAGCGGCCACAAGCTCCTCAGCCGACTGCCCGCAGATGACCGCCCGTTTGACGCCTGGCACGCCCGCGATCTCCTGACCGGAGACGAGGTAGTTCTGCACGTCTACCGGATCTCGGGAGACACAAAGAGGGAGCGAAAAGCCTGCCAGTTCCAGGCGCTGCGTGAGGCCACCCTGCACACCCGGCTCGCGGGCGGTCCCAGCGTGCTCCAGTACCTCGGCCACTTCCACCAGGACGGCGATCCCGAGCGCCTCATCCTCAAGTTCGAGGACATCACCCCCCTCCAGCCCCTGCCCACCTGGCTCAAGGAGAGCGCCCCCGGGCTGACCGGTCGTCTGCAGGTCGCACACCGGCTGTCTCTGGCGCTGGAGTGGGTGCACGATCGCGACCTCATCCACCGCAGGCTGACCCTGGAGGCCGCGCTGGTCTCTGGAGACCGCGAGCCCGACGCCGTGCGGCTGTGCGCCTTCGATCTCGCACAGGACACCAGCGGAGCAGCGCCCACGATCACCGGGGTCACCCGAAGCTCCTGGAGCCCTGGCGTGGCCCCCGAGGTGCTCCAGGGACAGGCCCCCTCCATCCAGTCGGACCTGTTCTCGTTCGGCACCGTGCTCTATGAGCTGCTCACCGATCGGCCGCTGTTTCAGTCGCTTGAGGAGCCCCTCCGCGGCTTCGAGCTGCCGCCCGTGCTGGTCGAGGATGCCCTGGTTCCCGAGGGGCTGACCGCGCTGCTGCTGCGAATGCTCGCGGTCGATCCCACCCTCCGTCCGGCGAGTGCTGGCGAGGTCGCCGCCGATCTCGACGCCATCCTCCATCCCGCAGCCCCCGAGCCCCGCCCCGAGCCGCTCCTCCGCCCGGGTGCGGTCCTGCGGCAGACCTATGAGCTGGAGAGCCGCCTGGAACGAGGAGCATCCGGCTCGACCTGGCTGGCAAAGCACCTCCAGACCGATCAGAAGCTGGTCCTCAAGGTCGCCGATCCCGACTACGCCCCCACCCTCCAGCGCGAGATGCGTGCGCTCTCCGCCGCCATGCACCCCAACATCGTGCGCGGCTTCAACGTCGAGCCGTTCCAGGGCGGCAACTTCCTGGTGATGGCCCGCGTCGACGGGGTGACGGCCGAGGTTCAGATCGGAGCGGGGGATCCGCTGACCGCCGCACAGTACCTGCTCGCTGCGGAGGGGCTGCTCAGCGCGCTGGGGACCATCCACCGGGCAGGCTGGCTGCACCGGGACATCAAGCCCGAGAACGCGATCATCGATCTGGACACCGGCAAGCTGACCGTGCTGGACCTCGGCCTCGCCTGCCCGGTGGACGACGAGACCGCTGGCGATGTGGTCGTGGGAACCGTGCGATACAAGGATCCGCTGGTCATCACCGAGGGGCGCTGGACCCCCGCCAGCGACACCTTCGCCGCCGCCATCCTGCTCTTCGAGCTGCTGACTGGCGTGTACCCCTTCGAGCGCTCTCCGGGACTCGACGAGGAGCCTCACCTCAGCGTCGACCTCATCCCCGACAGCTACGGCCCCACCACCGCCGAAGACCTCACCACCCTGTTCGCCGCAGCGCTTTCCTCCGAGCGCAGCCGCCGACTCAGCGAGCCCCTGGAGCTGCTCGGTGCCCTCCAGGGGGTGATCCGAACGGACGTCCCGCAGCCCGAGGCGCCACAGCCCATCGTCCTGCCCGATGACCTCACTCCCGAGGCCCCGCCCAGCGCCCTCGACCTCTCCGCTCGGGCGCTCGGGACGCTGTCCCGGCTGCGGATCGACTCCCTCGGCCAGCTCGCCCTGCTCGACCCGGCCACCGCGCGCCGGCTGTCGGCGGTCGGCAAGAAGACCCAGCAGGAGCTGACCCGCATCGTCGCCGCCCTCCGCCGTCGGTGGCCCGATCTCTCCCTCGTCCCGCCCGCGCCGGTCCAGTCGGTCACCCGCTTCTTCCCCGCCCTCATCGGCGATGATCGCAGCCTCAGCGAGCTGGGCGTCGTGCTCAGCGAGCACCTCCAGGAGCAGCTGGAGCAGGCCGGGATTCGCTCCATCGGCGAGCTGGGTGCTGCCCCCATGGCGGTCATCACCGGGCTCAAGCGCATCGGCAGCAAGCGGCAGGAGGCGCTCCAGGCTGCCCTCACCCGCCTCGCCGGTCAGGACATCCGGCCCGCCTCCCTCGCCAGCCTCGCCGTCCGCCTGGAGGCCGAGCTGGGCGAGGCCCGCTACCGGGTGCTCACCGCAGTCATCGGGCTGGACGGCAGCCCGCCCCGTCAGCAGTCCGAGGCCGCAGAGGCCCTCGGAATCAGCCGCCAGCGCATCGGCCAGTGCGTGGACCTCAGCGATCTGCGCAGCGCAGCCAGCCACGCCCGCATCCTCCTGGAGCTGGCCGATGCGCTGCTCCCGGCGGCCGGCTTCGTCACGCTGGAGTCCTTCGCAGATGCCCTCACGCTCCGTCTTCCCCTCGGAGACGGGCAGGCCAGCGCCATCGGCTTCGCCCGCCTGACCGCCCTGCTCCTCCGCCCCGACGCCCGAGCAGGGGGAGCGGTGGATGTCCGCCATGTCCTCCTCTCGCCGTGGACCGAGGAAAACCTCGACGCCCAGCTCGCCGCGCTGATGACCATGACGAGCTGGCCGCCGCTGCCCCGTCGAGACACCGCGCCCCGGCTGTGGGACCGCCTCAAGGAGGATCACCGCTCGCTGCTTCGTCAGCGCAGCGGAAGCGCCGAGTCCCTGCTCGATGCCCTGCTGAGGCTGACCGCCGATGTCCGCACCGATCACCACGGCCGCCTGTTCGTCCCGCCCGTGCCCCTCGCCGACGCCCTGGGGCTGCTCCGCCCCGAGCTTCCCTCCCGTCAGGATGCCGACGCCCTGACCGCCGCCGTCGAGGCGCGGTACGCCTCCTTCCTCCCCCCCGACGCCCTCCCCGATGCCTTCCGTCAGGCTGGCTACCGGCTCGACGATGGGGGCTGGGTCGACCCCGACCGCGTGGAGGCCGCCGAGGAGATCGCCGCCCCGGTG
>JBLHNG010000898.1:0-3426 GCA_047621685.1 Myxococcota bacterium | reverse complement strand
GGGCACCATCGTGCTGCTCACCGACGCTGAGCAGATCGGCGTCGAGCTTCGCTACGACGTGCTGCTCGGTCTCGCCGACAAGAAGGGCGTCGTCTCGGTCGATCCGCTGTCCTACAACACCAGCGGCGATCCCAACAGCCGGTTCACTGGCGTCTTCGACACCCAGACCGAGTACTCGGTGTACGCCGAGCTTGCCGAGCTTCCGTTCACCCTCATCTCTGGCGAGGAGCCGGTCCTCATTCCCCTGGAGCTGGTCGTGATGACCGGCACCCTGGAGGACGGCACCACCACCGGCATCCTCGGCGGCGCGGTGCCTGCGGATGCGTTCGTTGACGACGTCATCGAGTCGATCATCCCCACCGGCGACGACTACGACTCCGCGGACTACCTCGACATGACCCGCGACGAGCTGATCGACTTCATCCGGGACTTCGCCAACCAGGACGGCGTGGCGGACATCACCCTGGAGGATGGCCGCAAGGCAGTCTCGGCGGCGGTGCAGTTCACCGCGACCCCCGCGACCTGGTAGCAAGCGCGAGATCCGCAGCGATGCCCGGGTTGTTGGGGGCCTGCTGTGCGGCGATCGTGAGCAGCGCGAGTCGGTGCAGGACGGGGACGAAGCGCTGGTAGAACGCCTCGGCCTCCGCGTCTCCGACCATCCCCCAGTGCAGCCCGGCCAACGCCAGGAGCGCGCGCGCATCGGGTAGCTCGGGGTGTGCTTCGGCGCACCGCTCCAGTCCCTCCGCAGTCCCGCGGTGGTCGCCCTTCGCTGCGCGGAGGAAGGCAGCGTTGTATGCGGCTGAGGCGGCGTCAGGGTAGCTCCGGATCTGGGCGACCTTGTCGTAGTACCGGATCGCCTTGTCCAGCTCCAGCGCCTGCTGATGCTCGCCTGCCAACCGGAACATCAGCGGATACGCTCGCTTATCGCTGGGATACCTCGTGACGTAGTCGGAGAACACCGCGTGGGCCTGGGCGCTGTCTCCGATTCGCTCGAAGAGCACCCCGGCGCTGTAGAGGAAGTCGAAGCTGTGCCGAGACTCCGGGTGTTGCACGCAGAGCTGAAGATACTGCTCTGCGGCCGACCGAAAGAGCGGGATTGACTTGCCGTTTGGGTCTGAGAGCGCGAAGAGACGGGCCTGGTTGAGGACCATCTCGACGTCAAACAGGGCGGCCTGCTCTGCGGAATCCTCCAGCTCGGGGAGGGTGACCTCAGGGCTCGGAGAGGTCGCGGAGGCGAGCCGTGCGAACAGCAGCAGCATGGAGATGCTCCAGGGAGGGGACGGAGTGCTCTGCCCCCGGTCACCCCGCCTGGATTCGCACTTACTGGAGCGAGGCCTTCGTGATGTAGTCCAGCTCCGGGAACGCCTCCTTGAGGTACTCGTTTCCGCGCTTGTGGATCATTCCCTGGTTGGGACCGCGGCCCTTCGGTGCGCCTTCGCCGTAGTCTTTGTACAGGGCGTTCACCACGTCCATGCCCTTGCCGTCGATCTTGCAGACTGGCGTGAAGCCGCTGGAGTCGAGCCGGGCGTTGTTGGAGAAGTTGATGAACAGCTGGGTGGTGCGGGTGTTCGCGCCGGAGGTGGCGAAGGTGAGGTAGCCGGCCTTGTTGGACTGGGTGCCCGGATCGTCGTCGATGGTGGCCTCCTTCCAGGTCTTGGTCACCGCCGGGTTTCCGTGCAGGCCGAACTGTGCCATGAAGCCGTCGATCACCCGGAAGACGGCGATGTCCTCGTAGAAGCCGGCCCCGACGAGGTGGTGGAGTCGGTCCGCGCCGTTGGGCGACCAGGCACGGGTGCAGGTGGTGGTGAAGTCACCCTTGGTGGTCTCCCACTTGATCGTGTAGGTGGCCGGGGAGGCTTCGTGGCTGGCGGGCGGGATGAGCGCCTCGGGGATCGGCTCGGCGGTCGGCTCCGGAGGCGTGGTGACCGGGGGCCTGGGCGGCTCGGGCTTGACCACCTCAGCGGGGGGCTCGGGGGTCTCGGGCGTCTCTGCGGTGTTGTCGTCGCAGGCGGTCAGGGCAAGAAAGAAGAGCATTGTGGTCCTCCGATGGAGACCGGTGTCTATCACGGCTCCTGATGGGGGTTCAGCGATGACGAGTTCCCCGGTGGTCTGCGGCGCAGTACGAAGTGGGCGGAGGTGAGCTGTGCATTCCGTTCGATCTGCCGGTGTCCTGTTGTCTCGAACATCGCCGACCCGTCAGGTGCTCCTGCTGCGTCATGCCGACCGCTTCGATCTTCCCAAGGGGCATGTTGAGGCGGGAGAGTCTGATGTTGGGGCCGCGCTGAGGGAGCTGTGGGAGGAGACTGGGATTCCGGCGGAGGCCATCGAGTTGGATGAGGCGAGGCGGTATAGCGTCACGTATCAGACGCCCTACAAGCGGCGGGGCGGGGCGGTGGTCGAGAAGACGGTGGTCATCTTCGCCGCCCGGCTGCTGGTGGAGACGCCGCTGAGGCTGACGGAGCATGCTGCGGGGGGCTGGGTGGACTGGAGGGCTGGATTGACCACGGGCAATCCGACCATTGACGGTGCCCTGGCGGCGCTGGGGTAGACGTTGACGCACAGGACGGTCCAGGGGAATGGCGCCCCCCCCGCCGGACACGTCACCAGCATCGACCCGCTCCAGGCGTGGCTCACAGAAGCAGCTGGAGGATCATGACATCCACCCACTGCCCACCCCGAAACCCAATCTGCCGCTGGATGCCGACCACCTCGTAGCCAAGGCGCTGGTTGTACACGACGCTGACGGCGTTGTCGGCGAAGACTCGGGCGACGAGGTGGTGGTAGCCGGCCTGTCTACACCGCTCGATGAGCGCCCGCTTGATGCGCGAGCCGTACCCCCGACCGGTCTGGGTGCGGCGGAGGTAGGCGGCGGTCTCCCCAGCGAACCGGTAGCCGCTTCGGGGGCTGTAGCGCTTGAACACCCCCCACCCCAGCACCACACCCGCCTGCTCCAGCACGATGAAGCCCTCCCGGTCGCCATGCTTCGCCATCAGCCCCGTGACATGGGCCGCACTCCAGGGAGCCTCGTCCATCGTGGCATCGCCCCGGGCGACGGACTCGCTGTAGATCGCCGCGATGTCTGCGGCGTCGGACGGAGTGGCGTCACGGATGATCGGTGCTGTGGGGCTCACAGCGACGGGAAGATCGCCGTGAAGAAGAAGAACACCCCCACCAGGGTGATCAGCCCGCCGATGCAGCCGCAGCCCATCGGGGCGAGGACGCGCAGCAGGGTGGTGCCCCGCTTGACTGCGAAGTGAACGATGAGCCCCCCGAGCAGACCGGCGAGCACGAAGCCGAGCGGGAAGGCGGCAATCTGGGCAGCCTGGACCCCCAAGGTCTCCGAATTGGCCGCAGAGCCCCCGACCCCCAGGCACGCCGCCATGCAGCCCAGCAGCGCGAAAGCGGTCCAGGCCAGCGGCATCATCT
>JBLHNG010000897.1:0-3447 GCA_047621685.1 Myxococcota bacterium | reverse complement strand
CAGCCTCACCCAGAAAGACTGGCTGTACACACGCTTCCAGTACCTCTGGCGCTACGACGACGAGTCCACCCCTGACCCCTGTCTGCTGTCGGACGCGGTCATCTACGAGACCAAGCAGGCTGACCAGGACAAGTGGGTGGTCCACATGAGGGACAGCCCCGACGGCGAGGGCCGGGTGGTCCTCGATCCGAACACCTGGGGCGAGATCGAGACCCTCTCCTTCTTCACGCCCTCCCCCGACTGCGCCCTGGTGGCGTTCGGCAAGAGCCAGGGCGGCGACGAGAACCCGGTCATCTCGGTGATGGACCTTGCTACCGGCGAGATCCTCCCGGACACCTTCCGGGGCTGGAAGCACGGCTGGGTGAGCTGGAAGCACGACAATTCCGGCTTCTACTACACCGCCAAGCCCCTGGCCGAGGAGGTCGAGGTCGAGGGCGACCACGAGTACTGGCACCGGGACTGGGAGCACACCATCGGCACCACCGCCGAGTCCGACACCCTCGTCCACTTCGACCCGGACGTCCGAGAGACCTGGAACGGGATCTGGCTGTCTGAGGATGGTGACTGGCGGCTGTCCTATCGGGGGCTGTTCAACGTCAACCGCCTGTGGGTCGAGCCGACGGACGGGTCTGGGCCGAAGGTCGCGATGACCGACCACATGGACTTCGAGTACGACGTCGAGGTGGTCGCAGACACGGTGTTCATCAAGACCGACTGGGAGGCACCGAACTATCGGGTGATGATCGTCGATGCCGCAGCACCCCAGCAGGAAAACTGGACGGAGTTCATCCCCGAGTCTGCCGACAAGCTCTCCAGCATTGCGGCCATTGATGGCTACCTCTACGCGACCTATCAGCACAACGCGGCCACCGAGATCGTCGTCTACACCCTCGATGGGGTCAAGAAGCAGAGCGTGATCCTGCCCACCGTCGGCAGCGCGAAGGTCTGGGGCTACAACAGCAAGCCTGGCGTCTGGGTCAGCTTCTCCTCGTTCGCCCACCCCTCCACGGTCTACACCTACGACGTCGATGCAAACGCCCTGACCCTCTACAAAGAATCGCCCATCGACATCGACGCCTCCAACATCGGTGTCGAGCAGGTCTGGTACGACTCCAAGGACGGCACGAAGGTCAGCATGTTCGTCATCCGCGACGTGCGTGCAGAGGGGCCGATTCCGTTCCTGCTGACTGGCTACGGCGGCTTCAACATCTCCATGACCCCCCGCTTCTCCACCCGCACTGCGGTCTGGCTCGAAGCCGGCGGCGGCATCGCCATTCCCAACCTCCGCGGCGGCGGGGAGTACGGTCGGGAGTGGCACGAGGGCGGGATGCGGGATCAGAAGCAGAACGTGTTCGACGACTTCATCGCGGCGGGGGAGTGGCTGGAGAGCAGCGGCAACACCACCCGCGACCAGCTCGCCATCGCCGGGGGCAGCAACGGCGGCCTGCTCGTCTCTGCGGCCGTCACCCAGCGTCCGGAGCTGTTTGAGGCCGTGCTCTGTGCGGTCCCGCTGACCGACATGGTGCGGTTCCACAAGTTCGGCCTCGCCAACATCTGGACCGAGGAGTATGGCAGCGCCGATGATCCGGAGATGTTCCCCTACATCCACGCCTACTCGCCGTACCACAACGTCAAGCAGGGCACCGACTACCCGGCGATCCTGGTGACCGGCAGCGAGAACGACGCCCGCACCGCACCGGTCCATGCCCGCAAATTCATGGCCGCAGTCCACTGGGCAGACACCGACCACGGCACCGAGGAGCCCATCCTCCTGCACATTCAGTCCGACTCCGGGCACGGCGGCGCGGTCACCATCGATCAGTCCGCCGACCAGTACGCCCGCCACTACAGCTTCCTGATGAAGCAGATCGGCATGGAAGCGCCGGCCGCGGAGTAGCTCGTGTTGCGAAACCTCGGTGTTGTCACCGTCAGGTGCTCGGGCTGGTAGCGGTCTGTCCATCCCCCGGTGTCCGTTCTCATGAAACGGGGGGACCATGACAAAGACGTGGCTGCTGCTGCTGGCGGCTTGTGGGGGACCGATCGGGGACTCCGGCGATTCAGTGCTTGCGCTGACCATCGATCCTGGGGTCGCTGCCCCGGGGGAGATCCTCATCGGGGTGCTCTCGGCGAATCAGGGGCTCGACTTCTCCCGGGTTGCGGAGGTCCGTTTTCT
This sequence comes from Myxococcota bacterium, assembly GCA_047621685.1. Taxonomy (GTDB): domain Bacteria; phylum Myxococcota_A; class UBA796; order UBA796; family UBA796; genus JAQXDW01. The sequence continues at coordinate 1,274 of JBLHNG010000897.1, read as the reverse complement.
GGACGGGGCGACGATCTGTGCGACGAAGAACCGGGCGGACGAGCTGCTGCTGACCATCGGGGTCGCCAAGAGCACCAGGGCGGGGGTCCTGGATGTGGTGGTCTTGTTCGAGGGCGGTGACTCCATCCTGATCAACGATGCCCTGACCATCACCTCGGAGGGCTGGGATCCAGACGCCCTGGGCTACCCCTGCCAGTCCGGGTAGTGCTGGCGGGATATGCTCTGGGGCAATGAAAGCCTCTCTGTCCGACACCATCAAGCACTTCGACGCCCTGGCCCCTGAGCGCATGACCTTCACCGACGACCTCCGTGGTCAGTGGGATCGGGACATGCACCAGGAGGTCCTCAACCTCTCGGAGCTGGACGAGAACAGCGTCCTGCTGGAGCTGGGCTGCGGCACCGGGCGGTTCACCCACATGCTCTCGCCGCACGTCAAGCAGTCCTACGCCATCGACTGCTCGCCGAACATGCTGCGCATGGCCCGAGAGCGGACTCCACCAGCGCCCAAGACACTGTGGATTCCCGGCGATCTTCGTGACCTCCCCAAGACCGAGGGGGTCAACACCGTCGTGATGTGCAACACCGTCCGCTACCTCGATCCCGAGGAGCGCGACGTCCTGTTCCGAGAGCTGCACCGTCGGCTTCCGATCGGCGGGCTCCTGATCATCGGCGGGCTGCTGTGGAGCATGCCGCCGGACATGATCGAGGGCGTGGAGGGCTGGATGGACGACGAATTGTCGCATGTCATCCGGGTCAGCGTGCTGGATCGGCAGCTCAAGGCGGTGGGCTTTGACACCTACGCCAAGCGCATGCACCCAGCGATCGGGGTGCTGCGCGCCGCGAAGATCCCCCGGATACAGCGACGGTGACCCCCTGGTTCGCGCTCGCTGGGGCCTCGGCTCAGGAGCGCGCAGACGATCTCCCGGTGCTCGTGCTCGTCGGAGCCGACTGACATGCTCTCTCTGCTCATCGGGCTGGCTGCCGCAGAGCAGACCATCACCGTCGTGGTGGCCGCCGATGTCCCGGTGACCGCCTCGGTTCGCTGGCTGGGGGCGGATCGCACGGTGCCGCTCTCAGAGCAGGACGGGGTGTGGCGGGGGAGCCTGACCGGTGAGGATGTGCGCTTCCTGCCGGTGGAGCTGTCGGCGGATGGTGCGGTGGCCTACTCGGGCATTGAGGTGGTCGAGGCTGGAGACACCACGCTCGCCTATGGCCTCCACAGCACCGCCCCTCCGGTGATCTTCCGACAGTCCGCCCCGCTGACCCCCTCCGCG
>JBLHNG010000896.1:0-3455 GCA_047621685.1 Myxococcota bacterium | reverse complement strand
TGCCGAGGATGAGAAGGTGCCCATCCGTCTCGGAGCCGATCCGGAAGCCGAGCCGGTCGCCCGGGTGGACCACGTCATCAGAGCTGATCCGGGTGATGCCTCCAGACGCGCTCCGGTAGACCTCCAGGTCCAGCTTCGGCAGGTCGTCGCCTCGGATGGTGAAGTTCTCCTCGGGGTTGCGCTCGGGCAGCGGCTCGGTGGGGCTGATGTTGACGAGGAGCAGGACGGCAGCGGCCGCAGCAAGCAGGCCACCGGCACCCGACCACCAGCTGCGCTGCCGGCTGAACGGGATCACATTGTCGGGGGCAGCAACCGATGCGGGAGTCGAGAGCCGAAGCGGAGGAAGCGCTGCGGCGCTGTCGGCGAGGATGGCAGCGTGTCGGGCGGTGCAGGCCTCGCAGGCTGCGAGGTGCGCGCTGGCCTCGCCACCGGTCAGCTCACCATCAACGAGGCGCTCCAGGGTGAGGTCGGTGAGGTGGCTGTCCCGGGTCAGCAGCGGGGAGGCTGGCGCGACGCTGACGGACTCGACGAGCTTCAGCCGCCGCAGCGGGGGGAGTGCCACCGCGTTGTCCGCAAGGAGGGACGCATGCCGCTGGGTGCAGGCTGCACAGGCATCGAGGTGCTCGCTGAGATCAGCGGGTGGGATCTCTCCGGCGACGAGACGCTCAAGCGTCAGGTCAAGGAGGTGGCCATCGTGGGTAAAAAAGGAATCCATCTCACTTCGCTCCGCCGAATTCAATCGCAGCCCGGGTCAGCTCTTCAAGTCGGTTGCCGACGGTTCTCCGGGAGCAGCCCACGACGCGTGCGATCTCGGCATGAGTCATGCCGTCAAGGTGGTAATAAATGCCAATGGTGATGAGCTCGTCGTCGAGGTGTCTCCACAGCTCACCGAGCAGCGCGGTCCGCTCCTGGCCTGCCGCCGAGGTGGGCTTGCTCCAGTAGACGACGTCGCTGTGCTCTTCCCACAGCTCCTTTCGCCGGCTCTCATTGCGGAGCCGGTTGAGGCAGTAGCGGGTGGTGAGCTGGTAGAGCCAGGTGACCATCGAGCTCTCTCCGCGAAACGTGTCCAGCTTGTCGATCACCCTCATGAAGACCTCCTGGAGGACATCTTCGGCCTCGTCGCCACGGTAGAACCGACGGATCCTTCGAAGGACCATCGCGCCGTATCGCTGGTAGAGTTCGTTGATGTCGGGTGGTTGCATTGCAGTCACTGGGTCTGACACCTGGGCGGAAGTGGATGGGCAGCGAGATCGGGAAAAAACGGAAGAATCTATATCCTGCCCGACTTTCGGTACACGGACTGCGACTCGGCCTCCTCGGCGGACTCATGCTCGCGAGCCTGGAGGCTCTCCTCCGATACCTGCCCGCGCATGCTGGGACCGACCTGTCTGCCGGGGCGCTGCTGCCGGTGGTCTCCGGTATCACCCTCGCACTGCCAGCGGCTTTCCTCGGGCTTGCACATCCAGCGGCGGCTGCTGCGGTGATCGTGGCGGTCGGGAGCGTCGGTGGGGGAGCCGTCGGCGGGGGGCTGGCGGTGGCAGCGGCGGGGCTGGCGTGGGTGCTGTCGAGGAGCGGGTGGCAGAGCGCGGCGGCGGTGCTGGGGATGCTGCTGGGGGGTGTGGCGCTGCGGAGTCCGCCGAGCGGGTCGTGTGAGGCCCCGGTGGTGGTCCTGGCGGTGATGGACACTGTCGGGGCGAGTGCCACCAGCCTTCACGGCGCGACCCTGCCGACCACCCCGGCCCTGGAGGCCCTCGCAGCACGCGGGGTGGTGTTTGACGCCGCGATCTCTCCTGCCCCCTGGACCCTGCCCGCCCACGCCGCGATGTTCACCGGTCAGCCTGCCCGCACCGTCGGCGGACACCACGAGCAGCTGGCCCTGTCCGCCGACGTCCCCACCCTCGCGCAGCGGCTCTCAGAGGCTGGCTGGCGGACCGGGGCGTTTGTGGCGAATCCGTGGATCGGACGGAGGACCGGCATGACCCGGGGCTTCCACCACCAGGAGCACCACAGCGAGATCAGCGCTGCCGGTGCGACCTTCTCGGTGCTCTCCCTCCTCCCGGTGAGCCGCAACAAGGGCGGTCGGGCGCTGGTCAAGCGGGCGCTGAGTTGGATCTCACACTGCGAGGGGCAGCCCTCCTTCGTCTTCCTCAACCTGCTCGAAGCCCACAGCCCGTTCCACCAGATCGCTGATCCGGGTCGGTTTGATGTGGCGGATCCTGAGCGCATCTCGCAGCGAATGGCCGCTGTGCAGCTCCGGGGACCGATTGGCGCGGCTGGCTTCCCAGAGGACGGGGAGATCGAAGCGGCGCGTCGGGTGTACGCCGCCGGGGTCGCAGAGGCCGACGCGCTGATCGGAGCCGTCGCCGCCGCGCTGCCGGATGCCGCGATGCTGGTCACCGCCGACCACGGCGAGGCGTTCGGGGAGCATGGCTTCTTCGGTCACATGATCGGCATCCACGCCGAGGTTCTGGCTGTGCCGCTGGTGGTGGTCGGTCCCGGGGTGGTGCCGAGTCGCATCGCAGCGCCGGTCTCGACGGTGCGGGTTTACGACACTCTGCTGCAGCTCGCTGGTCTGCCCGGGCCTGACAGCCTGCTCTCTGGCGATTACAGCGCGCCGGTGTTCTCTGAGCAGCTTCGGCCGGTGCTTAAGTTGGCGGACCTTGGGGAAGATGCTGCGGACTGGATGGACAGCCGTCAGTCTCGGGTGCAGGTGGGCGACGACGTCCTGGTCCGTCGAGAGCCGTCGGCGGGGCCGATCCAGTGGTGGCAGTACGATCAGGCCACGGATCCGGGCGAGACGCAGAGCACCTGGACCCCCGACAGCGCTTCGGAGCTGACCGCGCTGCTCACCGACTACCTCGACGAGCCGCTGTCAGAGGGCGAGGGCGTGGAGCTGGACGACGTGATGCGCGCCCAGCTCCATGCCCTCGGCTACGTCGAGCCGTGAGCCGTTGCTGTGAGGCGATTTCCATGCCGTTCACCAATCGCCAGCTTAGCCCCAGGTATGCAAGCTGGTCGCCGTCGTGGGCTCGTGCTCGCCTTTGCTGGTGCGATGGGCGGCGGGGCGTTTGTGATCCCCTGGAAGCTGGCCGCGGAGCACGGCTCGGTGTCCTCGATGGTGCTGGTGATGCTGGTCACCGCCGCAGTCCTCAGCTCCCTGGCGATGGGGATTCCCGCCTTGAGGCGTCCGCCGCCCGAGCCTGGGAGCCGCACGCTGCTGGTGGGGATGTCGGCGGCGTTCGCGGTGCTCACCCTGGTCGGGAACTCTGCCAGTGCGGCCGCAATCGGCGTGCTGAGTGCCCCGCTGGTCAGCGTGCTGCTGCGGACCGACGTGATCCTGGTGGCGGTGCTGGGCTGGGTGACGCTGGGCGAGCGGGTGAGCGGGCGGTTCTGGCTGGGGGCGGTGGTGGCGGGGGTTGGGCTGTGGGTGGCGCAGGCGCCGGGGACGGATGGGG
>JBLHNG010000895.1:0-3463 GCA_047621685.1 Myxococcota bacterium | reverse complement strand
GCTAGGCCGAGGTAGGTGCACTCGTCGCGCACGCAGCCCCAGTCGTCCATCCACAACAGCAGTGGGATGACCCTCAGCAGGGTGCCAATGACGATTGCCGTCCAGAGCTGTCGGTCCTTCCACCAGGGCATCCCGCCAGTCTTATGCCGCCAGCGTCAGCGGATCTACAACCGAACCCTTCCCGGTGGCCGGTTTCGTTCTTACCCTCTGATCATCGCTTCCTTTGTGGCCTGACACCGATATGTTGATCGTGTGGCGCCAGGAGAGATCATGAAGTCCCTGTTCCTGCTCATGGCCATGTTTTGGTCCTCACTCTCGTATGCCGGCTCCAGCTGGGTCCCTGCCCCGGATGATGCCGCCTGGCTCGCCCAGCATCAGGCACCCAGCCCTGACGTCCCAGCAGACTGGATCAGCTATGAGGGCCCCTACGCCACCGTGCTCGCCTCGCCAGACGACGCCTCGACGGCCCTGCACCTCTCCCGCTACCTCTCCGAGTCCCTGCCCCGCATCGCGGATGAGATGGGCGTGCCGATCGGCCGGAGCATGAAGATCTACGTCACCCCGGATCAGGAGGCGTTCCGCAGTCTCCAGCCCGGCACCCCGCCGCAGTGGGCCGACGGCACCGCGTGGCCGACCGCCGGTCTCATCTACCTCCGCTCCCCGCGCATCCGCGGCGGCACCGCCAGTCCGCTGGAGCAGGTCCTCGACCACGAGCTGGCCCACGTCCTGCTCGGTCAGGCATTCGGCGCCCGCTCGGTCCCCCGCTGGCTCCAGGAGGGCGTCGCCCAGCTCGTCGCCCGGGAGTACACCTCTGCCATCACCGACCGCATCGGCCAGGGCATGTTCGGCGACAACCTCATCCCCCTTGATGAGCTGACCCGCGGCTTCCCCGCCGACCCGATCCGTGCCCGCCTCGCCTACGCCCAGTCCGCCGACCTCGTCGCGTTCATCAACAACCAGGCTGGCCCCGAGGCCCTCGGCATCCTCATCCGCGAGATGGCCTCAGGTCGCGCGTTCGGTGCTTCCCTCAAGGTCGCTACTGGCATGACCACCGACGAGCTTGAGGGTGCATGGCTGTCCCGCCTGGACAACTCCATGCTCTGGCTGCGCCCCCTGGTCAGCGACACCGTCATCCTCTCCGGCGCCGGCATCGCCTTCTTCATCCTCGGCACCGCCACCCTCAAGCGTCGCCGGCAGCGTCTCGCAGAGATGGCCGAGGACGAGGCCCAGGAAGACGCCCTGTACGCCGAGATGAAGCAGTGGAGCGACGTGCCCTTCCACCCCCACCGCTACCCCCGCGTCGACCACCTCTCCGCCCACCTCTCCGAGCACGGCCCCCACTGAGCCTCACCCTCGCCCCGGCAGCAGCCGGTCGAGCTGCCATGCAGTGAGAGACACGGAGGCGGACGAAGTCGGCCGGTGGCTGCAACCGCACCCCCACCAGGTGTGGGGGGAGACCTACCCCGGTCCGCCTGGGTGGCGCGCAAGGGGCTCCCGCAGAGGGCCGTGTCGGAGGGGGGCCGGGGGGCGCCCGCGACGTCCCAGCTCAGCCATCATCCTCCCCCCCCAACCGCTCCGCAATCACCCGCCACACCACCGCATTCACCCCAAGCCCCACGTGGCACGAGTTCACCTCCAGGTGATCCGTCTGCCCCGGTCGCGGATCGATGCTCGCCTGCCAGGCAACCACCCCATCATGGGGCGTGTAGATCGACAGCGCCGGCACGCTCAGTGGCACGGCCTCCCGCTCCACCGCCGCCGCCGCGCTCCGGGTCAGTGCCTCCGCGGACATCCGACTGCCGAACGCAGTGTTCTCCGCGCCGCCCTGGATCGGGGTGCCCAGGGTGATGACCTGTGAGATCCGCTCCGGAATCCGGCGGGCCAGCGCGCGGGCAACCGTTCCGCCCCAGGACCAGCCGATGAGGGCGACCGGCCCGGTGTGCTCTCGCTCCAGGCGACCGATGAGAGCGGGCATCACGGTGGCCACCTGCCCCAGGTTCTCTCCCATCCCCCAGCCCCGAACCTCATAGCCGAGGTGCGTCAGCCACTTTCGCAAGGGCACTGTGGAACGATCGGTGGTGCGAAAGCCGGGAATGACCATCACTGCGCCGGTCCCCTTGGGGGCGCTCAGGAGTGCGGGCAGGTTCCAGAGCAGCCGGAAGGGCTCCCGCAGGAGACGGGCTTCGGACCACAGCGGGGCCGGTGTGTGCATGACCACGCCCTAACCCAGCCCGACCCGACCCGATGCGCTATGCTGCCGGGGTGAAGATCACCTTCCTGGGCTCTGGCGGTGCGTTCACCGACTTTCGGCAGAACTACCACAACAACGCCCTCGTCGAGACCGGTGCGGGACCAGTGTTGCTGGACTGCGGGTTCACTGCGGCACAGAGCATGCGCGAGATCGGGGTCCACCCCGGCAGCCTCTCCGCGGTCCTGTTCACCCACCTCCACGCCGACCACGCCAGCCCCGAGCAGATCATCTGGGAGCGGTACTACTCCGGCCCCCATGGCTTCCCGGAGTTCAAGACCACCCGGCTCGTCGCTCCCGGCGAGCTGCTCAGTCCGATGAAGGCCTCCCTGGAGCACTACATCGGCATCTACTCCGACCCCACCGGCACCGTCCGAAATGACGGCGTGGACTCCCTGGTGCAGTTCGAGCACACCCGAGAGGTCGAGATCGGCGGGGTGCGGTTTCAGTTCTTCCGCGTCCCCCACGTCCACGGCAACAACATCGACAAGGCCGCCTTCGGAGTCCGAATCACCGAGGGTGACAAGACCGTGATGTGGAGCGGAGACACCACCTTCTCCCCGGCCTGGGTCCGACGGGCCGCCGACGATCCAAACGTCAAGCAGATCTTCCACGAGTGTACGTTTTTCCCGTATTTTCGCGGCACAGTCCATAGCCACTGGGACGAGCTGCTGACCCTGCCCGACGACGTGCGCAGCAAGATCACGCTGATGCACCACACCTCGGTGCCTGATGGGGTCGACATTGAAGCCGTCGCAGATGCGGCGAGACGACATCAGATCTTCGAGCTCTGAGCGGAAACCACTCGGCGCTCTGGGTGGTTCAGGACGGGTCGGTGAGTGAGCCGACGTGTGGTGCGTGGCGGGTGTCCGGGTGTCCGGGTGGGGGTGGCAGGGGAGCGGCGACTGGAGGTGAGCCGACTCCGGCGGCGAAACGCAAGAAGTGCAGCCCCCTCGAACGAGCACCATGAGCAGCCCAGAGCGAAGCGATCGGCGCACAGTGGTGCGAAGTGGCCAGAAAAAGAATGGCTCGGAGGTATGGCGGACCTCAGCTCATGGGTGAGGGAGGACCCTTCGGAATCGAGAGCCACGACGCTGAGAAGACCGAAGGGCGAGCAGGACAGGTCGGCACTATCAAAAGCAGAGATGGGCGAATCCTTGAAGGACGGCGGTACTGCCAACCCCGTCTCCGTCCTTGGGCTGAGGGCGCCCCCGG
>JBLHNG010000894.1:0-3471 GCA_047621685.1 Myxococcota bacterium | reverse complement strand
CCAGCACGGCCCTCTCCGGTCTCCCCTTGCGCGCGCCCGGGCGGCCTGAGACTCCAGATCAGGCGATCCAAAACAATACAATCAACAAAATTAGGGGGGAAAGTTAGCCACCTGACCGGCTCCGGCTGCCTCCGCCCGTCCCCGTGCCTCTCTACCAATCGACAATCAGCCCGTCTTACGACCGGCACTTGTCGAACTTCATGGTCAGTGCAGCCAGCCCCCCCCGACCGGCTCCGGCTGCCTCCGCCCGTCTGCAGTTTAGCGAAGGCAGGCCTCCAGCCGCACCCGATCCTCGGTCTCGAACACCGCAACCTCCGCCAAAAACGGGATCACCGGCAGGTCGTTGACCAGCACCCCGATGCCCTGGCGCTGGAAGACGTTGGCCTGGGCATCGATCTCGGTGACATCGAACATCACCAGACCCAGCCGCTGAGAACGGACCAGGGCATCCACCACCCGCTCGGCGTCGGGCGTCTCGCAGCGATGGTGCAGACCGTGCAGCGCGGCGTAGCCCACCGACTCGATGAGGTGGCGGGTCATCGCGAAGTAGACCCCGTCGGTCTCCTCCAGGACCTCCAGGGCATGCAAGGCTGTGGCGCTGGCATCGACCACAGCGAAGCCGTCGAGAGTGCTCGTCTCCGCCAGCATGTCCTCGATGATCGCATCTGCGGCGGCGATGGTGTGCGCACTCATCGCTGAGACGGGCTTGATCGGCGCACCGACGGGCCGGTTGTCCGACATCGGCGCGAAGTCCCCCACCACCACGTCCACCCCCGCCGCGACCAGCTCGACCGCCATCGCATCAATGGCGCGGGCCGTCGGTCGGATCAGGCGCTCGCTGGAGATGAGGTAGGCGAACAGGTCGTCGGTCGCCCCGTCGGTCTGCGCGCCGTAGGTCTCGCAGCGCTCGGTGTTGACTGCGATGGCGTCGATGAGGTGCTGCTCGAAGCCGTCGAGGTCGGGGCCGGTGAGGACGTACCACAGGGTATGGAGCATGATCGGAGGGTATCGCAGCGGGGTGCCACGGGCGGCAGCAAGATCCTCGTGCTTGCCTCAGCCGAGGGCCTCGGCCTCTGCCTGGAACTGCGCGGCGGTCCGACCCGGGTGTTCCGTCGGATTCTGTGTGCGCACCGTGATGACCGGGCAGCTTGCCTGTCGAATGACCGCCTCAGCCACGCTGCCCTCGATGAGACGACGCAGGCCCTTCCGACCGTGGGTGCCCATGGCGATCATGGAGACAGTCAGGTCGTCGGCGGCCTGGAGGATCGCATGGGCAGGCTCCCCATGACGCACGGCGACCTTCACCTTGCAGCCAGCATCCTCAAAGACCCTCGCGAGGGGCTTGAGGTGCTCGTAGGCATCCTCGTCGAGGTAGCTGGCGAGGGGGATGCCGTCGCCCAGGGTGTCGTAGGGGTGGATCAGGGTGCCCTCGGCGACCCCAAGGGGCATGCTGACCACATGCAGCAGGACGACCTCTGCACCAAGTCGGCCAGCGATGTCGGACACAAAGCCGGCGACCTCGTAGGCGCAGCCGGTGTAGTCCATGGGCACAAGGATGATGTCGGACTTCATGGGACCTCCAGGTGCCTACCGCTAATGCAAGAGGCAGGCCAGGAGAGCGGGCTCGGAGAACGGCATGTGCCTTGCATTAAGAACGGGACATCGGGGTGCTCACAACCGCGCCCCCAGGAGGATCGAATGTCTCTCTGGAAAACCCTCTTCGGCGGCGGGACCGGCGATTCGGCCACGGCCCGGGTCAGCGGAACCCAGGCGCGTCAGCTCGTCACGGATGGCGCCCTGCTCCTCGATGTGCGCACTCCGACCGAATTCGGTGGGGGGCACCTCCCCGATGCCCTCAACGTGCCAGTGGGTCAGCTGGCCCGCCGCATGGATGAAATCCCACAGGATCGACCGATCGTTGTGTACTGCCGCTCGGGTGCGCGCTCGAGTCGGGCCGCAGGCATGCTCAGTCGCAACAGCCGAGGGCCCATCCACGATCTGGGCCCCATGAGCGCCTGGTAGACGACGGATGAGGTCCCGGGGTCAGGGGATCAGCAGGACCTTGCCCCGGTTCTCGCGGTCGTGGAGGATCCGGTGGGCCTCCCCGGCGTTGTCAAACGGCACCGTGGCATGCACGACCGGGCGCACCACCCCCTGCTCCCACAGCACCAGCAGCTCCCGCAGCCAGCCGGAGATCCGCTCCGCCTCGTGCCACATGTGGCCCATGTTCACCCCCATCACGCCCTTGTTGTCGTTCATGAGGGAGACCGGGTTGGTGCGCAGCCAGGGCACGGCGGCCATGTTCTTCATCACCGTGAGCACCGAGCGGGTGTTCGAGGTGGCGTTTGCGGACATGCCGAAGCAGATCAGTCGCCCTCCAGCCCGCAGCAGATCCAGCCCCTTGCCCCAGTACTCTCCGCCGATCGGGTCGAGCACCAGATCCAGCCCTGGCTCATCCGCCAGCACCGCGGCGAAGTCCTGGCTGCGGTAGTCGATGAGCTGGTCGTAGCCGCGCTCTCGCAGGAATTCATGCTTGCCCGGGGAGGCGGTGCCGATCGCGAACGCGCCCCGCCACTTCAGCAGGTCCAGGGCCATCAGACCGACCCCGCCGCCCGCGGAGTGAACCAGCACCCGGTCCCCCTCGCGAACCCGCCCCATGATCTCCAGCATCATCCACGCAGTTGCGCCGGTGACCGGGATCGCCGCGGCAGTGATCACGTCGAAACCCTCGGGCACGATGGCGAGCTGCACCGCGGGGACCACTATCGACGATGTATAGCCACCAAACCGGGTCATTGCGATAACCGACTTCCCCATAAGGTCCGGAGCGGCCCCCTCCCCCAGCGCATCGACGGTGCCAGACACCTCGTAGCCAACCACCATCGGAAACGGAGGGGCGTCGGGGTAGATGCCCATCCGGGCCATCAGGTCTGCGAAGTTGACCCCGGCTGCGGCGACCTTGATCCGAACCTCGCCGGGTCCTGGGGTCGGATCCGGGGCCTCCCGGACCTCAATGACATCCGGCGCACCGGGCTTTGGGAACCAAATCTGCCGCATACCCACCTCCAATCATCTCGGTATCTCACCAGCAAAGGCGTGTCCTTGAACCATCACCGCCTGCGTCGGATGCCGACCGAACCGCAGCAGCCCCCGCAGGCTGATGCCCACCGGCCCGACCCCCTCCAGCTTCGCCAGGGTCATGCCGCCCGCCGTCAGCCAGTCGGTCAGCTCTGCGGGTCGGATGAACTTCGCCGGATCGTGGGTGCCCCGGTGGACCATGCCCAGCAGATCCTCGCCCAGCGTGATCATCACCAGCCGGGCCAGCCAGGTGCGGTTGATCGTGCTCACCAGCAGCGCCCCACCCGGTCGCAGCACCCGCCCGATCTCCAGGAGCACCGGCCGCGGATCCGGGACATGCACCAGCACATCGGTGCAGACCGCCAGATCGATGCTGTCGGACTCCACCGGCAG
>JBLHNG010000893.1:0-3472 GCA_047621685.1 Myxococcota bacterium | reverse complement strand
CAGGCTGCCGGCAAACGCCGCGACCGTGAAGTGGAAGGCGAATGCCGCGATGCCGAACACCGTCGCCCCGACCAGGGTTCGCCGGAAGATGAGCTGGATGCCCAGCAGACGGTGTCGGAGGACCGCCATGCTGATGCCGATGGAGATGGCGTTCAGGGCGAGCAGCGGCAGCACTTCGAGGATCGGGTGCGTCTGATCTCCTACCGAGGCGACGGTCAGGATTCCCCAGACCAGCACCGGAACCAGCAGGCCCCACAGCACCCACAGCCCCTGGAGCCGGTGGATCTGTCGGGCCGGACGCCACATGCCGATGCCCAGGAAGACCCCGGCGGCGAGCACGCTGGGAGAGACGAGCAGCGCAGGGGCCTGTGGGATGCCAGAGAAGTAGAGCGCGGTCACGACCGCAGCCAGGATCAGGCTGCCGATCCCCATCCGACGCACCCAGACCTCAGGGACCAGCCGCCTCGGAAAGGTCACGGCGAGGTAGAGCATGGCCATCACCCCGCTGAGGGCACCGAGCACCGCGACATGCTGGATGCTGTGCAGCGCCGCACCGACCACTGGGCCGCCGAAGACAAACACCACCTCAGGCACCATGCACAGCAGAGCGCTCTGACAGACCACAAACAGCGCCACCGCCGGGCCACCCTCGCCGCGCAGCAGGACACCCGCGCCGATGAGGGCCATCAGGATGCCGGTGCCGAAGACGGGCAGGAACAGCGGCAGGAGCGGGGTCGGATCCCTTGCCCAGATGGGCGCTCTGCCCTCACCCTGCGTTCCGTCGGCAGAGCGGAAGACAAACGCGGCGGTCGAGCCCGGCAGGAGCTGTGCGCGGAGGGCGTCCTGATCGGTTCGCCAGTGCTGCTGCTGCTGTGCTGTGGTGAGGGCGGTGGGGTGGCTGACGAAGCTCTCCGCCCGCACCATCACCCCGCCCAGCGTCACCAGACAGCCCTCCTCAATGACCCACGGGCAGTCGTCACCAGAGCCCTGTCGGATCTCCATGGAGAGAACCGGTGACTGAAGCGTCGCCCGCCCGCCGATCACCACCAGGGCGAGATCGAGCAGGAGAATCAGGACGACTCCCCGACGAAGCCATGGGCTGCTCACCAGCCGCTCAGCTCAGCGCGCCAAACACCTGCGCGCCGAAGTCGATGTCATCGGTGATCTGCCCGGTGACCCCGGCAGTTTTCTCTTCGTCGAAGGTCGAGACGATGAGGTTGGCTTCGTCCCCGCTGATCGGTGCCCCCACATCGCTGGCGATGCCCTGGAGCGCTGCCGCTCGATCCCCATTCCCTTCAAGGACCTCGTATGCAGCGGACTTTGCTTCGGCGTGGTCGGGTGTGATCAGGGCTTTCATCAACACAATGACGGCGCCAGAGGGATTATCGATGGGCATGGGTACTTCCGGATGGGGGTGGGATGAAGCCCTCGGGCCAGCGCGTGCGCTCAGTGTACCGGGCACACCACAGATCCGCGTGTTCAAGCTGTGCATCCGTCAGACAGGCGGCTGAGAGGTCCGCACCCTGAAGATGAGAGAGACGGAGATCAGCTCCACCCAGCTGCGCACCACGGAGATCCGCACCCTGAAGGTTGGCGAACTGGAGGTTGGCATCTCGCAGATCAACCCCCCTGAGATCCGCACCCTGGAGATTGGCACCCCGAAGGTCTGCACCCTGAAGGTTCAATCTGGAGAGATCCATTTCGCGAAGAGGATGGCCGGCCAACCGAGCGAGAGGCCCAAGGTAAAAAGAAGGTCCATCCTGGACATCCAACACATAATTCATCACGTAATCCTGTGACTTGTATGAAACTCAACCCAATTGATCTACCACAATCCCACAGAACCATGCGAGCCGAATTTAGAAATGAAATTTGGGAAATTGAGCACGCCGCTCCACTCCTTCCATCACCGAAATTACGCACCCACCGTCATTCGCGCGTCTTCATAGACTTGCTTGATCTGCGCATCGATGAGGCCCTCTCCAAACTCCAGCGGTCCGGCGAGCGGAACTGAAGGTTGGATGACAGTCAGGTTGATTCGTCGGTAGCCGCTGGTCTCTTCCTGCAGCAATCCACGGTCCAGCAGGGAATTGATTCGCTCGCACTGGTGGAGGTCGTTGTGGATGATCTCATGGAACATGATGCGCAGCAGCCGCTGGGTGACTCGGAAGGAGGTCCTCACCTCCCAGGCGGTGACCCGGCTGAGTTGGTCTCCGCGCTCGGTGAGCCGGGCGGTGATGTTGCTCGCCCCAGCGTCGATGGCGGCCCGAACCGGGGCGAAGTCACGCACCGCGCCGTCGACCTCCAGGCGATCCCCCATCGAGACCGGCGGGAACGCAATGGGGAAGGCGGAGCTGGCGAGGATCGCCTTGACGAGATGGACAGTCCGCCGGTGATGATCGCACCGATGGAGGATCCGGAGATGTGGCTGAAGCCGGGATGACCCTGATCGGCGAGATACCGGAGCCCCCCGGCTGACCAGCTTCCCCTGGTCCCGCCACCGCTCAGGACCAGCGCATTCTTGTGTTCATGTGGGGGAGTCTACCAGGGGACTCCCCCACGAACCGGTCACTGTACCAGCAGCGCAGCGGCAGCGGCGAGGATGCGCTGACGAGAGAGCCGGGCGTAGGTGGCCGCCCAGCGCAGGTCATCGCGGTACGCCACTCCCTCAGGCGCATCGGCCTCGATGGCCTCCAGACCGCCGGATCGGTGCCCGGCCCGGGCGCGGTGGTGGGCCGGAATGGTCGGCCCCATGCTCCGGGAGCCGGTGTGGGCCATGATCCAGACCGCCCCGGTGTCATCAGAGAGCAGCTCCAGGAAGTGGTTGCCCCGACCGAGGGTGCCGAGCTGAAGCTTCCCCTCCCGCCGCTTGCGCTTCTCCAGCCGCGCGCTGCTGAGGGTGTGCGACTGGAGGGGTAGGGGCAGCGGGAGGGGATCAGGCTGCTTGAGGCCGGGGATGAGGCGACTCATCCCACTGAGGATGGCGGCAGAGACCGCCTCATCGGCCACCGCATCGGCGTCAGCGTCGGTGCGGATCAGGGCCACCCCGCAGCCGACATCTCCGCCGATCGCTGCGGGGTACAGCAGCCGACGGGTGGCGATGACGGTGCCGATGCACACCTCATGGGCGAGGTGAACATCGGGCATGACCGCCACCGCCACGACATCATCGAGCCGGGTGAGCCGACTCAGGGCAGCGGAGACCTCCGGCGGGGGCGGCTCCACTCCCCACCGCCTGATCGGGGCGCTCAAGACGTCACCTCCGGGACCGACCACTCAAACACCAGCTCCGGCACCCGGCTGCGATTGATCGCCTCGGCGACCTCTTCCCGCAGCCAGCCCCGGGCCGCGATGAGGTGACTCAGCGCCACACTGGGATCGGTGTCTGGATCATGACTGGCCACCCACACCCTCAGCCGACCGGGGGCCGGCATCGGGGTGACAGAGACCACGTAGAGGCCAATGAGCACAT
>JBLHNG010000892.1:0-3494 GCA_047621685.1 Myxococcota bacterium | reverse complement strand
ACTGCCAGACCACCGGCCCAGCCACCGGCAGCCACCACAGCACCGCACCCACCACCAGCAGTCCGCCGCCACGACCCGCCCGCCCCTCAGGTTGGGTCAGCGCATGGGCCGTCCCGGCCAGCAGCCCGACACACGCCAGCACAGTTCCCCCAATCGCTGCCAGCACCGCCGCCGGCTCACCCACCATGCCCCCCGCCATCAGCAGACCGCCGCCCAGCGGGACCGCCGCTGCCAGCACCGCGTTGGTCGAGGACAGCCACCACGACACCCCAAGCAGCGCCACCGCCACCACCGGGATCACCCGCATCGGCGCGGTCGCCCCACTCATCGCGTCTCCAGCGCTGCGGACCAGCCACATCCCCAGCGCCACCGCCACCGAGACCGACAGCGGCACCCCGAGCACCCACAGCCCCAGCTCCTGCGCCCCGGTCAGCAGCCCCGCCCCGCCGCCCAGCAGCGCCATCACGCTCGCCGCACCCGTCCAGGCCAGCCACTTCCCCCCGACCACCTCTCCCCGAGAGATCGCCGCGACCAGCAAGGTCTCCAGGGTGCCCTCCTCCCGCTCCCCGGGCAGGCTCTCCGCCAGCGGACCGGTCAGCAGGGAGATCGCCAGCAGCGCCACCAGCAGGTTCCGCCCCGGCAGGTTCAGCTCTGGCCGCCACACAATCCGCGTAACGTAAGGTTCTTCCTCGATGGTGTTCAGTACCCGCCGAACCGCGCCCGGCAGTGTCGCGGTCTGCACGATGATCGGATCGGAGCCAGAGAGTCGCACCGGTGCATCCTGAGACAGCCTCAGCTTCCCTTCCAGTGCCGCCGGGATCTCCCCCTGGACCACCGGGCTCGACTCGACTCCCCGCTGCGGTGCCTTCAGCGGGATCGCACCGACCGGGAGGAGCAGGGCCAGGGCGAGGCCGATGAAGCCCAGCCGACGCCCGGCCAGCACCCGGCGCAGATCCCGCCAGGCCACCATCGCCAGCATCCGGGGGCGAAGCATCACAGCCGCCTCGCCGCAATCCAGCCGCCGCCCGCCGCGACCACCACACCGAGCACGACCGCTACCACGCCCGGCTCACCACCAGCCGCGAGGGAGCCCAGCGAGGCCATGGGCAGCACCGAGAGCACCGGCAGCGCCGCCCCTGCGCCGAGCAGCGCGGTGCAGATGACCAGTGCTCGGGACAGCGCCGTGGAGAACCCGGAGCCCCCTGCGGGCAATGCCCCCACCCCGATCCCGGCTGCCGCAATCGCCGCCGCGGAGCCATGCAGCCACCAGCCGAGCATTCCCTCCACGCCGATCAGGGCATCAAGCAGCAGCAGGGTGGCGCCCATCGACAGAGACAGCGCGAGGCCAGCGGCGATGAGTCGAGCCGCCGGATGCACCCACACCGCCACCGGCAGGGCCAGCTCGGCCTCCAGCACCCCGGTGGTACGATCCCCGGCCAGCGAGGCCAGCCCAATGACCACCCCGTAGAGTGTAAACAGCACACAGACCAGCCCCGCCAGCCAGCGCACCGAGCGCTCCAGATCCGCAGTCCGAGCCGGAGGGTCGACCACCGAGAGCTGCCAGGGCGCCTCCACCAGCACACGCAGCGCCGCCTCAGCCCGGAGGTTGTCCGCCCCGCCACCCAGCAGGGTGCGCCGAGCATCCAGCGCCAGGGCGGGCCGTCCGTCCACCCACCATGCCGCCCGAACCGCCCGCCCCGTCTCCACCGCAGTCACGGGGTCTGGGTCGGAGACCACCACCAGCCCGGCGTCCGTCAGCGCGGTGACCAGCACCGGATCCGTCGCCGCGATCTCTGAGGAGGCCTGGAGCGCACCGCTCACCGCCACCGAGCCCAGCAGCGCCAGCGCCGTCAGCACCCCCGGCCAGGCCAGCGCCCGCAGCAGCATCCCCCGTCGACACAGGCGCTTTAAGGCCGCCACAGTGAGCGGAATCAGCGGGTGCATCACGAAGTGAGCGCCAGAAACGCTGCGGACAGGTCGCTTGTTCCGGTCTGCTCCAGAAGGTCAGGCAGGGTGCCCTCGGCGACCTTCTGGCCCGCCACCACCACCCCGACCCGGCTGCACACCGCCTCGACCTCTCCCATGATGTGCGACGACATCAGCACCGCACGCCCCTCTCCCGCCAGACGCCGCATCAGCGCGAGGATCTCCGCGCGTCCCTGGACATCGAGGCCATCGGTCGGCTCGTCGAGCAGCAGCAGCGGCGGCTCATGGACCAGCGCCCGCGCCAGCACCACCCGGCGCTTCTGTCCCGTCGACAGCCGACCACAGGGGGTAGAGGCAATGTGCGACGCACCCAGGGTCTCCAGCAGCGCATCCGCCCGAGACTTCGGTTTCGTAACGCCCTGAATCCGTGCGAACAGGGTCACGACCTCCCGGGGGGTCAGCCGTTCTGGGAGCCCGGCCTCTGCCGGAACATACGCCAGCCGACTCCGGGCCTTGATCGGAGAACTCCGCACGCTCACACCGTCGATGACGATCTCTCCAGCGTCTGGCCGCAGCAGGGTGGCGAGCATGCGCAGGGTGGTGGTCTTGCCCGCCCCGTTGGCACCGAGCAGCCCATAGATCTCACCGGGAGACACCGAAAGCGACAGCCCATCCACCGCGCGGAAGGTTCCCCGGCCGGGATCATGGAAGGACTTTGTCAGCGAGGTAGCAGCAAGCACTCCCGTCTGACTACCACACCGCGCGCAAGGGGACACCGGAGAGGGCCGTGGGCGAGCAGGGCCGGGGCGGGGTTGGCAGCACCGCCGCACTTTAAGGCTTCGTCCCTCTCTGCTCTCGATGTTGCCTCGGTGCACTGCTCGCCCTTCGGGCTTCTCAGCTTCGTAAGCGATGGATTCCGAAGGGTGCTCCCTCACCGGATGGTTGAGGTTCGCCCTCGTCGGCGCTCCCAAAGCGTCTGCCGAACTCCAGACCTCACCCTGACAGCCGTTTAGTCTAAACTGGCGCCCATGATGCTCCTCATGCTGGCCATAGGCTGCGGAAAGACCGACGAAGAGAAGTCCCTAGGCTTCACCTGGACCGGCGGTGACTTCGACTTCACCACCACTGCTGCTGACGACGACTGTCTCGACGGCGCGCTGGAGGCGCTGTTCATGCCCGGCGGACCAGAGAGCCCCCAGGAGTTCGAGTACACCATCTACCTGCCCGGCTTCGACGAGGTCCCGGTCAGCTACGACATCGACCTGAGAGCACCGTTCGTCGGCATGCCGGTGACTGTGGACACCGGAGCGGACGGCATGCTCACCGCGTCGGGGGTGATCGACGCCGTCGCGCTGGGGGTGGTGGCCTATGGCGACTGCGAGGTCACCATGACCGCCGAGATCGACATGACCCCGACCAGCGCCGACGACGCCGAAGGAGAGGGCCGAATCGCCATCAGCGATCCCCGTGGCGAGGACGGTCGCTGCCCGGTCTACGACGCCGATCCCTGCCTCGTCCGGCTCACCCTGACCGCCGCCCGCCGCTGAACAACCATGCTGGAACAGTAC
>JBLHNG010000891.1:0-3518 GCA_047621685.1 Myxococcota bacterium | reverse complement strand
CTGAGACTCCAGATCAGGCGATCCAAAACAATACAATCAACAAAATTAGGGGGGAAGGCAGCCACCTGACCGGCTTCGTCGGACTCACCCCGTCCCCGTGCCTCACCCCGAATCAGCAATCAGCCCGTCTTACGACCGGCACTTGCTGAACTCACCGGCGGGGACACTGAGGCAGCCACCTGACCGGCTTCGGATGCCTCACCCCGTCCCCGTGCCCACCCCGAATCGGCAGTTTACCCCGCCTGAAGGCCGGCTACTGCCGTGACTCAGTGGTCAGCGCAGCCAGCCACCCCCCGACTGCCCCAGCGTGTTCGCCTCCACCCCCACCGCCCTTGCCCCGTCCAATACAGCCGACGATCCCGGCTGCGAGCATGCTCCCGACCACGTCTCTGCGGGTATAGCGCATCGTGTCCCCTCCTCGGAGGGCACCACAGCTGGCGCGAACCTGGACATCTCCTGAACGCCCAGAAGATAGGCTGAGCACATGCACGTCGAGTTCTACACGATGCCCAGTCATCGCGGCACAGCGGTGGTCTGGGAGGGTGACTACACCGCACCATGGCGGGACGAGTCCATCATCGCGGCGCTGCCGGAGGGGGCCTGGGATGGTGCGGTGGTCCGACTCGCGCTGTACGAGCACACGCGAACTCAGCCGCCCCGGATGGTCCTCCAGCGGGCACGGTACTTCGACTACATCGGCACCAACCTCTCCCCGCAGGACTGCGAGCGCACCGACGCACTCGGCATCGCCGCGCTCCTGTTCACCGCCGATGGCCAGAGCATCCTCCAGCGCCGTGCGCCTCACCTCGTGATCCGGCCCGGCCTGCTTGGGCCGAGCATGTCGGGGACCGTGGAGCCCGACGACCTCAAGGGGGCGACCTGGCTACACCAGCTCGACGCCCGCCGGGAGATCCGCGAGGAGCTGCGGGTGAGCAACGACGAGATCGCCCATGTCCAGCTGATGGGCCTCATCCGGGAGCCCGAGCGCGCGGGCGCACCGGAGCTGATGTACCGGGGCAGCCTCACGCTGACCGCCGCAGAGCTGCTGGCCCGGGGGCCGGGGCCGGAGGGGGAGGTGCTGTGCATGGATCCGATGGCAGCAGCCCGGCTGCCGGATCCGACCCCGCCGCTGCGCAACCTCATCTCCATGGCGATGCGAGAGGACATGGGGCGCTGAGGACTACCAGACGTCCATGAAGATGCGCCGCTCTGCCACCCGCAGCGGGTCCTCACGGGGGAGGTTCTCATCGGTCGGCATGCGATAGCGCGCCACGGTGAGGTCCTGCCCGGCGAGCACGTCTGAGGGGATCACCCCGTCGATCACCGTCATCCACATACTCGACAGCTCCGACAGCGAGTGCTCCACCACCGCATCCAGGGGCCCGGAGAGGACTGCCGCGTGCAGGGCGTCGACCTCCGGGCCGCGCATCCCGAAGGCCTCGCTCACACCCAGCAGCGCCTTCGCCTCAGAATCCATCGCCAGGGACAGCCGGCCGGTGGTGGCGGCGTGGAGGTCTGCGGCGAGCTGGGTGCGGGCGAGGCCGCTGATGTGGACCGGGTCGCGCTCGACGGCGAGGTCGGTGTGCTGGATGTCGCTCAGCTCGGAGAGCCGGCCCCCGGTGACGGTGATCGGGAGGGGGGTGGTGAGGTTGTCGAGCAGGGTCTGGCCGGGGAGCTGCCGGGTGACGAGGTCTGTGGACACCCCCTCCAGTCGCACCGGATCCTCAGCGAGCACGTAGACCACGTTGCGGGGGTCCGCCCCGTTGAACACCGAGAGCCGCATCGGGATCACCAGCTCGGGCGTGGTGAACCGAAACGCCATGCCCTGGACGTGGCCATCGAAGCTGCCGCCGACCGGCCCGGAGGTGTCCGCGCTGCGCATTCCGGGCTGCGGTGCGATCCCAGATGCACCACCCACCCGGGCCTTGACCGCCACGAACGCCCAGGACTTCGCGATGTACTCCCCCACCACCGCGTCCATGCCGTCGGGGTAGCGGTAGCCGCTCTCCCCCATCCACGCCGAGAGCGCCGCAGTGCTGCCCGCCTTGAGGACCGCGACCTGGTACATGCCCACCGCCTCCTCCCGCAGCAGGTCCACCCCCGTCCAGACCAGCCCCGCCTCGGCGCTCTTGGGCTGAGGAGCCGGAGCGCCGATCGCTGGCAGCCCGCGGCCCATGCGGCGGATGTTCACTGTCAGCTCTGGCGGATCGATGGCGGCTTCGAGGTGGGCGAACAGGTCGTCGTCGGTCTTGGTGATCTGAGGGGGCGTGGGAAACGGGATGAGCATGCCGAACTCGGAGACGTCCCCGATGAAGCCCGGCCGCAGCGCGATGACCTCCACCCCGTCCCGGTGCATGACGTAGGTCCGCTGAACACCGTCCCGCTGCACGGTGCCGGGAATGGACAGCGGGGGGACCATGCCGCAGGGGTCGGCGAGGGCGAGGGAGGACAGGAGCACGATCATGGTGCCTCCGCGATGGTCACGGTGATGCGCGCGGTCGCGCGGCTGGTGTTGACGGTCGGGATGGTGCCGAAGAAGCCACCCCAGGACGACTGGCGCAGGGAGCGTCCGACCAGCCGACGGCTCAGACATGCACTGACGGGCTGCCAGGGGGTGTGGACCGCGTAGATTGCCTCGCCGGTCATGCGCACGGTCACCTCCAGCCCCCCAGACCGCTCCGGCTCCGCGATCAGCGCTGGCAGCAGGCAGGCTCGGATGTCGTTGACCCCCAGCGCCGGACCTGGTGATGTGGCCTCAGCCCCACCGGGAGCCATCATCTTGAACCGAGCCGGTATCTGCTCCAGCCGCCTCCGCCAGACCGTCGGCGTGGTCGACTCGATTCGGATCGGCCCCACACGCAGCCGCTCGGCAGTCTCTCGGTTGGCCTCCATCAGCGCATGAACCGGCTCGCCCTCGCTCAGCAGCGCGGTCGGCGTCGTCAGCTTCACGGCGCTGGCGGAGCTGATGCCGAGCACGCTCAGCAGCGCGGTGTCCTCAGCGAGCAGGCGGTGGGCGTCGAAGATCCGGGAGAGGGGGGTGTCGTCGTCAGCAAAGACCGCCCCGCCGTGGTGTCGGGGCTGGTGCCAGCGCATCCGCCCCAGCAGCACCGACAGCGCCTCCCGACAGCCCCAGGCGCAGGGAATCTCCACCGCGCTCTCGCTGCCAAACCACGACACCAGCAGTCGCTCTGGCTGGATGGTCACCGTCGGCTCGTCGAGCAGCGCCGTCATCCCGTACTCGACCGCCTCCCCGCCCACGACGAGCAGGGAGAACGCGCTGAACTGCGCCTGTCCGCTGGAGTACATCACGCTGCGCAGGGTGGACCACGGCACGCGGCGGTCCACGGCGATGACCAGCTCGCCACGAAATGCGTCGCCGTCGTAGTCACTGCTGCTCTCCCCGAGCATCTTGTTCGCCTCGGCGACCTCAAGCAGGGCTTCATACAGCGGCATCGCCAGGACGCCCTTGAGGTCCTCGTCGGCGAACCGCCCCTCGGACATCGCGATGACCGCCGGGG
>JBLHNG010000890.1:0-3539 GCA_047621685.1 Myxococcota bacterium | reverse complement strand
CGATGGAGGGCATCACAACCGGCCCCAAGCTGACCGCCACGCTGCTCGACCGGGGACTCGCCCGCCAGCACCCGGGCGAGGGTTGGCGGTTTGCCCACTGGCTGTTCCGCGAGGCCCTGGAGCGCCACGCCCAGTCTCATGGGCGCCTGGAGCAGCACCACCGGGCCTGTGCTGATGTCCTCGCCGAGCGCTCCGACCCAGGCTCTGACCTCCGGGCCGCCCAGCACATGCTCGCCGCTGGAGATGACGACGCCGCGCTCCCCCCCCTGCTCACTGCTGCGAGACGGTTCGCGGTGACCGGTGCGCACCGCCAGGGCGTCACCACCTTAAAGACCCGCCGGGCCGCAATGGATCGCCTCGGGCTGCCCGAAGACCACCCCGAGCGCCTCGAAGGTCAGCTCATCGCCAGCTACTTCGCCCAGATGATCGGCAGCCTCGACGACGGCGTCGCCATGGCCCACCGAACGGCTGACAACGCCACGGGAAGTCTGCGCATCCGCGGCCTCCAGCAGCTCGCCCGGCTGCGGCGGGACCAGGGGCGCCTCGACGAGGCTGGCTGGCTGATCGCGACCGCAGAAGCCGCCGCCACCGACGCCCTCCTCCTCGCCCACTGCCGACGGGACAGCGCCGCAGTCCACCTCATGCGTGGAGACCTCGCGACGGCCGAGCGGGACTACCGCATCGCGCTGGCCGGCTACCAGGAGTGCGGAGCGGAGCGGGATCGGGCGCTGGCCCACAAGGGACTGAGTCGGCTGAAGATGAAGCAGGGCCAGTTCGACGAAGCCATCCACCACATCGAGGCTTCTCGGGCGCTGCATGCCCGGCTCGGCGGTCGGCTGGGGCTGGCGGGCTGCATCAACGCTCAGGGGGAGATCCACCGCGCACGGGGGGAACTCGACGCCGCCGAGCGGTGCTATCGGGCGGCACTCAACAACCTCCAGGACACCGCCCTGTCCGCTGAGGTCATCACCGAGATCAACCTCGCGCTGGTCCTCATCGCACGGGATCAGCTCGTCGAGGCAGAGACCATCCTGGTCAGCGGGCTGGCCTACTTCTCTCAGACCGGTCAGCAGTGGATGTGCGCGCTGCTGACCGCCTATCGACTGCCTGGACTCGTCACAGACCAGCGCTGGCAGGATGCTGCAGACTCCACGAAACGAGCCCTCCATCTCGCCCGGGAGACCGGCGTAAAGGACGCCGACGCCGCCCGACTCGTGCAGCGAGCCCTGACCGGCTGCACCTCACAGCCAGGCCTCACCGCGGCGATGTCCGACCTGCTCAGCCACCACCGCTGAACGCAACCATCTCAGCAATGGCGGCCGCGACCGGCTGCGGTGAGTAGCCAAGCTCGACAGCGGCCCGGGCGTGGCTGCGGTATCGGGGCAGTCCCATCTGCTCGACTGCGCCCATGGTCCCACCGATCCGGGGCAGGCGTCTGAAGGCGCGCGGGAGGGTCCGGGGCAGCGGGAGGATGCGGGGAGATCGGCCCATCGCCGCAGCGACTTGCGCAAACACCGCGGCATAGGTGAGGTTCTCCGCGCCGAGCAGGTAGCGCCGGCCCGGCTGTCCCCTCAGGACGAGCAGGTGGCCGAGCCCCACATCGTGCACGCCAACAAAGCACTTCCCCCCACGCGGTGCCAGGATCACCGGCAGGCGCGCCGCAGCCAGCAGCGGACCGGTGACCACCCCGTGGACATCCCCGGCTCCGATCACATAGTCGGGGTTGACGATGTAGCCGCCCGCCTCGATGACAAGGGCCTCCGCAGCGAGCTTGGTCTGCCGGTAGACCGCCCCGGTGCCTCGAATGGGGTTGGCCGAATCCTCGGAGGGGTCGTCTTCAGCGCCTGGTTGCTCCATGGTGCCGAAGCCGCAGGTGATGGAGGAGGAGGTGTAGACCACCGGCAGCCCCACAGACAGCACCGCCTCCGTCCCGCCGACGTTGATCGAGCGCATGCGATCCTCGCCATCCGGCCCGCCGTCCCAGACCCCGGCGACGTGGAAGATCATCCCGCAGCCGTCCGCGGCTCTGCGTATGGCCTCAGGGTCTCGGACGTCTCCGCGGAGGTGGTGGACGCCCGGGGGCCATGTTGGGTGGGGACGACCGGGATCGAGGACGACGACGTCCACTGAGGATGCGTGCAGCGCCGCGACCACGCCGTGTCCGACGAAGCCCGCCCCGCCGGTGACGAGGGCGCGGGTGAAGGGGAGCGTGATGGCAGGGGGGTGCATGTTGTGGACTGTACTCTGCGGGCGGATGTTGGCGGCGCGGTGAGGCAAGGGTGTCCGGTTGGGGGCCCGTCCTGCACCTCAACGAGCGCCGAGTGGTTCAACAGCGCCCGAAGCACGGAGGAGTATCCAGGATTCACGACTATACTTCCGCCATGCTCTGCCGAACCATGGCCCTCCTCTCCCAGCCAGCCCAGCTCAACTGGCGCCCGCCCGCGATCGACTCCATCGACAGCGAGACCCACTCCGTCCGCTGCCACTGGGAGAACGAAGCCGATGCCGCCCGCTGTGAGGACATCCTCCAGTACGTTGGTGAGTCCTGGGACGCTCAGGTCAGCCGAATCGGCTTCCAGGCCCCGGTCCCCGACCCCGACGGGATCCTCGACGTCTACCTCTACGCCGAGTCGTCGGGAGGCGCGTTCACCGCCTGCAACTCGTTCAGCGACGACACCGACGACGGCCTCTCCGCCTGCGCGGCCTACATCGCCCTGGCCCGGAGCATCCCAGATGCTCAGATGGCCTCCTACATCGCCCATGAGTTCAACCACGTCCTCCAGTACGCCACGGACTTCACCGAGCCGACCTACCCGATCTGGGAAGGCGTCGCGACGGCGGCGGAGCAGTGGACCTACCCCGAGGAGCTGACCCCGACGGTGTCCTATGTGGTCGACTACCAGGATGCGCCCTGGGCCGGGATCAGCAGCGACGGCTACTTCCTCTGGGACGTACACAAGCTGTGGTCCTACTACGAGTATGGCTCCGCGCTGTGGGTGCTCCACCTCGACGCCCGCTACGGCGACGGTGAGGGCTCCGCCGGGGTCGCGCTGTGGGAAGCCACCGCCCAGGAAGGAAACACCAACAAGCCTGATGTCATCGACGCCTACGACACCGTGACCGGAGACTGGCGGGAGGCCCTGCTGTCGCTGTCTGCGGAGCGAATCCGCATCGGCACCGACGACTCCCCGGCCTGGGCCGCGTTCACCGGAGACCGGGCGACCCTGACCATCGGCGCTGAGGTATCCGCAGACGACCTGCCCACTGAGGTGGTCCCCGTGCTCATGCCGTACACCACCGGGGCAACCTATGTGAAGGTCACCGGCATCTCTGAGGGCATGGTCCTCACCCTCGATGCAGCCGTTCCCGGGGACTCCCAGTGGGGGGTCGTTGCGGTGGGCGATGGCCTGGAAGACTGGGCGCAGGGCACCACCCTGACCGTCGAGGGTTCCGGTGATGTGGTCTTCGGACTGGTCAACCTCGACCACGACGACTTCCACACCACCGGCACCTGGCCCGACCTCCTCAGCACCCGGCGG
>JBLHNG010000889.1:0-3545 GCA_047621685.1 Myxococcota bacterium | reverse complement strand
CCAACACGCCGACACTCTCACAATGGAAGTCTCAGTCCGGATGACTGTGAGACACTTCACCTCAACAACAAACGGCGAGTTGCTTAGAAATCTGTCCGGCGCGAGGGGGTAGGCTCAACATGTCCCCGATTCGACTACGCACCCTCACCTGCGGCAGCACGCTCGCCGCACTCGGTGGTTTTCTGCTCGCCTGCTCAGGCCTCATGGGCGAGCCGGTCCCTCAGACCCACCAGGACTACATCGGAGTCTGGCAGGGCATCGGAGTGGAGCTGACCATCACTGCGGCAGGCCGGCTGGAGTACGAAAACAATAACCAGTCCGTCTCGACCTCGATCTCTGCGCCAATTCAGCAGTGGGATGCGGACGGCTTCGACGCGGGGCTCTGGTCGCTCACCACACACTTTGTGGTCAACGAGTCGCCGCATCTTGTAGAGGATACCTGGTGGATGACGGTGGAGGGCAATGCGCTGGAGCGGGTGCGACAGTCTGCTGCATGTCGCTAAGATGTTCTGATGCTGTCTTGAAATTTCAATCCACAGGCGCATGATCTTCTGGAACCGATAGGGACCAGTACACGTCAAGATCGGTGCAGGACGGAATACCCAGACGGCCCGGGGCTATATTTCGAGTGCGGAGGAAGATGATGCGATTGCGGCACCTCGTGGTTCTTTTACTGGCAGGCTGTTCGGCGGAAGCCGCACCAGAGTTCGATCCGGGCAAGACCCCACAACTCAGCGACCATCACCCCATGGTCGCCAGTCTGGTCACGACCCTGCTGCGCTACCAGCACTACGAGCCCAAGGAGATCAACGACAGCCTCTCGGAGGTGTGGCTGGAGGGCTACCTGAAGTCGCTGGACTTCAACCGGACCACGTTCCTGGCCAGCGACATCGAAGAGTTCGGCCGCTACACCCGCCAGCTCGACGACGATGTGCTCTCCAAGAAGCCGCAGATGGAGGCCGCCACAGCGATCTACGCCCGCTATCAGCAGCGGATCACCGAGCGGATCACCTCCGCTCAGGCTTCCCTCAAGCTGCCCATCGATCTCACCAGCACCGCCACCTGGACCCTCGATCGCTCCGAGCTGCCCTGGCCGGCTACCGCTGAGGAAGCCAATGCCCTCTGGCACGAGCAGGTCATGGAGTCCGTCCTGGCGGCAGAGCTGCATGGCACCGATCGCGCCGAGGTTCTGGAGCGCCTGGACAAGCGCTACGACCGGGTGCTCAAGGATGTCCTGTCTGCGGAAGCCAACGACGTCATGGAGTACTACCTCGACGCCCTGACCCGCAATTTCGACCCCCACTCCGTCTACTTCAAGCCCGCCACCTCCGACGACTTCGACATCGAGATCTCCAACTCTGTCGAGGGCATCGGCGCCCAGCTGCGCACTGAGGGAATGTACACGACCATCGTGCGCATCATCCCCGGCGGCCCTGCGGATCTCGACGGCACGCTCCAGCCCGGCGACAAGATCATCGCCGTCGCTCAGGGAACCAGCAAGCCAGAGGACATCATCGACCTGCGCATCGACCGGGTCGTTCGCCAGATCCGCGGCTCGAAGGGCACTGAGGTGCGCCTGACCATCATCCCGGTCGACGCCGCCGACAACGCCGACACCAGCATCGTGCCGCTCATTCGCGATCAGGTCGCCCTGACCGAGTCCGACGCCGAGCGCTCCACCATCCAGGTCGGTGATGAGACCTTCGGCGTCATCGACGTGCCGAGCTTCTACATGGATTCCTCGGGCCGCAAAGAGGCCGACCCGGAGTACAAGTCGGTGTCCTCGGATGTTCGCCGCCTCATCGGCGAGCTGGATGGAGAGAGCATCGACGGACTCATCCTCGACCTGCGCGGCAACGGCGGCGGCTCGCTGTATGAAGCCGTCGAGCTGTCTGGCCTGTTCGTCAGCCGCGGGCCGATGGTCCAGGTCCGCGACCGTGAGGGCAACACCGAGGTCCTCAAGGATCCAGACAACGGCACGGTCTACGAGGGGCCGCTGGTCGTGCTCACCGATCCGCTCTCCGCCTCCGCCTCTGAGATCGTCGCCGGGGCGATCCAGGACTATGGGCGTGGCCTCGTCGTCGGCGCGACGACCACCCATGGCAAGGGCACTGTGCAGCAGGTCGTCGACCTCGACATGTTCATTGAGCGCATGACCGGCGGCAACAGCACCGGACGGGCCGGGGCGCTGAAGGTGACCACCCAGAAGTTCTACCGGGTCTCTGGCGGCTCCACTCAGAACCGTGGCGTGCTCTCCGATGTCGTCCTGCCGTCCCCCTGGGATGGCCTCGACGTCTTCGAGTCCGACCTCGACAACGCCCTGCAGTGGGACGAGATCGCTCCGGCGCGGTACACCCCGGTCGGCAGCATCTCCGGACTCGACACCCTGCGCACCGGATCCAGCAGCCGGGTCGCTGCCAGCGAGGACTTCCAGACCCTGCTGGACAACCTCGCCGAGCGGGAGCGTCGCTCCGAAGAGACGGAGATCTCGCTGAACATCGAGGTCCGCCGCCAGCAGCTGGAGTCAGACGACGCCGGAGAGCCTGAGGAGGAGTCCGAGGAGTCCGAGGAGGTCGAGGTCAACGACTTCATCCTCCGCGAGGCCGGTGAGATCCTCAGCGACTACATCGAGCAGAGCGGCTGATCTCAGCCCGGCGCGGGCGGAATCAGCTCCGGCGGACAGGCGACATCCCTGGGCGGGGGCGGGTTGCAGGATGCACCCTCCGGGCAGTGAGAGGCGCCGGTGAACCATGCGGTGCAGGAGCCGTCTTCGTTGACCTCGATCCGATAGTTCGGCTGCATCGGGTGGCTCATGCCCTCGGGGCAGTCGGCGGTCTGGGTGTACTGGCTGCCGGTGATCAGGGTGCAGCCGTAGACGGTGTTGGTCTCGATGCGCTCGGACTCGCCCAGCTGCGGCGGGCACTCCAGGGTGACGGTGCCATCGCTGGTGCAGGACCAGGCCTCAGGGCAGTCAAGCGGGCCGGTGGCCTGGCAGGTGCCATCGGGCTGTCGGCTGATCTGCCGGACAGACGCCAGCGGCGGGCAGGGCTCCTCGCGGATGGGCGGCGGGTTGCAGGTCATGCCCTCTTCAGGCGGCGGGCAGCTGTAGGGGACGTTCAGCTCGCAGATGCCGTCGGCGTTCTGGTACAGGGTGGGCAGCTCCCTGGGCGGCGGGGTGGGATCGATGTCGGGCACACCGCTGCAGGCGAGGGTGAATCCGGCGGCGGTGGTGATCATGATGATGCGGGAGCGAGACATGAGGGGAGTGTACGCGCGATGGGTCGTTCGTGGCCTCTGAAACAGCCACCCCTGCCTGTCGGACAGAACCTGTCCCGCACCGTCTTGCTTCCGACTCCCAAACGCGCGATGGTGCTGAACCCCAACCCCCTTGGAGGCACACCATGGGCAGCAACGAAACCGTCCGCATCCAGATTCAAATTCAGCGCCGTGGTGCGCCCGCCATCCCCGTCGAGGCTGAGATCAACCCGATCCACGCCGACTGGCTGTGGGACCTCTTCGACGTACCCCCCGATGAGCGCACCGGC
>JBLHNG010000888.1:0-3546 GCA_047621685.1 Myxococcota bacterium | reverse complement strand
GGGTGGGGCGGTTCGCTACGGTCCGCAGCTCCAGGCGCTGACTGCGCGGCGGCAATTCCCAGCCGGTGCCTGCACCCTGCTGGCTGCCCTCGCCAAGCGAGAGCTGGCCCTCCTCCATGACAACGCTGGGACCGCTCAGCAGATCATCCTCGACGGTGATGCCCGGGAGCGCGCTGCAGCCCGGCGCCTGCTCTCCGCGCTGTCGATGACCTCTGCCGCCGACGAGACCGACGAGGAAGGCGCCACCGGAAACGTCGCGGCCATCGGGGCGGGAATCCTCGATGCCGTGGGGCGGGAAGAAGAAGACGACCCAGACACCGAGGAGGAGTGGGAGGACGATCTGTTCACGGAGGATCTGGAGCTGCTCTCCGCCCCGGATGCTGACCTCCCGGAGAGCCCGCTGGCCGAAGCCCTCCGAACCGTGGCAGACCCGGAGACCCTGCGGGGCATGGTGATCCACGGCGGCCGGGAGGGACTGGCGGGCTCAGTGCTGATGCTGCTCTCGGGGACGGACGATGAGGCCACCGGTGCTGCCGCGCTGCTCGCTCAGGGCATCTGGCCCGCCCGACGGATCCCGGGGCTGACCGACGCGCTGCATGCCCTGGCCGGCTCCCCTGCCCGGCCCAACGCCACCCGACAGGTCGCCGTTCGCGCCCTCGCCGCCAGCGGTCGCCCCGACGCCGGGCCGCTGCTCATCCAGCTCAGCGGCTCACCGAGCCTCGACATCGCCCGGGAGGCCGTGCTGGCCCTGGGGCAGATCATCGGGGCTGCGGCCCGGCGTCGGGTGCGAGAGGCCCTCGCCGATGCCCGGCTGGCCGCCTGGGCGCTCGCCTCGATGGCACAGGCCGGAGACGTCGCCGGCTTCGATGCTGCCTCCGAGCTGATCCGCTCCCGAGAGCCTGCCCTCCAGCGCGCCGCAGCCCGCTACCTCGATCAGCTCGGTGGTCGAAGGGCGCTGTCGCTGGTCGAAGCGCTGTATCAGACCAGCCAGGACTGGGAGGTCCGACTGGAGGCCGCCGCTGCCCTCGCCCGGCTCGCCCCGGCGGAGAAGCTGGAGGCGGTGCTGGAAGTGGAAGACCCTGAGGTGCTGACCTGGGTCTTGTGGTCGCTGGGACGCTCGGGTCGGGCAGATGCCGCAGACTGGATCCGGAGAACCGCGACCAGCCACCGCTCCGAGATCCGGGAGGCCGCGGTGATCGCGCTCGGCGAGCAGGGCCTCCCCGCAGAGACCCCGACCCTCCTGGAGCGCCTGTCGGATTCAGACCCGGTGGTCGCAGCCGCGGCGGCCGAGGCGCTGGGACGCAGCGGGGATCGCAGGGCAGTGCCGGTCCTCAGAGAGCTGGCCCGGCAGCCCGGCGCGATCGGTGACCACGCCCGACGCGCCCTGCGAGAAGGCCACCAGCTCCGCCTCCCGCCACCAGACACCTGGCTGGTGGTCCGCGCCCTCAGCCCCGTCCCCCTGTCGATGACGTCCCAGGAGCGCATCACCGTCGCCCTGGAGCAGGCCGGTCTCCAGGTCTCCCTCCAGCCACAGCGCCTGGAGGCCCGACGGCAGATCGACCCGGGGGACATCGCCTCGCTGCGTGCCCTGATCGCCGCCCTGGAGGAGCTGGTGGTCTCCGTGCCGGACCTGCGGTGGAGCGTCCGGGATCCCCAGGCGATCATCCGACGGCTGGGCAGTCACTTCATCCTCAGTGCTCGAACCGGCACCGTCGCCCGGGAGGCCGGCTGGTTCTCTCAGACTCCGCCCCTCCCCGACCTCGATCGCCCCAAGCTCGCCGCAGCACCGCCCTCACCGCAGGAGTTCCACAGCCTGCCCGTCGCGGTCACCTCCCGAAGCATCGATGCGGATCTCGCCCTCCATGGTGAACAGCGCGCCGAGCCGCTGCCGGAGTGGGAGCACCCTGTGGAGGCCACCGAGGCGATGGAGCTGACCATCGGGCAGTGGCTGGAGGAGGCCGACGACGAGGACGATGGTCCCCTGCGGGTCCGGGACGCCATGACCCCGGGGCGGACCGGAGAGGTCATTCGAGAGCTTGCCGCCCGATCCCTCGTCGACGAAGAGCACGCAGACCTCAAGGCGTGGCTCGCTGGCGAAGAGACCCGTGCCCGGATCCTCGCCTGTCGGCTCATTGAGGTCACCGGGGACTCCAGCTTCCTCCCCGCAGTCCTCCCCAGCCTCTCCGCTGACGACCCGGGCGAGCGTCGTCAGGCTGCCCGGGCAGTGGGGGCCATTGGAGATGCCGACGCACTTCAGCCCCTCGCCGCGCTCCTGGCAGACGCTGACCCAGACGTCGTCGCGGCAGCCCGCGAGGCAATCTCGGCGATCAGCGGACCTTCTCTCCCCCCGCGATAGCCGGTCCCACCGGTCGGCACCGGGGCATGGTAAGGTCGGGGTCGCTGAAAAATCGGGGATGTAGAGGATGCGCATCTGGACCACGCTGATGATGATGACCGGGGGCTGCACCTGGATCTCTCAGGCGGACATCGACTCCCGTCAAGACGGCGTCGATGACGACGGCGACGGCTTCCTCGCTGCAGAAGACTGCGACGACGACAACGCCGCCATCAACCCCGGTGCCGAGGAAGTCTGGTACGACGGCATCGACGGTGACTGTGCCAACGACGACGACTACGACGCCGACACAGACGGCTACGTGCCGGATGGCTACTTCGGCCTGACCACTGCCGGAGTGGACGGGACCGGGCTGCTGGCCGACGGAGACTGCGACGACGCCAGCGCTGGTGTCCACCCGACCGCCACAGACACCTGGTACGACGGCGAGGACACCGACTGCGCCGGAGACAACGACTACGACGCCGATGCCGACGGCTACACCACCGACGAGCATGCCGAGGCCTCCGGGCTGTCCGGGGGAGACTGCGACGACACCAGCGCCGACTACTCTCCAGGCATCACCGAGGTCTGGTACGACGGCACCGACGCCGACTGTGCCGGAGACAACGACTACGACGCAGACGCCGATGGCTACGTCTCTGACGAGCACGAGGGCCTCAAGACGACAGGACAGCCCACCTCCGACCGACTCGACGCCGGAGACTGCGACGACTCCAGCGCCGACTACTCTCCAGGCATCACCGAGGTCTGGTACGACGGCGAGGACTCCGACTGCGCCGGAGACAACGACTACGACGCAGACGCCGATGGCTACACCCCGACCGGCTACAAGACCAAGGCCAAGCTGCCCGACGGTGACTGCGACGACACCGACGATGAGGTCAGCCCAGCCTCCATCGAGATCCTCAGCGACGCCCGCGACCTCGACTGCGACGGCGGCGGCTCCTCATTCCTCACCATTGAGCCCGTCGAATTCTCCAATTGGGTCCGCCCACGCACCCCACGGTTTGCTCAGAACGTCAACGCCATCTACCTGTCGGTCATTGCCGATGAGGTCACGGTCAGCATCCCACGCTACGAGGTCGGGCTCGCCATCGCCCTGAATCCCGCCAGCCCCCTCTCCGGGCTCCAGGACTACCACTTCTGGCAGGGCTTCACCGGCGACCCTTCGTACACCATGACGGACG
>JBLHNG010000887.1:0-3549 GCA_047621685.1 Myxococcota bacterium | reverse complement strand
AGCAGATGTTTCTTGGTTCAAACAAACACCCAAAAATATGTATCAAGCTGATCATTAATCGACAAAAGCGGCTCGCTTATTTGAAATACGTAGGATCTACGACAGACGTCAGGCCCAATTCAAAACGAGCACCACCTCTCCATGAGCAGCATCCTTTGCTCACTTCTGAGGAGTTCCCCATGTTTGCGTTTCTGTTGACTGCGTCCATGTTCACCAACACCGCCGATGCCATGAGCTGCTGGGAGATCACCAGCTGGACCCCCAACACCGGCAGCGGG
Source organism: Myxococcota bacterium (assembly GCA_047621685.1). Taxonomy (GTDB): domain Bacteria; phylum Myxococcota_A; class UBA796; order UBA796; family UBA796; genus JAQXDW01. The sequence continues at coordinate 3,271 of JBLHNG010000887.1, read as the reverse complement.
ACGGAGTTTGCCAACCTCATCCCGACCGACTGAACCGTCACCCCCACCAACTACCGGTGGCTTGAGGTCCGGTTCTTCTCCGGCGCTCCGCTGCCCGAGGACATCTGGCTGCTGATCCACCCCTCCGACAGCCACATCCGGCCCAACGAAGAGCTCTACTCGATCCCGGACTACCAGGGAGACGTCAGCGGTGTGCCGGAGGTGCTCCTGACCATCTGCCTGTGCGGCGACGAGGCCAACCTGCTCGACCTCACAGCTGAGCCCCCCGATCCATGCGGTCCCGACGTGTACTGGTGGACTGGGATGTACGTCGAGCCCGCCTTTGACAACGCGAATTGCCACGTCGACAGTGTGCCGAGCGGCGAGACAGGCTCTGTCCGCTGGGAACCTCTGATGGCTTCAACTGCTATGTCGGTCCGCTGCCCTCCGGCTCCACCCCGTTCATCTGGAACAACAGCCTCTACGTCACCCCGCAGACCGGCGGCGGCTGTGGGCTGGGAACCGATGACGGTGCAAGCTGCCTCATCGGATACGTCGGTCAGTGGAGCAGCGAGTTCACCTACAACAACAGCGTGTACGTCACCCCGGTCGGCCAATGCTCCTATAGCAACTACGACGGCTACAACTGCTACATGGGCACCGCGCCAGCCGGAACCTCGCCGTTCATGTGGCCCAACAGCACCGGCTCATTCTACTACCCTCCATAGACCCTCCCGGGTGTGAGCGCGCGACGGGCAGACCGGTTAGGGCTTCGGCCTTTCCATCCCTCGGGGGCCGTTGTGGACACTCTTCATCCCTACTCAGTCGAATACCTGACCAACCCCGATCAGGAGACCCTGCGTTCCCTGACAAAGGCGCACACGCCGTCGGTGTTTCAGAGCGCATGCGGGAACCTCAACAAGGTCGGTCGGAACAAGGCCCGGATGGTGAAGTACACCTACATCATCGACGACGCCGCGAACAAGAGTCGCTACTCCCATCAGCTGATCGATCCGGCGAAGGCCGCCGGGCTCATCGCTCGGCAGCGGGCCTACATCGAGGAGAAGGGCACGCTGATCGAGATCTGCGGCTTCCTGGGGCTTGGCAAGCGGGCGGTCGGGGTGCAGTGGCTGTACACCCTCGAGGGCGCCAACATCGCCGGGATGCAGTCCATCCTCTCCTTCCCCCCCGAAGATGTCCTCGCCGAGGGTGAGGGCTTCAAGCCGACCTTCCGCGTCGTCTATACCCCAGACCTCAAGCTGGACGACATGGACGGCGGTCAGGCCATCCTCGTCGATCTCAGCACCTACACCACCTACATCATCGGCCCGGACTACTTCGGCGAGTCCAAGAAGGCCGCGCTGCGCATGCTCAACGAGTACGCCTTCGGCCAGGGTGGCCTCGTGCTGCATGCCGGCGCCAAGTCGGTGCAGATCGACGGTGTGCGCTCGACCATGACCATCATGGGTCTCTCCGGAACCGGCAAGACCACCACGACCTTCTCCAAGCAGGGCCAGGTCACCCAGCCCATCCAGGACGACATGGTCGCCATCTGGCCCGGCGGCGAGCTGTCGATCACCGAGAACGGCTGCTTTGCGAAGACCTTCGGGCTCACCGAGGAGACCGAGCCGGTCATCTACCGGGGCACCCTCTCTGCGGACGCCTGGGTCGAGAACAGCTACCTCAACGCCGACGGCACCTACGACTTCTTCAAGGCGGAGCTCAACCCCGAGGAGGTCGCCCGGGTCCGCGATGTGCTGATCGCCACCGGCGCGCCGGCAGTCAACGTCGACCGCTACATCACCGGCTCGGTGTCCATCGCCGAGGTCTCCGATGAAAACGGCGTGCTCAAGGATGGCTGGGAGTTCGTCAAGTGGACCGGAAACGGCCGCTCGATCATCCCGATGTCCTCCATCGAGGACGCCGCGGACCTGCACAGCATCCCCGCCGTGCACACCATGGGCATCCTCAACCGCGACGAGGGCGCCGACGCCGCGACACCGGGCATCGTGCGGTTCACCTCCCCCGCCCAGGCCGCCGGCTTCTTCATGCTCGGCGAGACCACCAAGACCTCCGCAGCCGGCAAAGAGGTCGGCAAGACCCGCTCTCCGTTCACCCAGCCGTTCTTCCCGCTCCAGTTCGGCCTCCAGGCCCAGCGCTTCTCGGATCTGGCCGCCACCATGCCGCATGTCGACATGTGGATGATGAACACCGGCTACGTCGGCGGTTCTGCCAGGACGGTCAAGCAGGACGTGGGCTTCAAGGTCAAGATCCGCCACTCCAGCGCGATGCTGGAGGCGATGCTGAAGGGCGAGATCGTCTGGAAGCAGGATCCGGACTTCGGCTACGAGGTCGTCGACGTTGATGACCCCGGCAACGCCGCGCTCATCGCGAAGGTGCCGGTCTCCATCCTCAGCCCGGCCCGCTACTACGCGGAGAGCGGACGGAAGGCAGAGTACCGGCAGTGGGTGACGAACATGAAGTCCGAGCGCCGCGCCTTCCTGGAGAAGTTCGCGGTCGACGATGCGATCATCTCCGCGACCTGCGGCTGATCACGTCACGGGGGGCTTTGCCAGCAGGCAGGCCCCCCCGACCGCCAGCATCACCGCCCCGGCCAGCCCCAGGATTGCGGAACCACCAGGGGTTGTGGGACCGGGCCAGGTCAGCCAGACCAGGGGCGCTGCCTCGGTCAGCGCGGCGGTGTTGAGGATGAGCATGGTGTTGCCCAGCGCTGTCGCTGCGTAGAGTCCGCCGAAGACCAGGCACGTCACCCCAGCCTTCACCGCGCTGCGACGCGCCCAGTCCTCTCGGCGGGCCTGCTGGGCGGTGATGAGTCCCCAGGCGGTCAGGGTGCTGAACACCGCAGCACCGGTCAGGGGGATCAGGAAGGCGATGCTGACCAGGGTGAGGCCCGCAGCGGTCTCCGCCACCGGCGGTGCGCAGCCCGACAGGAGCGCCATGCCCCACAGCGCGCGCTTCATCGGGCCTCCTCGGGCACTCGGAGGCCGACGGTGAGGCTGTAGATCCCCACCGCGAGGTTGCTCAGCAGCAGGATGCTGAAGATGACGGCGAACACCACGGCGTCCTCGGGATTTCCCGACTCGACCGGGCTGCCTGGAGGCAGGGTGGGAGACACCGGGGCGAGGCTCGGATCAATGGGGACCGGCATCGTCGTGCCCAGCGCCTGCTGCACCAGGTCCAGACACGGCAGGACAAAGATCGCGAGGTTGGAGAGGTTGAGCAGTCCGATCGCCACGACGAAGCCCCGCCGACGGGGGCTGGCATCTCGACG
>JBLHNG010000886.1:0-3554 GCA_047621685.1 Myxococcota bacterium | reverse complement strand
CGCGGCAGCCAGTCGTGACGCTTTATAAAAGCACGAACGATTGTGCTATTTTGGAGGCAGAAGAACGACAGCATGGTGTCTCCTGGGCAAACCCAGCGATGAGGGTGCCGCTCAGACGCGAGATGCGGTGAGCAGGCGGTCGAAGGCGACCCGGGCACGCTGGGGGGCGTCGGGCCGTCGAAAGAGTCGGGTCTGGATGTGGTAGCCGAGCATGATCGCATGCATCTCGAAGGCGAACTGCTCGATGTCGATGTCGGCTCGGAAGTGGCCCTGCTCTGAGGCGATCTCAGAGGCTCGGGCGAGGGTCTGGTGGAGCTGGGTGAGGGTGTCTTCGAGGAGATCCCGAACCGGGCCGGGGCGATCGTCGAACTCCCACGGCGAGGAGGCCAGCAGGCAGCCACCCTCAAGGTGAGCGCGCTCGGTCCAGGTCAGCCAGCCGTCGAACAGCGAGCGGACCCGGGGCTCGCCACGGGGCTCACGAATGGCGGGCCGGATGACGATGTTGATGAAGGTCTGTGAGGCGCGCTCAAGGATCGCCATCTGGAGGCCCTTCTTGGAGCCGAAGTGGGCGAACAGGCCGCTCTTTGACATGCCCACCGCTGCGGCGAGTTGTCCGATGGAGATGCCCTCAAGGCCCAGGCGGCTTGCCTGGTTCAGTGCGACCTGGAGGATCTCTTCGCGGGTCTGTTGTCCCTTTCCCATGGTTGATTAATAGTACGACCGTTCGTAAACATCCAGGGGAATCTGGCAGGGGAATCTGGACCCGTCAGACCATCAGTGCCGAGAAGCAGGGACGAACGACCCGGAACACTGCCCGGCGCATCAGTCGGCGCTGTCGTGTGGGCTGGATTCGTCCATACGCAGTCCAGGTCGCGCCATCTTCGACCTCACCATCGAGCGTCTCTGCCGCCTGGGCTGCTGTGGCGTGCAGCGGGGGACGACAAGACGGCCCCAGCCCTCGGAAGCTTACAGCGCTCAGCCCTTCGCCTCCGACACCAGTCTCAGCACCTCGGGACCGTACCGGGCGAGCCGCTTCCCGCCCATTCCCCACAGCTCCCCCAGCTCATCGAGGTTGTCGGGACGGGCTTGGAGGATGGCGGCGAGGGTCCGGTCGGGGAAGACCTGGTAGGGCTTGATTCGCCCCTTCTTCGCGTACCGCCGACGCATCAGCTTCAGCTCTCGCTCCAGCCCGGTGGGACGGGGTCGGGTGCTTCGGGTGGTGCTCCGTGAAGCCCCCCGCACCGGCTTGCCCGGGATCCAGACGGTGGGGTACTTTCGCCCTCGCTTTGCCAGCTGTCCGACACTCAGCAGTCGCTCGATGGCCAGCACCAGGCTCTTCTCCGGGACCCCGGTCAGCACCCCATAGCGGGGGTTGTCCTCCATCTTCTTGCGCAGCACATCCTTCGCACGGCTGCCCCTCAGCCCGAGGGCCACCAGACGCTTTCCGACCGGACTGCGCAGCCCAGCGACGAAGGCCAGGATGTGGTCGTCCTGCTCGGTGGTGAGCAGAACGGAGCTATCCGCGGTGGCCTTCTTGCGGCGGGTGGTGGCCTCGGTGCTGCTCTTGTTGCGTGCAGCCCGGACCATCTCGGCGACCGACCCGGGGCGAGTGCAGACATCGCAGGCGCCGCACCGCTGTGCCATCGGGATCCCGAAGTGCTTTGCAAAGGCCATCTGTCGGCAGGTCGAGCCGAAGATGTAGTCCCCCAGCATCCTGTGACCGACCCGCAGACCCGGCATGGCGCCCTCGGAGGTGAGCTGGTGGAAGATGCGGGTGTCTGCCGGGGAGTACAGAAGGGTGCAGCGCGCGGGCTTCCCGTCTCGCCCCGCCCGGCCCGCCTGCTGGTAGTAGGCCTCGATGGTTCCTGGCGCCTGGGTGTGGATGACGTGGCGGACGTCGGGCAGGTCTACGCCCATGCCGAAGGCGCTGGTCGCGACGAGGATGGTGGTCTTACCGGCGGTAAACCGGGCCTGGACGTTGGCTCGGGCGGAGTCTGTGCGACCGGCGTGGTAGTAGGCGGCCGGCAGCTTCGCGGCTCGGAGCACCTTGCAGACCGACTGGGCCTTCTTCCGGGTGGCGACGTAGATGATCGCCCGGCCCGGAGCCTGCTTCGGCGTAAACCCGGCGGACTGGAGGATCTCCAGAGCCCGGCGTGCCCGAGCAGCATCTCCGCGCATGTGCTCGACGGAGAAGGTGAGGTTGGCCCGCGAGAAGCTGCCGATGATCTGCACCGGGTTGGTCTGCCCCAGGCTCGCGGAGATGTCCTGGAGAACCGCAGGGGTGGCGGTGGCGGTGGTGGCCATGATCGGCACACCCAGCTCGCCACACAGCCCCGACAGCTTGCGGTAGTCCGGCCGGAAGTCATGCCCCCACTCCGAGACACAGTGGGCCTCATCCACCACGACATACGCCACCCCGGTGGATACCAGCAGCTTCTTGAAGCGTGCGTTGGCCAGCCGCTCCGGGCTCGCGTAGATCATCGACAGGCCGCTGAGGTTGGCCAGCTGGGTGCGCTGTTCCGCCCAGGGAAGGCCGGAGTGCAGCGCTGCCGCGGAGACCCCACGCGACCTCAGCGCCGCGATCTGGTTCTCCATCAGCGCGATCAGCGGGCTGACCACCAGGGTGGGACCTCGCCCCTGCCGCGCCGCCAGGATCGCCGGCACCTGATAGCACAGCGACTTCCCGCCGCCGGTGGCGAGGACGAGCTGCACGTCTCGACCCGCAATCAGGGCCTCAACCGCTGCGGCCTGGCCGGGCCGGAAGTCGGGATACCCGAACACCTCAGTGAGTATGGACTGTGCAGTGCTCAGGGGAGACCTCCAGCTGCCTCCTATCACCCTGATGCCGGGGTATGGTCCCGAGCATGACCTGGCCGGCTGCGTTTGTCCTGACCCTGCTCCTGGAGATCCCGGTGGTGCTGCTGGTGCTGGGCCGGGGCTGGCGGAAGGATCTGCCCCTGGCACTGCTGGCCAACGCGATGAGCCATCCCACGCTCTGGTTTGTGCTCTGGCCGCTGCTCAGTGGGCATTCGTATGAGATGGCGCTGCTCATCGGAGAGGCGGCGGTGTTCTCGTTTGAGGTGCTGCTGTACCTCGGCTTCACCCGGAGCCTGCGCGGGCTGGCTGCCGGGGTGGCGGCGAATTCACTGTCACTCGGCGTGGGGCTGCTGATCCAGGTGCTGTCATAGGCTCAGAAGCTGTCTGAGCGGATGACCGTGGCACCCTCTGGGATCTCAAAGGAGAACACCCCCTCGGGGAGGTCTGGATCGAGCGCCATGTTCGAGAAGCGCATCTCGGTGGTGGTCTCGAAGGCGTCGGTGACCGAGAGACTGGTGAGTTGGTAGTCCGGGGTGAGGCTGAGCTGCATCGCCTTGATGCGGGTGTTGTCACGTGGGGTCAGCGCGAGATCGATGGAGGCGTCTTCTGTGGGGAGCAGCGCGATCTCGAAGCGCTCCTCCAGCGCGGAGAGGTTCGACAGCAGGTCCGTCACCCCGTCGCTCTTCTCGGCCAGATCTGGCGTGATGATGACCTGGTTTCCCAGCTCAGAGTAGACG
>JBLHNG010000885.1:0-3556 GCA_047621685.1 Myxococcota bacterium | reverse complement strand
AAAAAGCCCCCCGGTCGAGCCGTATACGGTCCGGCTCGACCGGTGCCCGGATTCGCTGACGTTGCAGCCGGAGATGCAGCGTTGCAAATCTGCAACATACGGGTCGATGCGATCCCGGTATCATCGGGGTGTCCTGGCCGGCACAGTGCTTGCTTTCAGTGAGTGTGAACCCCGAGAGAGAGCACACCATGAACCGAAACCAGATCCTCCTCAGCCTCGTCCTCGCCGACTTCGTCGCCCTGTGCGGCTACGCCCTCTACCAGTTCGGCCTCGTCGGCATGATCGAGGTCGTGATGACCAACACCATGACCATGGCCATGGCCGCTGATCTGATCATCGCCCTGAGCATCGGGGTGTGGTGGATGTGGCAGGATGCCCGCGCCCGCGGCGTCAACCCGATGCCCTACGCCCTGCTGACCGCCACGACCGGGAGCCCGGGGCTGCTGGTCTACCTCATCAAGCGGGCAGGCGCTGTGCCGGTCGCGATGAAGCAGGCGGCGTGAAGGACAGACGCGCCCACTTGCCCTGGCTGGGGCTGCTGGCCGGGGTCGCGATGGGGATGATCGACCTCGGGCTGCTCACAGCACTCGGTGTCTCGATGACGCTCGTCGAGGTCGATGTGACCGCCCCGGTGATGCTCCTGTTCTCCGCGAGCTTCGGGGGGCTGGGCTTCGCCATCGGCCGACTTGCCCAGGCTCGCACACAGCTCGCCGAAGACGCTGAGCGCATCGCGGAGGCCCAGGTGAGGCTGGTGGAGGCGGAGAAGATGGCCGGTCTGGGGCGCATGGCTGCCGGGGTGGCCCACGAGGTCCGAAACCCGCTCGCGGTGATGCGCGCCTCCGCGGCCCTCATCGAGGAAGGGCTGCCGTCTTCGCTCTCCGAGGAGCGGCAGGCTGCGGTGTTCATTGTGGAAGAGGTTGACCGGCTCGATGCGTTCGTCAGCCGGGTGCTCGACCTGTCCCGGGCAATCCACCCCGAGCCGTTTCGGGTGCCGCTCGCGCCCCTCGTTGTTCGGGCCGCCGGGCTCGCCGAGGTCACCGTCGATGCACCGGAGGGAGAAGTCACCGCCGATCCAGACCTGCTCATCAGCGTCCTGGTCTCCCTGCTCGTCAACGCCCGACAGCACGGTGCGCAGCAGATCACGGTTGAGTCGGGCCAGCGGGAGTCTGCTGGCTGGATCACCATCGCTGACGATGGGCAGGGAATCCCCGATGCGGTCACAGACACCCTGTTCGAGCCGTTCGTCACCACCCGCCCTCAGGGCACCGGGCTCGGCCTGGCGATGGGGCGGCGGATCCTGGAGGCACACGGCGGCGGCCTCACCCTGCTCCCCAGCACCCGGGGCGCCTGCTTCGAGCTGACCCTGCCGGAGTCCGTCCAGTGAAGCCTCGAATCGCCATCGTCGATGATGAACCCCGGATGGGGAAGATCCTGAGCATGGTGCTGGCTCGGGAGGGCCACGCGGTCACCCCGTTCACCCGACCAGCGGACTTCCTCGAAGTGGTCCAGGACTTCGACCTGCTGCTGACCGACCTGAAGATGCCCGAGATGGATGGCGTGGCCCTGCTCACGGCCGCCCGGGCCGCACACCCCGACCTCTCCGTCATCCTGATGACTGCCTATGGCACCGTGCAGACTGCGGTTGCCGCGATGAAACAGGGTGCCAGCGACTACCTCATCAAGCCGATCGACAACACCCGCTGCCGGGCTGCGGTCGCCCGCGCGCTTCAGACCAGTCGGCTCGCCCGGGAGAACCGGCACCTCCGCGCCCAGCTCCTCGACCAGAGCGAGGCCACAGTGGTCGCACAGAGCGAGTCGATGGTTGCGGTCCTTGCCCTGGCCCGTCGCGCCGCCGCGAGCACCAGCACCATCCTCATTCTCGGGGAGTCGGGTACCGGCAAGGAGGTCCTCGCCCGGACCATCCACATCCACAGCGACCGCATCGCCGGGCCGTTCGTCGCGGTCAACTGCAAGTCTCTGGCTGCCGGGCTGCTGGAGAGCGAGCTGTTCGGACACGACCGCGGCGCGTTCACCGGTGCCCTCACCGCCCGGCCCGGTCTGTTCGAGCGCGCATCCGGCGGCACCCTGCTGCTCGATGAGATCGGGGAGATCGATGCCGACTTCCAGGGGCGACTGCTGCGGGTGATCCAGGAGCGGGTCGTGCGGCGGGTCGGTGGACAGGCGGAGATCCCGGTGGATGTGCGCATCGTCGCCGCCACCAACCGTGACCTCGCCGCAGAGGTCGCCGCCGGACGCTTTCGCAGCGACCTCTACTTCCGGCTCAACGTCATCCCGATCACCCTCCCGCCGCTGCGGGATCGTCCGGCGGACATCCTCCCCCTGGCCCACACCTTCCTCCACCAGCTCGCCACCCGGCTCAGCCGTCGCTTCGTCGGGTTCACTCCAGCGGTCGAGCGATGGATGCTGGCGCACGACTGGCCGGGCAACGTCCGCGAGCTTCAGAACGCCGTGGAGCGTGGCGCGGTGCTCGCCCGGGAGGAGCGAATCGATCTGCCTGACCTCATGCTGCCCGCCGGGGCTGAGACCGCCGGCACCCTCCAGGCCTGCCTGGATCGCACCGCTGCTGACCACATCCGCCAGACCCTGGCCCGATGCGGCGGGGTGCGCGTGGAGGCCGCCACGATGCTCGGCATCGAGCGCACCACCCTGTACCGCCTGATGAAGAAGTACGGGATATCATAGGGGTCATACACCGGATGTCCCATGCTGCTCAGCCTCCTCATTGCCTGCCAGCCCGATGCCGAAGACTCCGCAGTGGTCTGGTCCTCTCCGACCTGCTCTGAGGCCGTCGACATCCCCACTGGCTTCCTCGAAGACGACAACGTGGAGGCCGATGCCCACGCCGACACCCTCGGTGCCACCCCCACCCCCCGCTGGATCCGCTACCAGTGGCCCTCCTCTGAGACCGGCACCTCCGCGGCGTTTCTGTGGGGGACCGACCTCGACACCCTGGCCTCCGCCGTCGAGATCGGCCCTGCCGATGGCTTCCCAGGCAACGCCACCCGCTTTGAGGGGGCGAGCTTCCTGTACGGCACCGGCACGGTGGGCGAGGGGAGCTACCGACTGCATGAGGTGAGGCTGTGCGGTCGGCTGACCCCGGGCACCACCTACAGCTACCGGGTCGGCGGGGCGGGGGCGTGGTCGGAGACGTTCACGATCTCCACCCCGGCAGACGACCTCGACACCTTCCGCATTGGCATCGCCGGGGACTCTCGGGGGGCGTACGAGACCTGGGGGCAGGTGGTCGAAGCGTTTGATGCTGCGGAAGTCGACTTCATCCTGTTCTCCGGCGACATGGTGGAGTTCGGCAGCAACCAGGAGGAGTGGGACGCCTGGCTGGAGGCAGCCGGCGATGTCCTCGCCCGTCGTCCGCTGGTTCCGGCCCACGGCAACCACGAGTTCCTGTCGCAGAACTACTTCGCCCAGTTCGCCCTGCCAGGAAACGAGGAGTGGTTCAGCGTGGACTACGGCGGCATGCGGATCACGGTCCTCAACGACACCGTGCGAGATGCCACCCAGCTGAGCACCGATCAGG
>JBLHNG010000884.1:0-3560 GCA_047621685.1 Myxococcota bacterium | reverse complement strand
CCAGTGAGTTCAGCAAGTGCCGGTCGTCAGACGGGCTGATTGCTGATTCGTGACCCGGTGCGGGGACGGGGTGAGTCCGACGAAGCCGGTCAGGTGGCTGCCTTCCCCCCTAATTTTGTTGATTGTATTGTTTTGGATCGCCTGACCTGGAGTCTCAGTTCGCCCGGGCGCGCGCAAGGGGACACCGCAGTGGGCCGTGCTGGAGGGGCCGCACGCCAGATTCTCTGGCGGCCCCGGAGGCAGCAAGTGACCCGAGGCTGGTGAGGAAGGCAGTCTGGTGAGAACGGACGCCGACAGGGAGTGCAGCGCGGACCGCGGAGGGGACCCGTGGCGATCAGCGCCCAAGGACGGAGACGGGGTTGGCAGTACCGCCGTACTTCAAGGATTCGCCCATCTCTGCTTTCGATAGTGCCGACCTGTCCTGCTCGCCCTTCGGCCTTCTCAGCCTCGTGGCTCTCGATTCCGAAGGGTCCCCCCTCACCGAATGGTTGAGATTCGCCATCGTCAGCGCCATTCTTTTTCTGGCCACTCCGCCCCAACGCTGGCCTGACGGCCCGCTTATGGCGCTGCGTTCAAGGGGGCTGCACGAATACTCGCTCAGCGACTGCGTGAGCCGCTCCCCTGCGACCCCCAGCCTGACACCAATGGCGAATCCCCGCCCAGCGGCCACCCACCGCAGCCTCACCGGACCTTCCTGCACATCTCAGAGCGCCGGGTGCGCAAGGGGGTCACCTCACAGGCGAAGCAACGCGTCGACCTTCTCCCGTACCGGCTGAAAATCCTGCAATCTCCCTGGAATGTACCGCAGCAAGCTTAGATCTTCTCGGCCCACCACCCCGCCATGAAACAGGAACGCTCGCGCGCGAATCAGGCGGTACAGCTTGATCACCTTGCGATCACTGATCTCAATCCCATCCTCCTTCTCCAGCGTCCGCAGAATCCGCCGAAACAACGCGAAGACCTCATCGGGGAAGTGCCGCTCCCGGTCCCCATGCATCCCGCCCTTCCCAGAGTCCGCGCCCTGCATCATCACGGTGTCGAGGTACAGCTTGAGCATCTCGAAGTCCTCAAGCTTCGCCATGTTCGCCCATGGCTTCTGATTGAACGCCTTATACGTACTGTTACGGAGTCCCTTGTCGAGAAGTTCGTCGAACCGGTGGGCGCGGACGCTGCGGCTCTCGACCTTGAGGGTGAACCGGTCCTTGAGTGCGTCCAGCTCGGTGAACTCGGGGATCTCGTTGGTCGCGGCAAACAGGATCTTCATCTTGACCGGGGTGGGCTTGCCATCCTGGTAGTACTTGCGCTCATTGATGACGGTCAGCAGCGTGTTGAGGATGGCGCTGTTGGACTTGAAGATCTCATCGAGAAAGACGAGCTTGGCGTGGGGGAGCTTGCCCTCGGGGCGGCGAATGTAGCGGCCAGCCTTGAGCTGCTCGATGTCGACTGGACCGATGATCTCACCGGGCTCGGTGAACCGGGTGAGCATGTACTCGAAGTAGTCGCCCTCCTCCAGTCCAAGGGACTGGCAGAACTTGATGACCAGATCCGACTTCGCGGTTCCGGGGCGACCGACGATCAGCAGCGGCTCCTGGGCGAGAGCGGCGATGACCATCAGGTCAACCACCTCCTCCTTCCCCACAAACAGCTCCGAGAGCCCAGCCCTCAGTCGGTTGAGGCTCTGGCGAAGCTCATCGACCCGGGGGCGGACATCGTCAAAGGTGAAGGTCGGTTCCATGGGTGGTCCTGGTGGGTTTGCCTGGGAGCAGGGGCTACAGGCAGTGGTCCTCAGAGAGGATGCGCTCGCGGATCAGCAGCTCGTCGAGGTCCTGGTAGCGGCGGTAGCGGCCCAGGGTGATGCGGTCCTTGCTGACGGAGGCTTCGCAGAGCTGATCGAGCAGCCTCAGGATGCTCAGCGTGCTGGAGGACGAGGCGAGATCGGGGAGCTTTCTGGTCTGCTCAACGAGGGCCCGGAGCAGGCCGTCGAGGGCAGTGCCTCGCTGAGTGAGATCGGCGCTCTCCAGGACCTGGATCGCCGCGGCACAGACATCGACCAGATCCAGGGTGATGCAGTCGGCCTCCTGGAGGCGCTTCATGGTCCGTCTCAGCCCCCCCAGTCCGGCAGCAGATTTGCCGAGATCGAGGGAGCCTTGAGCGACGCTGAGCTGGAAGAGCAGCGAGAAGTAGTCGTCGCTGCTGCCGATCTTTCCGAGGCACTGCTTGGAGAACGTGGAGAACTGTTCAGTGAGATCGTTGCCGACGTTTCTGGTCTGCATGCGCGAGATCTCGCGGATTGCCATGTGGACGAGGGTGGCGATGTCCCGGCTGTTGACCGCACTGGCCTGCTTGACGGCGTCGTTCATCCACTTGCGCATCTCTAAGACGAACTGCTTGTGATTGTTCTTCTTGCGGAAGAAGGCGATGCGCTCAAGATGGGCGTGCAGCGGGTTGCGGCGGAGGCTGGGGGTGTCGGGGTAGAGGCGGCTGAGGTTCTTCGCGGAGAGGAAGGCCAGCGGGCTGTCTTCGTCTTGACGCTCCTGGAGGCTGGCAGCGACCTCTCGCAGCGAGTCGGCTTCGAATGATGGAAGATCAGCCAGTAACGTGCTGATACCATCTGGCTTGAGCGAGCCAATGGTCGGGGCGGCGAACAGTCGGATCCAGGCGGTGACGAACGCGCTGGAGGGCTCCATCCGAGCCTGCTCCATGCACAGACCAGCACGATCGAGCCGACCGAGGCGCTGGTAGGCCCGCGCGAGCACCGCCATTCCCCCGCAGCGGAGGTCGGTGGGCATGCTGCGGATGGTGGTGTGGATGCTCTCCAGGTTGGTCAGCGCGCGACCCACCTCGCCGGCGTCCTGCTCATCGGTCAGCCCCCGCTCCTTGAGCAGCCGCTCCTGGAGGAAGTCTGGCACGTCGATGGGGGAGAGCCCGGCGGCGTCGATGTCGGCCAGGATCTGGGTGCGGACGCTGGCCTGCGCACGCACGTCGAGGTTGACCCGCCACACCTCTCCCCAGGCCAGCCAGCGGAGCTTCTTGGGGAGGTCGTCTTGATAGCGGCTCAGGAGGCGGGCGGCCTGGAGGACCCAGCTGTCGACGTGACCGGGGGGGAGCAGCCGACCGACGAGGATGTACGCCAATCCACCGAGCAGGTTGTTGTGCTGGAGCGCCTGACGGGCCTGAGCGGCGGCGCTGCCGGTGAGGCGGAGATCTCGGGCGAGGTGGGCGAGGGCCTGGGCGTGGCACTCCTCGGCATCCCGTCGAGGCGACAGCCACCATGCCTCCGTGCTGCTTCGGAACGCAGCGTATGAGAGTCCCTGTTCCGACTTGACTGTCGCGAGGTTTTCCCAGCGGACTGCTGTGGGCTCGGCGATGACCTCTCGCTCCAGCGTGCGCTCTCGGAGGGCGACATCGGAGAGCTGCTCGGTCGGGGCGAGCAGGGTGGGTGCCTCTGACTTCGGGGCGGCTTGCTCTGAGGCGGGCTTCTCTGGGCGTGTCTTCTCCGCTTCGGGCTGGGCTGTGGGCGTGGTGGCCTGGGTGGAGGCACGCTCGGTGCGCTGTCGCTC
>JBLHNG010000883.1:0-3573 GCA_047621685.1 Myxococcota bacterium | reverse complement strand
TGAGGAAGATGCTCATCCACCTCAATGTCATCAGCAGAAGGCAACGAAGCGCGCTGACTCACACGGCGCTTCAAAAAGCCGCCTGAAGACGGTTGCTATTTTGTTGATTGTATTGTTTTGGATCGCCTGCTCCGGAGTCTCAGTTCGCCCGGGCGCGCGCAAGGGGACACCGGAGTGGGCCGTGCTGCAGGGCCGGGGGACGCCCTCAGTCCACGCCAGATTCTCTGGCGGCCCCGGAGGCAGCAAGCGACCCGAGGCTTGAGGGAAGGGGCAATCCATTGAGAATGCTGGCCGACAGGGAGTGAGAGGCGAAGCGAAGCGGAGGCGGCTAGAGCCGGCACTCGCACAACGGAGCTGCGACCGCGGAGAGGACCCGTAGCGATCAGCGCCGGGGGCGCCCTCAGCCCAAGGACGGAGACGGGGTTGGAATCACCGCCGTACTTCAAGGCTTCGCCCATCTCTGCTTTCGATGTTGCCGACCTGTCCTGCTCGCCGTTGGCTTCTCAGCCTCGTGGCTTTCGATTCCGAAGGGCCCTCCCTCACCCATGAGCTGAGGTCCGCCATCGTCCGCGCCATGCTTTTTCTGGCCGCTGCGCGGAAGTCTCCATTCCCTCCGGTCTGGATTCTTCCGCTTGCTCAAGGGGGCTGCACTTCCTGCGTTCTCCGCTTTACAGCGGTTCTCTCCAGTCGCCGCTCCCCTGCGACCCCCACCAGGACACCAGTCCCCGTTCCCCTGTACTACCCACCCAGCGGACCCACCCGGACACTCGCTCACTCACCGCCGTCCTGCACACCTCAGAGCGCCGAGTGGTTCCCGCAAGGCTGCACCGCTCAGACCAGGCCCGCTCGGATCCGCTCGTAGTCAGTGCTACCAGGACTCTTCAGCCGAGTAAGCTGCTCATCCGCCCGAGAAAGCTGAAACCGCAGCGCCTCCAAGATCGACTCCTGCCACACCCGTCCCGGCTCACCGCTCAGCGCGCCAAACGCAGCCTGATCCATCTCAAAGACCCAGCACGCAGTGGTCTCAGCAGCCACACAGGAAGCATTGCGACGCTCTCCAAGCAGCAGCGATCCAGTCCCAAACAGCGCACCCGGGTAGAGGCTGGCGAGTCGCTCTCCGCGTCCGCCGCGGACATGGCGGATGATGTCGATGCAGCCGTCAGCAACCACGAACACGCTGTCGCCCGGATCGCCCTCCAAAAAGATCGGGGTGCCGGCGGGCAGGTGGCGGGGGGTGAGGGCGGACTCGATGGTGGAGAGGGTGGCGGCGTGGGTGGCCTTGAGCGCGGGCATGGCCCGGAGCGCCTGACGGGCCGGCGGTGGGCTGGGAGCGCTGGTGGTCAGCCGCTGCCACAGTCGTCCCAGCGCGCTCTGGCTCTGCCGTCCCGGGGCGCTGCCCACCCCAATCGCCAGCCCGGCGATCTGCCGATCGACCAGTCGAATGCGGCGGGCGAGGCCGAGCAGGGCATGCTTGAGGAGGCGGTCGTAGACCTCCGGGTGGCGGGCGCGGAGGGTGGGGATGCTCTCGGTGGACAGGATGGCGAGGGTGGTTGGCTTTGCGGCATGGACCGAAGCTGTGCGCAGTCCACCGGTCCACGCTGCCGCCTCTCCGACGATCTCTCCAGCACCCACCCGCCCCAGCTCTCGTCCGCTGATCTCGATCTTGAGGCCGCCCGAGAGCACCACCGCCAGCTCATCGGCGACGTCTCCGTGCCACCACAGCGGTGTCTCAGCCGCCAATTCGCGACCCTGCCAGAGCCCGGCGGCGTCTCGGATCCGGTCACGAGACAGCCCGGAGAGCAGGGGCAGGTCTACGAGCTTTTCGACGATCTGGAGCACATGGCAAGCTTACCGCAGTTCAGGCTACGCTCCGGACCATGAACCCTGAGAGCCAGATCACCACCAACCAGTTTGTCTTCTTCTGGAAGCCTCCCACCATATTCGGACAGTGGACCTGGTCGGAGTTTGTCGTCGATGGGGTGGAGTACACCTGCACAGAGCAGTTCATGATGGCCGAGAAGGCCCGACTGTTCGGCGACGCGGAGATCCGCCAGCAGATCCTCGACACCGAGAGCCCCCGGAGCCACAAGAGCCTCGGGCGAAAAGTCCGCGGCTTCTCCGACAAGCGCTGGAAGAAGAACCGCGAGGAGATTGTCTACCAGGGCAACCTCGCCAAGTTCTCCCAGAACCCCGACATGCTCCAGCAGCTCCTGGAGACCGGGGACCGCATCCTCGTCGAGGCCAGCCCCCTGGATCGCATCTGGGGCATTGGCCTGCGTGGAGACGACCCCCGGGCCTCGGATCGCAAGCAGTGGCAGGGCCTCAACCTGCTCGGCAAGGCGCTGATGCGGGTCCGCAGGGATCTGTCTGGGCCCTGATCACCGCATGGAGACGTTCGAGCCGCCGGCCCCCAGGCGCTTCGCGGTCTCCATCAGCGCGATCAGCTCGGCGTCGTCCGCGCCGCGCTTTGCCCGCTTCGTGTAGGCGATGAGGGTGCTCATCGAGAACTCCGCGGTGTGCGGGGAGCCCCGGAGGATCTCGGCAAAGGTGGCTGCGGCGTAGGCGATGCGGGCGTCTTTGCTGGTGAGGGACTCGGTCTCCGACAGCGCGGAGCCAGGGAAGGGGAAGGACAACTCCTCGGCGGTCTTGTCGGCACCGGGGGCCTCGTAGCGGAGGTTGAGGGTGGCGAGGGTGGCGTCGAAGTCCTCGCGGAGGATGACCTCGTACATCGCGGTGACGGTGTGGCCAGCCCCGACCTCTCCCGCATCGACCCGGTCGTCTCGGAAGTCCTCATCGGCGATGTCGCGGTTCTCGTAGCCGAGGAGTCGGTAGGCCATCACCGAGTCGGTGTTGAAGTCGACCTGGAGCTTCACATCCCGGGCAATGGTGAAGATGGTGGAGCCCATCTGCTCGACGAACACCCGCTGCGCCTGCTTTTGGGAGTCGATGTAGAAGTTGTTTCCGTCGCCGTTGTTCGCCAGCTGCTCCATCAGCGTGTCTCGGTAGTTGCCCTGGCCGAACCCGATGGTCGACAGGGTGATTCCGGCATCGGCGTGGACCTTGAGCTGACCGAGGAGCTGCTCCCAGGAGGTTGCACCGACGTTGGCATCGCCGTCGCTCATGACGATGACCCGGTTCTCCGCACCGTCTTCAAAGGAGCGCTGAGCGAGCTGGTAGGCGAGGTCGATGCCCGAGGACATGGCCGTGGAGCCGCCTGAGGAGAGGGCCTCGATGGCGTCGTGGATCGCGCGCTTGTTGACGGAGTCGGTGGGAGGCAGGATCTCAGCGACTCGCCCGGCGTAGGTGGCCAGCGCGACGGTGTCGCCTTCCTGGAGGGTGTCGACGAGCATGTGCAGGGACTGCTGGGCGAGCCCGAGCTTGTCGGCTGAGGACATGGAGCCGGAGACATCGACGAGAAAGGTGAGGTGCAGCGGTGGGCGGGTGGACTGGGAGAGATCCATGCCCTGCACGCCGACCCGCATGATGTGGCGACCATCGCGGAACGGATCGGGGAATGCCTCAAACTGAACGTTGAACGGGTGGCGACCGGTGGGCTGGGGGTAGTCGTACTCG
>JBLHNG010000882.1:0-3577 GCA_047621685.1 Myxococcota bacterium | reverse complement strand
CCCTGGGCTTCAACTGCGAGACCATCGCCGACTTCGAGGCTGCGGCGCACTGGTACGAAGCCCTCCACGCCGCGACCCCTGACCACCCCTCCGCCCCCGACGCTCTCTACTCCGCCGCGGTCTTCCGGCGCTCAATGGGCGAGCTGTCTGCCGCACTGGCCGACACCCGCGCGCTGGCAGATGCACAGGATCCGCGCGCCAGCGGTCTGCTCATCGACCTCGGTCGCGCCCTGGAGGCGGCCGAGCAGTGGGAGGATGCCGCTGCGCTCTACGGTGAATTCGCCGACAGCCCGCCAGCACACGCCACCCCAGAGCAGCACACCTTCGCCCGACTCGCCTCCGCCAGCACCGCTCAGCACCTCGGACGCCAGGCAGAGGCCGAGGCGATCTGGCAGGCACTCCTCGACGATGGTGTGACCGGTGAGGTCTTCGCAGAGGCAGCCTACAGCCTCCTCGTCCCCCGCCTGAGCGCCTACCAGGCGATGCGCATCGACGGGGTGCAGCGCCCCGGTCAGCCCCGCAACTTCGATCAGCGACTCCAGCGTCAGCTCAAGGAGAAGACCGCTGCGTTCCAGGTGCTCCAGGCCGATCTGGCCGTCGTGATTGACGCCGGCTCCCTGCGCTGGGGACTCGCTGCCTTCGTAGACCTGGGAGAAGCCTATGAGGACATGGCGACCGCCCTGCTGGCAGCCCCGGTCCCCACCAACCTCACCCCAGAGCAGCTGGAGATGTACGAGGATCGGATCAAGGACTACGCCTACACCCAGGAGCAGCGGGCGATCGAGGCCTACAGCCTCGTAATGACCCGCTCCATGCAGGTGCGCAGCTACGATGAGAGCACCGCCACCGCGCTGGGACGCCTGGAGGTGCTCGATCCGACCAGCTGGCCCGGTCTGAGCGAGGATCTGATCCGTGCTGGCTTCACCACCGGCAGCGGCTACGGCGTCGGCATCATGGACCAGCCGGAGTAGATCGTCAGGCCATGGTCCGGCTGAGGAGTCGGACCACACTGGTCAGGGCCCGGCGCTGGCCGGCAGAGCTCGGAATCCCCGACTCGACCACCAGCCCGGGTCCCTCTTCCTTCGACAGCGGCGGGCAGACCCTCAAGTGGATCGGCCCGTCCTCGCCGCGCAGCTGGATGGCCGCGTCCGTCACCCCCTCCAGGGTCAGCGTGCCCATCCGGGTGCCAGGGCGCAGCGGGTGGAGCCGACGCCACAGGGAGCTGGCGTCCATCGAGAAGCTCAGGGTGTGGGCAAGCTCCCGCTCGATGCGGCGCTCATCGACGAGCCACAGCAGGTCTGCGGTGCGCTGCCGGCGGTCCGTCGGCTTCATCACCAGCCCCGCCTCGGTCAGCTCCGCCAGCCCCTCCGCCACCAGTGCGGCGATTCCCGCCCCACCCAGTACCGCAAGAGAGTCACCAAAGATCCTGGCAAACCGCGGCCCGTCAATGCGATCCCCGTCGCGCAGGGCGTGCACGAGGTAGCAGTGCGCCTCGTCCGCAATCGTGCCTCGGCTGCCCTCGAACACAAACGGGCCATCAGCTCCCTGAGGCTCCTCACAGGTCAGCCAGCCTTCCCCGAAGATCCGCGAGCGGGCAGAGGGTCCGAGCCCGAGCAGGCTCAGCGGGCGCTGCTGATCGGCGATGAGCTGGCTGTAGCTGAACGGGCTGTGCGACTGCATCGGGCCATCCGCGGCGGTGATGCTGTCCTTCTGGATGGTGAACCGGTGGTCCTGCCCTCGGATGAGCTTGTAGCCATTCTCCTCAGCGATCGCCTCCATGCGGTCTCCCGCCTGCTCCGCGAACGGGCGCAGGTGCTCCCAGAACGCCTCCCGGCTGCCGCCGAAGTGGGCGTCGACATACTCCGCAGTCGGGGTGAGCTGGTAGACGTCGATCCATCGGGGGCGGTGACTGGAGAGCACCGTGGCGATGTCGTTCATGATCCCGTCGACCGTGGTACCCGCCAGCCCGAGCAGGAAGTCACAGGAGACATCGTGCATGCCCGCGGCACGCAGCTCCGTGAACCGGCGCGCGACCAGCTCCCGATCCTGCCGTCCCCGGTTGTGGGCCTCGTTGATGTCTGCATCAAGGGACTGCACCCCGAAGGAGACATGGCTGAAGCCCAGCGACTGCCACGCCGCCAGCTTCGTCGGCGTCATCACCGCCGGGTCCATCTCAAAGAACCGGTTGGCCCGCGGGTGAAAGGTCACCACCGCCTCCAGGGCGCGAACGACCCGAATGATCGACTCCGCCGGGAGCACCGATGGGGTGCCGCCGCCGACATAGAGCGTGACGAACTCCAGCCCCGACAGACCGCTGGCGAGCCCCTCGATGGTCTCGACCGTGTGTGTGGTCCAGGCTCGGAGCTGATCGGGGTGGGAGGGGCGGAGGCGGTCGTAGTTGCAGAACGAGCAGATGGACTTGCAGAACGGGACGTGGATGTAGACGTGGTTCCAGGCGTCGTTGCGGCGGGGGGAGGATGCCCAGAGGTCAGCGACCTCGGAGGTCTCCCAGGTGCGGCGCTTTCGGCCGAGGTAGGCCAGCCAGGAAGCGTCGGGAGGCTCGCATGCGCGGAGGAAGGCAGCGTGGAGGCGGCGCCTTCGGCTCAGCCAGCGGGGGTGGAGGCGTGGCATCATGCCTGCGACTATAGCGGCAACATCCACGTCGAGGAAGATCGTCTCATCGAGGCCAGCGGGCACGCCAGCGATCCCTCCCACCCTCACCATCCAATGCTCACCAGAATCCCCAAACG
Source organism: Myxococcota bacterium (assembly GCA_047621685.1). Classification (GTDB taxonomy): domain Bacteria; phylum Myxococcota_A; class UBA796; order UBA796; family UBA796; genus JAQXDW01. Next base: position 827 of record JBLHNG010000882.1, on the reverse strand, counting down.
CCCAGAAAGCACCGCGCCAACCACCCCCAACTGTGCATTCCCACACACCCATCCGGGCGAGATCACGCACCCATACCCCCGGGCATATCGTCAACATTCAGGATATAGAACCGTCCCCCAGACACCCCACACACCGTAAGTCGGGGTGACGGAGAGCCCATGTTCCGCTACATCCTCGCTGCTTCCCTGCTGACCCTCACCGCCTGCGACGGCTCTGAGCCCACCCCCGAGCCCACCCCCGAGCCGGTCAAGGAAGAGCCCAAGCCCGAGCCCACCCCCGAGCCGGTCAAGGAAGAGCCCAAGCCCGAGCCGGCTCCCGCCACCGCACGCACCGGCGAGCAGGTCTACGCCCAGGTCTGCATCGCCTGCCACCAGGCCAACGGCGAGGGCCTCCCCGGAGCCTTCCCGCCGCTCGTTGCCAGCGACTGGGCCGTCGGCGATCCCGAGCGCCCCATCAAGATCATCCTCAGCGGTCTCCAGGGCCCGATCGAGGTCAAGGGCACCACCTACAACTCGATCATGACCCCCCAGGGCAGCATCCTCTCCGATGTTGAGATCGCCAACGTGCTCACCTACGTCCGCTCCACCTGGGGCAACGCCGCAGACGCCGTCACCGCCGAGCAGGTCACCGCCGTCCGCACCGCGACCGCCGATCGCACTGCGCCCTGGACCGTTGCTGAGCTGAACGCGAAGTGATCGGTCTGCTGGGGGTGCTCGTGGGCTGCGACGACAGCCCGCCGCCAGCCGTGGTGGAGGAACCCATCGAGGTCGCCCCCCCCACGCCGCCAGCAACAATCACCCCCAGCCTCCCGCCCCCGGCCAAAGAG
>JBLHNG010000881.1:0-3579 GCA_047621685.1 Myxococcota bacterium | reverse complement strand
GCTGACGGTGATCACGGCATCGAGAGTCCGAGCACGCACGGCGTAGAACCGGGCCTTGAGCCGGGAGCTGATGGCATTGCCAGCCTGACCGAAGTTCAGGTCGTGAACGATGCAGGCGCAGGGGGCACCGGTCGGCGGGACCTCGATGCTGTTGGAGAGCACCACGTCGGGCTTGAAGCGCTGGACCTCCGAGAAGATCGCCTTCGACATCGCTGCCCAGGCGCCGGCCTTGCTCCGCCCCTTCAGCTTCACCGCGACCGCCTCGGCGGGCACCATGCTGCGTTGTTGCTTCCAGCCGACCACCAGGCGAACCTCATGGCGCTCGCGGGCGCGCTCATAGAGGTTGCGGAAGACAGTCTCAGTGCCGGAGTAGACGTCCGGGGGGTAGCGTCGCGCGGCCATCAGGATCTTCATGCCGAGGCATGTAACCAGCCAGGCGCTACAGACCGACGCCGAACACGATGTAGACCGCACCAGCATCCGTTCCGCCGCTGTTGTCCTCCGGCGCACCGATGATCGCGTCTGCGAAGCCGTCGCCGTTGGCGTCGAGCGCGGCGGTCAGCGCGGTGCCTGCGCTCTGGCGGCTCTCGGCACCGGTGAGGATCACGTCGGCGGTGGAGAGGCTGAGGGCGCCGGTGACCGGGCCGTAGAGCAGGTAGCTGGTCCCCGACTCGTTTCCGCCGGTGGTCTCATTGGGGGCGCCGACGAAGATGTCCATGTGCCCGTCGCCGTTGAAGTCGCCGTCGCAGGCCACTGCGGTGCCGGCTTCGTCACCGTCGCTGCCGCCGGTGAGGATGGCGTGTGCGGCGGAGAGGTCCGCGGAGCCCGGTGCGCCGCGGATCACATAGACCACCCCTGACTCCTCCTCGTCGCCGTCTGCAAACGGTGCGCCGATGCAGAGATCGGCAGAGCCGTCTGCGTCGATGTCGCCCACGGACAGGGAGAAGCCAGCGTAGTCGTCGTCGTCGACTCCCGACAGCAGGGTGTCGGCATCGGAGACCGACAGCTCCCCGGTGATCGGGCCGAGGAACACCGAGACCTGACCGAGTCCGTCGTTCTCCGGCGCGGAGTACGCCCCCACCAGGAGGTCCACGATCCCGTCGCCGTCCATGTCGCCGCCAGACAGCGCGCTGCCGACCCGGTCGTAGCGGCTGACCCCGAGGATGCGAGCGGTGGCCTTCGACAGATCGGTGCTGCCTGCGGCGAGGACGTCGTCTGCTGGGACCACGTAGACCGCGCCCTGGTAGGTGTAGTCGTTGTCGCCGTAGCGGGTGGCGGCGACGATGAGGTCCAGTCCGCCATCTCCGGTGACATCTCCCGGCCCGGCGACAGCCTCTCCAGCTCGATCGTAGGTGCCCTCGCCGTAGAGCACCCCGTCGGCGACATCAGAGAGGGTGAGGTTGCCAGAAGTCGGTCCGAGCAGGAGGTAGACCGAGCCGGCGTCGATGCGGGCCTCGTCGTCTCCCGGTGCAGCGATGAGCATGTCGTCGATCCCATCGCCGTCCACGTCTCCGGGGCTCACAGCGGCGAACCCTGCGCTGTCTGAGCGACTGTTGCCCGACAGCGCAGCACCTGCGCTCGACAGGCTCCCCCCGCTCAGCGGGCCATAAACAATGAACGCGATCCCGGCGTCGGAGTCATCAGTGCTGGCCGCTGCCGCACCGATCAGCAGGTCGTCCTGCCCGTCCCCGTTGAAGTCTCCTCCAACCAGAACGCCGCCAGCCTCATCGGCAGACGAGGCCCCGGTGATGACGGTCTCATGGGCGAGGCTGAAGGTGCCGATGAGCACGCAGTCCGATGCATCGCCGTCACAGTCGTTGTCGGTGAAGTCGTTGCAGATCTCTTCAGCGCCCGGGTAGCTCGTCTCGAAGTCATCGTCGCAGTCGGTGCCGTCGGCGACGAAGCCCGGCGGACGGTCGCAGGAGAGCGTGGAGATGTCGGAGGCACCGAAGCCGTCGCCGTCGCTGTCCATGTACCAGGCGGTGGCGTCGACGGAGTCGGTCTCGTCGATGGCGGCATCGCAGTCGTTGTTGATGCCGTCGCAGACCTCCACCGCGTCGGGGTGGACCTCCGGGTCAGCGTCGTCGCAGTCGACGTCTGCGGTGTAGCCATCGCCGTCGTCGTCAGGCCAGCTGATCCCGGAGTCGGTGGCCGCATCGAATTTCTCGCTGCAGCCCAGCAGGAAGATGAGGAACATGGCCCCATGCTACCTCGCGTCGGGCAGGGCTGTCTGCCTACTGCTTCTCGGCCCACCGCAGCAGGGTGCGAACATCCGACCAGCGCTGGCGACTCCGACGCGCGCCGAGGGTCGTCATCGCCAGGGTGCGGCCATCATCGGTGCGCACGACCGTGGTGAAGCAGTGGCGGGCGGTGTCGGTGTAGCCGGTCTTCGCCGCCAGGATCTCCAGATCCTTATCGCCGATCAGCTTGTTGGTGGTCAGCATGCGCTTTGTGCGGCCGGTGTCGTACTCCACATCCCAGTATGGCGCGCTGGCGACCAGGCTGATGGTGGGATGGAGCGCAGCAGCCACGGTGACCCGGGTCATGTCTCGGGCCGTCGAGAGGTTCTCGTCCCAGACCCCGGAAGGGTCCGAGAAGGTGGAGAGGTCCATGTGGAGATCCTGAGCGACCTCATTCATGCGCATGATGAACGTCGAGAGGGGCAGACCAGAGACCTCGGACAGGGACAGGGCCGCACCGTTGTCGCTGCGAACCAGGGCCGCGCCGAGGAGATCCCAGCCGGTCGTGCAGGCGCCATACCGCAGCCGGGTGACCGCGCCGGGCCAGGAGGGCCGCATGCTGTTGTCCAGGCAGACCTCGCGCTCCAGATCGGGGGACTCCGACATCGTCGTCATCGCGCTGACCAGCTTGGTGAGCGAGGCCACCGGACGGCGCTCATCGCCAGCATGGGAGAGCAGCACCCGCCCGCTGTCGACGTCATAGACAAACGCCGCCTTCGAGTACAGCCGCATCGGCGCGCCGACGTGCTCGGCCTCACCGTTCATTCCATCGATGGCCCACAGCCCGTCCCGGGCATCCTCGGGGAACCACGTCGGCGGGCTCCAGGTCGGCTCATCTGGCTCGGAGAGGATCTCCGGCTCCGGTGATGGTGGCGGAGCGGTGTGAACGACGAGGGTCGCCTTTGCCCCCCGGCGCATGCCCTCCAGGAGCGACTCCCGGAAGGTCGGCAGCGCAGCCTCCTCCGCGGACGGCACAGAGAGGTCAGCCGCAGGAGGCAGCACCTCCGGCTCACCGCGCGGCATCCCGGCGAAGATGATCGCGGTGGTGACAAGGTTGGAAGCGACCGCTACGCGGAGGAACTTGATGAGGAAACGACGTGCCACAGTCCAGCGAGTACATCACTCGACTATTGGCATGTCAACATTTTTAGTACCCGTCAGGATTTGGGTTGTTGAAACCGATCGGCGCTCTGGGTGGTGTGGTGCGGGTGCCCGGGTGGGGCCGCAAGGCGGGTAGTACAGGGGAGCGGCCGCAAGGCGGGCACTCCCGGAGTGAGCCGACGTAAGGCGGCCGCTGGAGCGGGCACTCAACGCAAGAAGTGCAGCCCCCTCGAGCGAG
>JBLHNG010000880.1:0-3603 GCA_047621685.1 Myxococcota bacterium | reverse complement strand
GCGGACCGCGGAGGGGACCCGTGGCGATCAGCGCCCAAGGACGGAGACGGGGTTGGCAGTACCGCCGGACTTCAAGGCTTCGCCCATCTCTGCTTTTGATATTGCCGACCTGCACTGCTCGCCCTTCGGTCTTCTCAGCCAGGGGCGCTCTCAGCCTCGTGGCTCTCGATTCCGAAGGGTCCCCCCTCCCCGGATGGTTGAGATTCGCCATCGTCGGCGCCATTCTTTTTCTGGCCACTCCGCCCCAACGCTGGCCTTCGGCCCGCTTATGGCGCTGCGCTCAAGGGGGCTGCACGAATACTCGCTCAGCGACTGCGTTCGCCGCTCCCCTGTACTACCCGCCTTGCGGCCCCAGCCGGACACCCGCGGCGAATCCCCGCCCTGCGGCCACCGTCCGCAGGCTCACAGGACCGTCCTGTGCATCAACGGGTGCCCAAGGTGCCCACGAGAACGCTAGCGATCGCTAAAAATCAACTTCCAAGCCAAGCACCGCCGCACGGCCCTCCCCAGTGAGGTCACTGGGAAACTTCGCCACACTGCCTCCGTCATCATCGGTGGTCAAGGCGTTGGCATCTCCGGCGGGGATCAGCGTCTCGTACTCCGCATTGAGCAGGTTGTGGATCGACAGGTCGATGCGGACCCGGCTGTCTCCGAGGCTGTCGCTGGCCAGCGAGAGGTGCAGCAGACCAAACGGCGCCCCATCCTCCAGCCCGGCGTCCGGTGACCAGTCCGCCCGGGGCCGAGCGCCGTAGAGGTCCGCCTGCAGGCCGATCCACAGCCCGGGGACGGGTGTCCCGCCAGCCCGGAGGTGTCCCATGTGGACTGGGAACTCATACAGCGAATTGCCGGTGTCCACGTCAGTCGCCAGGGTCATGGCGTAGTTCCCGCCGATCTGCCAGCGCCCCGGCGTCCAGTCCACCTCGACCTCGCCGCCGGTGATCTGAGAGCCGCCGAGGTTGTCGTAGTAGGCGTCCCCGAGATCCCCCTCCCCGTCAGAGACCTTGCTGATCTGGTCTCCGATCCAGGAGGCATACGAGGCCGCGCGCAGGGTGAGGTTCTTCAGCGGATCGCCGCTGACTTCGCCCTCGAATGTCTCGATGACCTCGGGCAGCAGGCCGGGGTTTGAATTGGTGAACGGGTTGCTTCCATCCTCATCCGCGACCACATCCACCACCAGCTCCCGGGCGTTGGGCGCTCGGAATGCCCGACCGTACAGCAGCTTCACCGCGCCGTTGTCGTCGGGGACGATCAACACGCCAGCCCGGGGACTCACCGAGGTTCCCGTGTAGCTGTGCATGTCCATGCGCACCCCGGCGGTCAGCTCCAGCCACCAGTTGGTCGTCCAGGTGTGCTGTCCGAAGAAGAAGACGTCGGTGATCCAGCCCGGCTCTCCGGAGAAGGTGATGGGTCGGGAGGGAGTGCCCGCGCCGTCCTCGAAGACGAGGTCCTCCAGCTGAGAGACGTGGTTCAGCTCCACGCCCATTCCGCCGACGGTGATGTGCTCCGCCGCGGCCCGCAGCTGCCCCTCAAACCCCACCCCGTACCGCTCCGAGAGCTTCTGGGTGCTCACCAGGGTCTGCCCCCAGGTGATCTCTCCGGTGTCCTCATCGACAGTCGCCGCACTGTCGAACCAGCCATAGGCCCCGGGGTTGTCGTAGCGCTGGGCGTAGAGGTAGGGCGATATCTGAACGTCTGGTCCCATCGCGATGTCGTAGCGGAGCGAGAGGAAGTCGTCGGCGTAGGAGAGGTTGAACTCATCGGCGGACTCGGTGAGCACGCCGATGAGGTCGTCCTGGGGATTGACGAAGTAGGTGTGCCGGTAGTCGATGTGGTCGTAGCGAACGGTCAGCCCGGCGGTCTGCAGTGAGAGTCCGCCAGAGAGGCTGCGTCGCGGGTTGGTCCCGGTGACGTTGGTGAGACCTCGGGGGGTGACGTCGAGGCCGTCGCCGTCGAGGCTGAGCATCCGGGCATGCAGCCGCAGCCGAACCGCCTCTCCACCCCCCGCCACTGCCGAGAGCCCCTGCCGCGCGAAGCTGCCCAGCTCGATGCGGCCAAACCCACCGACAAGATCGTCTGCGGAGTAGGTCACCACGTTGATCACCCCGGCGAAGGCGTTTGAGCCGTAGATCGCCGATCCTGGCCCCTTGATGACCTCGACCTGCTTGACGTGGGAGAGCGGAATGTACTCGTCGAGCCAGGCGTGGTTGTAGATGCCATCGAACCAGGGGACCCCGTCGATGAGCAGGAGGAGCTTGTTGTTGTCGTCGCTCGATATCGCCCGGACCCCGGCCAGGGTGCGCGACTCATTGGAGACAGAGAGGTAGACCCCGGAGATTCCACGGAGGACGTCGGCGAGGGTGCGGTGGCCGTATTGGCGGATCTGCTCATCGGTGATGACGGTGACCATCGAGGGGGCCTGCCGGATAGTCTGGGCGTAGCGCGAGGCGACGGTCACCAGGGTCTGCTCTGCACGCAGCAGCTCTGCCTCGTCGGCCTCTGTAAACGGGTCGACCCCGCCATGAGCCGGCGCCAGGAGCAGCCCCATGATCCACATCTTCCGCCCCCTCCACCCTGCCGCACATTGACGAAATGCCGCTGGCGTGACAGAAAATAGACCAGCAGGTCCGGGAGTGCAGTCGATTCCCTGCACACCCCAGCGGACCACCACCACCTGAAAATCCAGGTGGTATCAACGGATTATCCTTTTGGACTCTTCTTCTCTTAAACGCATTTCGACCCAAACATCCCCCAGAATGCGCGCGCGCAGTGGGCGCCATTGCCTGACTGCCCCCATTCACCGGGTTCGGGTCTACTGGAGCTGTTCGTGGGCAACGAGATCATCGTCAACAAGACCGGGAGGGAGACGCGCGTCGCACTGATGGAGAATGGGCTGCTCGCTGAGCTGCACCTCGATCGCGGCGACAAGCGAGGCTACGTCGGCAACGTCTACCTCGGCCGGGTCGTGCGGGTGCTGCCAGGCATGCAGGCCGCCTTCGTCGACATCGGCTTGGACCGCGCCGCCTTCCTGTACGCCGGAGACATCTACCCCGAGTTCCTCGACCGCAACATCGGCAAGGAGATCGACGACCCGGACGCCACCGTGGTCGAGGCCGCCCCGCGTGCCACACCCCGCACCGGCCAGCCGCCCATCCAGGACCTCATCAAGGAAGGCCAGGAGGTCCTCGTCCAGGTCGCTAAGGATCCGATCTCCACCAAGGGTGCGCGCATCAAGACCCACATCACCCTCCCCGGTCGGTTCACCGTCTTCATGCCCACCGTCGACCACGTCGGCATCTCCCGGCGCATCGAGAAGGACCGGGAGCGGCGAAAGCTGCGGGACTTCGTCGAGAAGAACCGCCCCAAGGGAGCGGGCTTCATCGTTCGTACCGTCTGTGAGGGGCAGCCGACGTCCGCTCTGAAGCAGGACATGGACTACCTGATCGCCACCTGGAAGCGCATCCAGGAGGTCTCCGCTACCGCCAAGGCCCCCTCCGAGATCCACGCCGACCACAACCTCGTGCTCCGGGTCGTCCGCGACAGCTTCACCGAAAATGTTGATCGCATGGTGATCGACGACAAGGACCTCTACGAGAGCGTCCAGAA
>JBLHNG010000879.1:0-3605 GCA_047621685.1 Myxococcota bacterium | reverse complement strand
AGCATTTGGCAGCTGGTCGTTCTCGAAGTCACGGATCCAGGGGGTGTAAATCTGTTCAGTCATGGTTCTCTCCTGCTTGATGAGCGTAATAGAGACGCCGCAGGATTGTCGGACGGTTTTTGTCCTTGGACAATTGAATTGAACCTGTACACCTGTTCTGTTTCTTCAGGTCACTCAGACGGGGTATCTTGACGTTCCAACTGCAGGAGGACCAGTGCCACTCACTGTGACCACCACCACCACACCCGATGACATCGCCCGCTGTCAGGCCATCCGCCGGGTCGTGTTCACCCTCGGCCAGGGCGTGCCGGTCTCCATCGAGGTCGACGGTCGGGACCCCGACTGCACCCACTTCCTCGCCATCCAGGCTGGTGTCGATGTCGGCGCAGCCCGAATGCGGATCGTCGGGGACGCCGCAAAGGCAGAGCGGGTCGCGGTGCTCTCCACCCAGCGGGGCGGGGGCATCGGGCGGGCGCTGATGGATGCCCTGGAGTCGAGAGCGGTTGCGGATGGGCTGGCCCGGGTCAAGCTCTCCGCGCAGTCCGACGTGGTCGTGTTCTATGAGCGCCTCGGGTACACCGCGTCTGGCGAGGAGTTCATCGAAGCAGACATCCCCCACCGCTGGATGGAGAAGTCGCTGTGAGCCCCCCCCTTCATCAGGCAATCCAGGAAGCATCCTCGGTGGTGGTCATCACCGGAGCCGGCATCAGCCTCGCCAGCGGCATCCCGACCTTCCGGGGCTCTGACCCGGGCGCGGTGTGGGCGAAGGACGTCACCGAGCTTGGCACCCGGCGGTACTTTGAGCAGGATCCGGCGGGCTCATGGGCCTGGTACCGCACCCGGTTCGGCGGACTCCTCGGCCACGACCCCAACCCCGCTCACCACGCCCTCGTCGCGCTGGAGCAGTGGTTGGAAGCGCAGGGGCGGGACTTCTTGCTGGTGACCCAGAACGTCGACTGCCTGCACGAAGCCGCCGGAAGTGCTGCGATGGTGAAGGTCCACGGGACCGCGGATCGGGTGCGCTGTGCGGAGCAGGACTGCGACAACGGCGCGCCGGGCGGCTCGATTGCAATGTCGGAGGTCGACTTCTCGGCGTTTGCTGCTGATCCCATCGAGTCAAACCTGCCCCGGTGTCCGCTGTGCCGCGAGCTGCTCCGCCCCCACATTCTGTGGTTCGACGAGTACTACACCGACCACCGGGACTATCAGATCCAGCGGGTCCGTCGGGCGCAGAAGCGCGCTCGGGTCACCCTGTTTGTCGGCACCTCGTTCTCCGTGGGCATCACTGAGATGGCGATGCGAATGGCACTGCAGCGGGGACAGCGCATCTACTCCATCGATCCGGTCAGCCGACCACCACACCCGGGTGTGACCTGGATCGCGAAGCCGTCTGAGGAGGCCCTGCCAGCGCTGATGGATGCGCTGCGGGCTGGCTGAGCGGCATCAGGGCGTCGGGGCTCCAGGTGGAGAAGTAGTCGTCTGTGTGGCCGATGACCTCGTCGATCGTGCCGCTCCGCAGCAGCAGCTTCCGGAACGCCTCGCCGTCGGGGAGGTCAGCAGTGAAGTGCTTGGCGATCTGCTTGAACCGACCCAGCGCGGCCCGCTCGTGGCGGAAGGTGGTGTGGAACCGGGTGAGGAACGCCAGCAGCGCCCGGCGGCGCTCGTCCGCAGTGACCGCGACGACTTCCTCTCCCCTCAGGTGCTGGGCGATCTGGAGGAGGCTCCAGGGATTGCGCATTGCACCCCGCCCGATCATCACCCCATCGCACCCCGTCTCGCGCAGCATGGCGACCGCGGAGGGAACGTCGATGACGTCGCCGTTGCCGATGACTGGCACCGAGACCCGCTGGACAGCCTCGGCGATCTTGTCGACCGCCCTCTGGCCGCTGTAGCGGTCCTCCCGGGTCCGCCAGTGGATCGCGATGGCTTCGGCACCCTCTTCCTGGCACATCCAGGCCAGCTCCGGTGCGTTGCGCCCCTCGGCGTCAAAGCCGCTTCGCATCTTGACGGTCAGCGGGATCTTGATGGCCTTTCGCACTGCTGCCACGATCTCGGCGGCCAGCGCGGGCTCCTTCATCAGCGCGGAGCCGCCGGAGCGCGCACAGACCCGCTTGGAGGGGCAGCCCATGTTGATGTCGCAGATGCTCGCGCCCATGCCCTCGATGATCCGGGCGGCTTCGGCCATGCCCTCTGGCCGGCGTCCGAAGATCTGTACGGAGACCGGGCGCTCATCGGGGTCGAACTCCGCGAGCTTCGCGACCTTGTTGCCGGCCCGAAGGCCCTCGCTGGGGATGAATTCGGTGCAGGTCAGCCCCGGCCCACCCAGCTCACGGATGAGCCGGCGGAAGGTGATGTTGGTCACTCCCTCCATCGGTGCGAGCACCACCGCGGGGCTCACGGTGATGTCTCGAATCTGGTAGCTGATCGGCAGCCCGCGGGGGCCGATAGTGGTCGATGGGTGCATGGTGGATTACCCGGCAGCGATGAAGACTGCACAGCAAGCGGGCGGTCTGCCGCCCAAGGCGCAGAGCGTCGATCGTAGCGGCGCTCCCGATGGCTATATCCCGCCCATGGCCTACAAGGCTCAGGTCGTCGAGGGCGGCTTCACCCGTCTGATCGTCTCTGTCCCATCGGCTCGGCTGGCCCTGGTCCACCAGGCACTGATCTCGGTGCTCCGTCCGCCGCTCAAATTCCTCTATGTGCGCATGACCGATCGGAAGACCGGCCAGCTCCCCAAGCCCGAGCACTACGTCTCGGTCGATCTCACCGCCGAGCGGGTCGCGGAGGTGCTCAAGGAGTTCACCCAACTCATCCACCACGACGGCCGCTGTCAGGTGTGGGTCCGAGGGGCTGACGACGATCAGATCGTGCTGGAGGAGCTGGGGGCGCTCTACGCCTACCCCGACGATCTCGGCTTCCGCGACGCCCTCGATGCAATGGGGCTGCTCAACGTCCAGCACCAGTCGATGGATGAGCGGGACTACGTTCGGGTCGGCTTCCTGGCCGAGGCCGACGCCGAAGAGCAGAAGCTGATGCAGGACCTCTCCCTGACTCGCTGGGAGCGCGGGTAGGTTGGCTCAACCGCGTCTTCGCTGAGGAGCAGCTGTAGGCGGGGGGACTGTACTGACCGGTGAGTGTCGGCACGTGCCGGTCTTGAGGCGGGCTGATTGCCGTGTTGGAGACGGGCGGAGTTTGACGGAGCCGGTCAGGTGGCTGCCTTCTCGTTCACTGACCGCAGAGGGGCGGGGACGGGGTGAGCCCTGCGAAGCCGGTCAGGTGGCTGGCTCAGTGTCCCCGCCGTTGAGTTCAGCACGTGCCGGTCGTCAGACGGGCTGATTGCTGATTCGTGGAGAGGGGCAGGGACGGGCGGAGGCAGCCGAAGCCGGTCAGGTGGCTGCCTTCTCTCGTACTGACCATAAAGTTCGACAAGTGCCGGTCGCAGACGGGCTGATTGTCGATTCGTGGAGAGGCGCGGGGACGGGGTGAGTCCTACGAAGCTGGTCAGGTGGCTGCCTTCCCCCCTAATTTTGTTGATTGTATTGTTTTGGATCGCCAGTTCAGGAGTCTCAGTTCGCCCGGGCGCGCGCAAGGGGACACCGGAGTGG
>JBLHNG010000878.1:0-3609 GCA_047621685.1 Myxococcota bacterium | reverse complement strand
CCCACCCAGCGGACCCACCCCGACACCAAGGGCGAATCCCCGGCCACCCCACGCAGTCTGACCGGACCTTCCTGTGCCTTAGCGGGCTCCCCAGCCCTCAACCCGGCAGCTCAAGAAGAGCCCTCCGCAGCTCAAGAAGAGCCCTCCTTGGGTTCAAAGTCCTCCATCTTCGGAGCCTGCAGGTCAGAAACGTCAATATCCAGATGCGCAGCAATGCGATTCAACTTCGCATCCATGCGCACCAGGGTGTCCGCGACGGACTCCTCATCGGGCTCCGCAAGGATCGAGGCCATGAAGCCAGCGAGGTAACCAGCGACACCCATGCCGAACAGGATGAGGGCGACCGCGACCAGCTTGCCCTGTCCAGACATTGGCGTGATGTCGCCGTAGCCGACGGTACTGACCGTCACGATCGACCACCACAGGGCGTCCCCGAAGGAGTCAAGCGCCGGGTTGTCGGGATCCACGGTGTGCAGCGCGATGGCCCCGGCAAAGACGGTCGCACCGACGATGCTCAGTGCCCGCAGCAGCTTCTCGCCCTTGCCCTTGTACCGCCGCGCCCGGATGACCACCCGCAGCAGCCGGATGAGCCGGGCGAGCCGGAAGATGCGCAGGGTCTGGAAGGCGTCTCCAAACGGCAGGGTGGAGACGAGGTCGATGATGCGACCGGGGCTCTTGAGGAAGGCCTTGCGATCGTCGCTGATGATCAGCCCGAGCAGCCACTCGGTGAAGAACAGCACGCAGAAGCCGATGTTGGCGCTGCTGAGGGCATTGGTCGAGATGAAGCTGACGTTGCCCCGCTCCCGGGTCTCCAGGATGATCCCGGTGAACATCGGGATGAGCATGATGTCATTGAGGAAGCCGTTGTAGCGGTACAGCTTCTTGCACACGGTCATCCATCGTGGCTCTTCTCCGTCCTGATTCGACCCACTGGCCATTCGCGCTCCTGTGGCAGCTACCCTATCGCACCGGGCCAGCGCCAGGCAGACCCAGCACCCCATGCAGGACTCCGGCGGCCTCTTCTCCGACCCGATCTGCTCCGCGAGCGTTGAAGTGGACCTTGTCGAGGAACAGCGCCTCCGGGTCGCTCAGGGAAGCATCGGCGAGCACATCGAGGTCGAGGAGGGCGAGGCCACGCTCGGCGGCGAGCTGTCGGATGATGGTGTTGATCGCCGGGGTGCCGTCGGGGACCAGATCCCACTCCACCGCCGTCCGCGCTCCCTCCGCAGCCTCTGCCAGTCGACCCTGCCTGCGGAGGATCATGGCGTTCTCGTACTGAAACGCGGACACCCGCTCGTCGAGGGCGAGCCCCTCCGCGACGATGGCGACCTGCTCGCTGCGGTGGTTCTCCAGACGATGCAGGAGTGCCCGGATCCGGTCGGCGTTCTCGGGGATGTGGACCCCGGAGAGCACCGGGGGCACGGTGAGGTCTCGGGCCATGGTCGCCAGGACAACCGGCACCCCGGTCGGGGCGATGGCGTCGAGCATGGCGATCATGTGCTCGCGGTAGATGCGCTCCTTGAGCCGCTGCTCTCGCTCGATGAGGGCGGTGACCTCGGGGCTGGCGAGGGCGTCGGGGAAGGCGGTGAGATCCGGGGGGCGACGGCGGGCGGCGTAGGCGAGGCGCTCGACCGGGTCACTCAGCAGCTCCCTGGGCGCCTCGAAGCTCTCCACCACCCGACCATCCCCGATCAGCACCCGGGACAGCAGTCCATAGAGCTGGATGCGCCCCAGCGTCCGGGACATCGCGTAGACCGCCAGCGGATCCCGGGCGGCGAGGCCGGTGTAGAAGCTGGTCATGGTGTGCTCGTTGTTGCCGATGGCGAGCACAATTGCGGAGGGCTCGATGGTCAGGGCGGCCTGAACGATCGGGACCAGTCGGCTGGCGTAGGTTCCGCACCGGCCCATGTTGAGGACCTCTGCCGCCCCACCGAGGTGGGCCTCCAGCCGAGCCGGCCAGGCCTCCGTCGCCGCGATGCCGAGCCCGTAGACCGACGACTCGCCGATGACCACCACCCGGGGGCGGTCGGCGGTGGGGAAGAACACCTCGGGGCGGACCCGCTCGTACTCCGGCCCCTGGTCGGGACACATGCGCAGGAGGTCCGAGAATTCGCAGAGCACCTCATACTCGGCGTGTGCCGGCAGCGGGTCTGTTCGCCAGTCCTTCTCGGTGAGCCCGGCGACCGCACGCAGCGCGCCCTCCGACAGCAGCAGCACCAGCGCGGCAGCGAGGAGACTGAAGATTAGCTTCTTGAGGATCTTCTTGAGCACCGTCACAGTCTGGTGACCTCCGCGGCCGAGCCGCAGCAGCGGGTGCCGAATTGGAAGGAGCTGTGGTCCTGCTGGGCCTCTGCTCGCGCCCGGCACTGGTTGAGCCCCGCCGACAGGTTCCAGCCCCCACCCCGCAGCACCCCGCGTGCTCCGCCTGTGCCCACAGCCACCCACTCCCAGAGGTTGCCCGACAGGTCGAAGACCCCCTCCGGGCTCTGGCAATTCCGGTAGCTGCCTGAGGCGACCGGGTAGCCGCCTTCCTCCGTTGCCGACTCTGAGAGGTCGTGGCAGGCGGTCTTGTTGTAGGTGTTGCCATAGGGCCACCGCCGGTCGTGCTCTCCCGCACAGGCCTGCTCCCACTCCGACTCTGTGCAGACGTGCAGGTTTCGCCCGGTGCAGGCCGCGACCGCACCCTCAAACGTAAGATCCGCAGTGGGGATGGTGCCCCTGTGGTTGGGGTACTCGTGGGTGTCGATGCAGAAGTCGCCGACTGCGACCATGGTGGACGGGCAGGTGAGGGTGCCTGGCTTCGGGGTGATCGGGTCTACCGTGGGCTCGCCCCGGCAGCACCGGAAGCCGACCATCGGGAACGCGGCGGTCTGGGGGGCGGCCGGGTAGCCGTCGTCTGGTGCGCAGGTGCCCTTGGTGGGGTCGGTGTACCAGGAGCCGCCGCGAAGCTCTCGGAGGATCTCGCCGTGACCGGCGGTGAGCACCGGGGCGTCGATCTGTGTGGCGGTCCACTCCCAGACCCCGCCGACCAGATCGCTGACGCCGCTCGGTGAGGTGCAGCCGAAGTGGGTGCCCGATGGGGTGGCCTGGCTCCAGGCGACCGGGCAGGCGGCGTCGATGAACTGCTCGCCGTAGGGGTAGGCCCAGTCGTCCTCTCCGCCGCAGGCCCGCTCCCACTCGTGGGTCTCGCACAGCCTCCGACCGGCGGTCTCACACAGTCCGCTGGCCTCCTCCCAGGTCACCCCGACGCGTGGGAACTCGCCGGGTCGGTTGGGGTACTCATAGGCGTCCATGAACACCCCGCCGCCGAGGGGGAACTCGTTGGTTGCATCGTAGGCGGCATCGGAGTCGGTCGCGGCGGCGGCTTCGAGCCGGGCGTTGGCGTCGGCGGAGATGTCGGCAGGGGTGGGGGCCTCCTCGGTCCAGCAGCACCGAAAGCCCGCCGAGTAGACCCGGCGATCCGGGGCCAGTCGGTAGTCCGGCTCCCGGGAGTAGCGCCCGGTGCAGTCGGCGTAGGCGGCGAAGGTGTACCAGGCTCCGCCCTCCAGCATGCCGTCGATTCCCCGCCAGTCGTCGAGCACCCACTCCTCCAGGTTGCCGACCATGTCG
>JBLHNG010000877.1:0-3617 GCA_047621685.1 Myxococcota bacterium | reverse complement strand
GGCGGCCAGCCCGTGCTGCTTGACCAGGGACTCCAGGGCCGCATCGTCGACCTCGGTGGTCCAGTCGAAGTCCTGCGGGATCATCGGCTCGCCGTAGCAGGTGTCGTAGTCCCCGGTCTCTTCGCCCCCGGTGTCGGCCTTGCCGTCGCACGCCAGAAGGGTGGTGAGGATGAGGGTGCTGATGTTCATCGAGGGACCTCCGCTACGTGGGTTCGCAAGCAAGGACCATTCCATTGCCGAGAGATGGCATTCCGCCTTCTCAGCGTGACACCATCTGGCGGCAGTCGCGACATTGACGTCGTCGTCCCCGGCACTTCGATGCCAATCCCTGGCAGAGTGCGCTCGACCTTCAGTCGCCCAGCCCTGTTGGTCAGCTATGCCCGCTGGGAGCTGACTGAGAGGACCTCGCCGGTCATGTAGGAGCTGAGATCACAGGCGAGGAAGATCATCGTGTTGGCGACCTCCCAGGGCTCCGCCGCCCGGCCGAAAGCCTCTCGGTCGGTCAGCTCCTTGAGCAGCTCAGGGCTGGTGACTTTGTAGAGATAGGGGTGCATCGCGAGGCTGGGGGCGACGGCGTTGATGCGGATGCTGTGGGGGGCTGCCTCAAGTGCGGCACAGCGGGTCAGGGCCATCACCCCGGCCTTGGCGGCGGCGTAGTGGGACTGCCCGGCCTGTGCGCGCCAGCCGAGGACCGAGGCGTTGTTGATGATGCAGCCGGCCTTGCGGGGGATCATGTGCTGCAGCGCGGCCCGGTTGGTGCGCATCGTGCCGGTGAGGGAGACGTCGATCACCCGGCTCCACTCCGCGTCGGTCATCTCCACAAGATCCACAGTGCCGCCGAGCCCGGCGTTGTTGATGAGCACGTCGACGTGGCCGAGGTGGCTGATCGCGGCAGCCATGAGGGCATCGACATCCTCCTGCACCGTGACGTTGCAGCGGACCCCGGGCACGTCCTCGCCAGCCAGCTCCGAGAGCGTGGCAGCGGCCTTCGCGAGACGCTTGTCGTGGATGTCAGAGATCACCACCCGAGCGCCCTCCTCCACGCAGCGCTTCGCGGCGGCGAAGCCGATCCCGGCACCGGCGGCGGCGGTGATGACGACGGTGCGACCAGTCAGGAGACCGCGGGGCTGGGGGTAGACGGGCTTCATCTGGGACCTCTGGGCAGGCCGAGGGCCCGCTCGCCGATGATGTTGCGCTGGATCTGGTTGGAGCCGGCGTAGATGGTGTCGCAGCGGGTCCACAGGAACAGCCGCTGGAGGGGATGGAGGCGGTCGTTAGGGAGGATGGCGGCGTCGGGACCGAGCACGTCCATCGCCAGCTCGCCGAGGTCGCGGTGCCAGGTCGCCCAGTACAGCTTGGTGATCATCGCCTCGCGGCCGAGGGTTCCGCCCTCCATCTGGGTCAGCATGCGCAGGGCGTTGAGCCGCATGATGCGCAGCCCGGCCCAGGCATCGGCGATGCGCTGGCGGATGAGGGGATCCTGGGCGGCGCCGTTTTCTTTCGCCAGGGCGATGATCACGTCCAGCTCGTTGGCGAAGGAGAGCTGCTGGGCGAGGGTGGAGGCGCCGCGCTCAAACGCCAGGGTGCCCATCGCCACCTTCCAGCCGCCGTTGACCCCGCCGACCACGTTGGACTCGGCGGTCTTTGCGCCCTCGAAGAAGACCTCGGCGAACTCCGCGCCGCCGGTGATCTGCTCGATGGGTCGGATGGTGATGCCGGGCTGGTTCATCGGCACGAGGAGGTAGGAGATGCCCTTGTGGCGAGGGAGGTCGGAGTCGGTGCGGCACAGGGCGAAGCACCACTCCGACCACTCCGCCATCGAGGTCCAGATCTTCTGACCGGTGATCTCCCACTGCCCGTCCTTGAGCACCGCCCGGCACTGGACGTTGGCGAGATCGGAGCCGGCCCCGGGCTCGGAGTAGCCCTGGCACCAGTACTCCTCACCAGCGAGGATCTTCGGCAGGAAGCGGGCCTTGTGCTCGGGCGTGCCGAACGCGATGAGGGTCGGCCCCAGCAGGGCCTCGCCGATGTGCCCCAACCGACCCGGGGCGTTGGCGCGGGCATACTCCTCGTTGAAGATGACCTCCTGGGTCAGCGGCAGGGCACGTCCGCCGTACTCCGTGGGCCACGACAGCCCCAGCCAGCCCGCCGCGCCCAGCGCCTGCTCCCAGACCTTACGCTCCGCGATCAGCTCGCCCTGATCCCCAGCCCCGCCGCGTCCCCTCAGGTCGGCGAACTCACCGGAGAGGGCCGCCTCCAGCCAGTCTCGGACCTCGACTCGGAAGTGCTCGTCTTGAGGGCTGAAGTTCAGATCCATGGCACTCACCTCCCGGCATTCGTAGCACGGTGAGCAGTATACTCACTGACGATTGTCAGCGAGCACCGGGATAGCCTTCCCGGCATGTCCGTGCTCCACCACATCGAAGCCCTGATCGCCGACGTTCCCCACCAGCGCATCGTGCACGATCCCATCGCCACCGCCCGGGACGCCGCAGTGCTTCGGGGAACCCCGCTGGCCATCGGGGGGAAGTCGCTGGTGATGAAGTTCGACGGTGTGTTCGGGGTGTTCGTCATCAGCTCGGCGCGCAGGAGCCAGGGGAACGTCATCCGAAAGTTCCTCGGCGCCCGCCGGATGCGGTTCGCCACCCGAGAGGAGCTGCTGGTGCTGACCGGGCTGACTCCAGGGTGTGTGCCGCCGCTGGGTCGGCCGATCTTCGACCTGCCGCTGTATGTCGACCAGTCGATTGCTGACAATGCACAGATCGCGTTCTCGGCGGGGTCTCACACGGTGTCG
This sequence comes from Myxococcota bacterium, assembly GCA_047621685.1. Classification (GTDB taxonomy): domain Bacteria; phylum Myxococcota_A; class UBA796; order UBA796; family UBA796; genus JAQXDW01. The sequence continues at coordinate 823 of JBLHNG010000877.1, read as the reverse complement.
GTGGTCATGGCAGTGCCGGACTACCTCGCGATAGCCCGGCCGGATGCCGTGTTCTCGTTTGCCAGTCCGGTGGACTGAGCTGAGGCTACTGAGCCAGCTCGTCGGAGTCTGCGGTCACCTCATCACCGAGCACCGGGGCGAGCAGCTCCTGGCCGATGATCAGCCGATCGAGGGAGTCGCCGCCGTTGTAGTGGGACAGCACCCAGGTGGGAACCCCCAGCTCAGTGCGGGCGATGCCCCAGGCGGTGTCGCCGGTCTGCACCCGGTAGGTCCGCATCCCGGACAGTCCACCACGACGGTCGAGGTAGCGGCTGAGGCGGACCTTGGTGAATGCGACCCGCTCTGTCTCCACGCTGCCTGCACTGAGCTCGGGCAGGATCAGCTCCTGACCGGGGTAGAGGGGGTCGCTGACGTCGATGTCGTTGAGGGAGGCGATCTCCTCGGAGATTACGCCGCTCCAGTCGGCGATGAGGGCGAGGCTCTCGCCGTCCTGGATGGTGATGCTGGAGGTGGGGGCGTCGGGGTCGGTGGAGAAGAGGCCTGCGGGGGTGCGGTTGGTGGTCGCGATGGCTGGGGCGGTCTCGGCAGACTCGAGGGTGTGTGCGGGCTCGAAGGTGTCCGACTCGACTGCGGTGGTGTACGTCGCCACGTCGGGGGCCGTCTCGGTGATCGCCGGGGGATCCGCGTGGGGCTCGATGGTGGGGGTGGGCTCGGTGGAGCAGGCGACGAGCAGGGTGATCAGGGGGAGAAGGCTTCGCATCGGTTGTACCTCTTGGTGAGATTTGCCAGGGACGACTGATGCTTAAGCAAGGGGTGTTCCAGG
>JBLHNG010000876.1:0-3618 GCA_047621685.1 Myxococcota bacterium | reverse complement strand
CCAGGTCGGTCAGTCCGCCAGCTACTACTACATTGGCAAGAACCCGGCCCTGGCGTTTGACTGCTGCGTGCCGTTTGGCATGACCGCTCGCCAGAACTCTGCGTGGCTGCACGGGGGCGGCGGACTCGACCTGCTGCGCGGGCTGTTCGCCGACTACTCCATCATCAACTTCCCCGCTGGAAACACCGGCGCGCAGATGGGCGGCTGGTTCAAGCGCGAGATCAGCGGTCTCGCCGACCTGTCGGGCCTCAAGATGCGCATCCCCGGGCTCGGCGGCGAGGTCATGAGCCGGCTGGGGGTGTCTGTGCAGGTGCTCGCGGGCGGCGAGATCTACCCGGCACTGGAGCGCGGCGCGATCGACGCTACGGAGTGGGTCGGCCCCTACGACGACGAGAAGCTCGGCTTCCACAAGGTCGCCAACTTCTACTACTACCCCGGCTGGTGGGAGCCCGGTCCGAGCCTGTCGTTCTACGCCAACAAGAGCGCGTTTGAGTCGCTGTCCAGCGAGCACCAGGCGATATTCACCGCCGCCTGTCGAGAGGCAGAGCTGATCATGACCGCCCGCTACGACGCCCTCAACCCGCCCGCGCTCGCCCGTCTCCTGGCCGCCGGGGTGCAGCTTCGTCCGTTCTCCGACGACATCATGACCGCCGCAAAGGCCGAGTCACTCGCGCTGCTGGAGGAGTTCGCGTCCGCTGATGCTGGCTACCGGAAGATCTATGATCATTGGAAGGGCGCGAGGGATGATATGAACCGATGGTTTGCAACTGCTGAGCTTGCCTACGCCAGGGCTGCATACGGACAATAGGCCCGCCTCGACCGCTGCTGAGAACACCCACGGAGTCCCCATGTCTCGATCTGCCCTGCTCCTCGTTTTGGCCGCCTGCCAGAGCGACTACAAGCTCAGCAACGAGCCGTCTTCTGGCGAGGGCGACGACAGCGCTGTGCCGGGCGACAACGACACTGGACCGGAGGCCACCGACGAGGACTGCGACCTCGATGCGCCCCTCGGGTACTCCGACGAGCCCAATGAGCTCTGCGAGAATGAGGTCGCCGTCGGGTCCTTCACCCCGGTCGTGGAGTACCACAAGGCCACCTGGAGCACCGACTCCACCTCATCGAGCATCATGATGACCCCGGTGGTCGGCTCTCTGGACGACGACAACGGCGACGGGCTGATCAACGAAGACGACACCCCCGACATCGTGGTGGTCACCTACGGCAGCTACGGCACCCTGCGAGCGGTCTCGGGTGACGGCGCCTACGAGCTGTTCAGCGTCTCCAACCAGCAGCTCCAGGGCCAGGGTGCGGTCGCGCTGGGCGACATCGACAACGACGGCATCCAGGAGATCATCGCCCTGACCGCCACCACGGTCAAGGCGTTCGAGAACGACGGCACGCTGAAGTGGACCTCCCCCTCCATCGCCGGCTCCATCTACGGCACCTCTGACGCCCCCGCCATCGCGGACATGGACGGCGACGGCAAGGTCGAGATCATCGCTGGCTCGGCGATCCTCAACGGCATGACCGGCACCATCCGGGGCCTCGGCAGCTATGGCCGGGGCGGAACCATGAATGTCGGCACCACCTCGTTCGCCGCCGACATCGACGCTGACGGCGTCCAGGAGGTCGTCACCGGCAACGCCCTCTACACCCCTGATGGCGCGACCATCTGGTACAACGGCCAGACCGATGGCTATGTGGCGGCGGCCGACTTCGACCAGGACGGCCAGGGCGAGATCGTCGTGATGTACGCCGGAACCCTGCGGCTCCAGGACACCGACGGCTCCGTGCTGTGGACCACCACCATCGACAATGCCGGCAGCTACTACGGCGGCCCCCCGACGGTGGCGGACTTCGACGGCGACGGCGAGCCGGAGATCGGGGTGGCAGGCGCCTCCAACTACACGGTGTTTGACGGCGACGGCACGAAGCTGTGGGTCCGCAGCACCCAGGATGGCTCCTCGGGCAACACCGGAAGCGCGGTGTTCGACTTCGAGGGCGACGGGGTCGCGGAGGTGGTCTACGCCGACGAGACCCGCCTGTGGGTGTTCTCCGGACCCGACGGTGCGGTCAAGCTGGAGAGCACCGATCACAGCAACGGCACCTGGCTGGAGTACCCGATCATCGCCGATGTCGACGGCGACGGGCAGGCTGAGATCGTGGTGGCCCACACCAGCGGCCGGACCGGCTTCTCCGTGTTCGGCGACCTGGACGAGTCCTGGCGTCCAGGGCGGAAGATCTGGAACCAGCACGCCTACTCCATCACCAACGTCAACGACGACGGCACCATCCCGCGCAACCCCGAGCCCAACTGGCTGTCCTACAACAACTTCCGCTCCGGAGACATGGACGCCGGAGACGGCCTCAAGGCGCCCGACCTCACCGTTGACTTTGGCGACATCTGCGAGATCGACTGCGATGAGGACCGCCTGCTGCTGTGGGTCCACCCTGGAAACCTCGGGGCCTCAGACCTCACCAGCGGTGCGGAGCTGGTGGTCACCGCTGGCATCGGCGGCACCCCCGTCGAGGTTGCTCGGATCGCGATCTCGGAGGTCCTGACCGTCGGCGACTTCCTGGAGGGCGTCGAGATCGAGCTGAACGAGCCGGACATGGACACCTGGAATGCCATCCGGGTGCGTGTAGAGAGCGGCGACCTGGAGTGCGACGACGACAACAACCTGCTCGAAATCGACGGGCCGTTCTGTCAGTAGGCTTCTTTTCAGTCAGTCCAGCAGGCCAGTCACTAGCTCCGGGAACACGCAGATCAGAATCAGCGCGAAGACCTGGATGGCGATGAACGGCAGCACGCCGCGGTAGATCGCCGAGGTCGGAACTTCCTCGCCCACTACCCCTCGAAGGTAGAACAGCGAGAAGCCGAACGGTGGGGTGAGGAAGCTGGTCTGGAGGTTCATCGCGATCATCACCCCGAACCACACCAGGTCCACCCCCAGGACCCGGGCTGCGGGCACGAGGAGAGGCAGGAGGATGAAGGCGATCTCGAAGAAGTCGATGAAGAAGCCGAGCAGGAAGATGGTGACATTGGCGACCACGAGCAGGCCGATCTTTCCGCCGGGCAGCCCGGTGAGCAGATCCTCAATCCAGATGTCGCCGTAGAGTCCACGGAAGACCAGGGCAAACGCGGTCGAGCCGATGAGCAGGAAGACCACCATCGAGGTCAGCCGGGTGGTCTCTTCCATCGCCCCGCGCAGGGTGACCAGATCGAGCCGACGGTTCAGCCCGGCGAGCACCATCGCCCCCACCGCTCCCAGTGCGCCCGCTTCAGTCGGGGTGGCGATGCCGAGGAAGATGCTGCCGAGCACCAGCAGGATGAGCACCAGCGGCGGCACCATCACCAGCACCACCCGCCGGATCAGCTCCCTGCCGACCAGCAGCGCGCGCTCCTCGGGCGGCAGGGCCGGTGCAGACCCAGGCTTGAGCACCGCGATGACGGCCACGTAGAGCGCAAACATCCCCGCCAGCATCAGGCCCGGGATCAGCGCGCCGACGAACAGGTCGCCCACCGAGACCCCGAGCTGATCCGCCAGCACGACCAGCACCACGCTCGGCGGGATGATCTGCCCGAGGGTGCCGCTGGCGGTGATCACCCCGGCGGCC
>JBLHNG010000875.1:0-3644 GCA_047621685.1 Myxococcota bacterium | reverse complement strand
ACCTTACGAGCCACCTGTCGCCTGCTGGCCGCGACAGGTGTGCGAAGACACACAGGCGATGGGGGATCCGCTTCAGCCCCACCACCAGACCGGCGCGATACTCCGATCTCATGAAGCCCACGCCGCTGTCCGACCTCCTGCCCGCGCTCTCCCCCCTCGCCCCGACCGATGTCGCCTCGGATGCGATAATTCAGGGCGTCCGAATCGACTCCCGGCGCTGTGGGGCGGGTGACCTCTTCTTCGCCCTGCACGGCACCCAGACCGACGGGCACCGGTTCGTGCAAGCCGCACTCGACGCCGGGGCTACAGCGGCGGTGGTCTCCCAGGATCCTGGCCCGGGGCGCATCCTGGTCACCGACCCCCTCGCCGCACTCCAGAGCCTCGCCAATTGGTACCGTTGGAACCACATCGGCGACGTGCTCGCGATCACCGGCAGCAACGGCAAGACCATCGTAAAGGACGCCCTCGCGAGGATCCTGGCCGGTCACCCGGGCCTCTACGTCAGCCCTGGCAGCCACAACAGCCAGCTCGGAGTGCCCCTCTCCGTGCTCGCCGCGCCCTCAGGCACCCGGCTCGGCATCTTCGAGGCTGGCGCCAGCGCGCCGGGTGAGATGGCGCGCCTGCACCGGATCCTCAACCCCACCTATGGGCTCCTCACCAACATCGGCCTCGCCCACATCGCCGGGTTCGGCAGCCGCACGGTCATCGCTGCTGAGAAGCTGACCCTGTTCGACCAGAACCTCACGACGGCCCTCATCCTGCCCCCCGACGAGCCCCTGCTCGAAGCCCACCGGGCACGGTACGCCTGTGAATGGCTGACCTACGGAAGCGCCCCCCTGCCCAGAGTCGTCCACCAGCAGGACCGACCCGACGGGGCCTTCATCACCGTGGAATTCCCCGACGGCAGTCAGCACGGCGTGCACATCGGGGTGCGCGCTCCGCCGCTGATCGCCGACCTGGAGGCCGCAATGGGGGCAGCCTGGACGCTCAAGGTGGACGGCATCGTCTCCCTGTCTGCCGAGGACATCATCGCCCGGATCGAGGGCTTCGCCCCTGGCCCGACGCGGATGGAGGTCTGGCGGGCGCCAGATGGGGTGACCATCATCAACGACGCCCACAGCTCCGATCCGCTCTCCGTCCAGGCTGCACTCCGCTCCGCTCATGGGACCGGGCGGCGCATCTTCGTGTTCGGCGGGATGCGAGAGCTCGGGGCACGCTCCGCCGATGAGCACGCCCTGGTCGGCCGACTCGCCGCGGAGCAGGGCTTCTCGCTGCTCATCCTGTTGCCCGACGACGACCTCAAGCACACCGCTGCAGCATTCCTCACCGCCCAACCTGACGGCAGCGTGGTCTGGGCGCAGGGGGAGGACGAGATCCGAGTCGCGGTCCACGCGGCAGCCCGGTCCGGCGATGTGGTGCTGGTGAAGGGACCTCGGGCAGAGGGGCTGGCGGACACCGCGCGGGCGATCTGGGAGTCCATGGCCCCCCGCCGCCTCATCGTCGACCTCGGTGCCATCGGCGAGAACCTCTACAGCTTCCGCCAGATGGTGGGACCGTCGGTGAAGATCCTCGCGATGCTGAAGGCCTCGGCGTATGGCACCGAGCTGGCCCGGGTCGCCATCGACCTCCAGGGGCGCGGGGTGGACTGGATCGGGGTCGCCGCAGCGGACGAGGGGGCGATGGCGCGCCGGGCCGGGGTCCACCTGCCGATCCTCGTCACCCTCCTCGACGTCAGCGAGATCGACAAGGTCATCCGCTACCGCCTCACCCCGGCGCTCTACTCAATGCCGCTGGCCGAGGCCCTCATCGAGGCCGCTCAGCGCGCCGGAGTGGTACTTGATGTGCACCTCCAGGTCGACACCGGCATGGGCAGGCTCGGCGCGCAGCCCGAGGGCATCGGTGCGCTGGCCCGTCGGGTGATGGCGTCCGGTGTGCTTCGACCCACCGGGCTGATGACCCACTTCTCCAGCGCGGACAACCCCGACGCCGACGACTACTCCGCCACACAGCTCGACCGGTTCGAGGCCGCCTCCGCCGAGCTGGCTGCGCTGGGGCTGACTGACCTGCTCGAACACACCGCCGCCTCCGCTGCTGCAGTGCGCTTCCCCCGCGCCCGGAAGGGCATGATCCGGATCGGGCTCGCGCTGTATGGCGTGCACCCCTCTTCGGAGACCGCTGCCGCCCTCCCCCTTCGTCCGGCCCTCGCCCTGCTTGGCCGCATCGCCCACATCTCGGTGTTCCGTCGGGGGCAGAAGGTCGGCTACTCCGGGACCTACACCGTCACCGACGATCAGCGGCGCATCGGGATCGTCGGCATGGGCTACAACGACGGCATCCCCTGGCGACTGTCGGGCCGTGGCCACGCGCTGATCCGGGGGCACAAGGCCCCGTTCGTCGGCCGGATCTCCATGGACTCCCTCGCCGTCGACCTCACCGATCTGCCCGAGGTCGACGTCGGCGCCGAGGTCCTGTTCTTTGGCAGCTACGAGGGCCACACCCTCGCGCCCGAAGACGTCGCCGAGCTGGCTGGCACCATCCCCTACGAGCTGATGGTGCGGGTGGACAGCCGGAGGGTCCAGCGGCTGTTTGTCGGCGACTGAGAACAGGAATCTCCCGCTTCGGCACAGGAAGGTCCTCTGAGTCTGCGGACGGTGGTGGTGAGTAAGTGGGTGTCTGGGTGGGGCCGCAAGGAGGGCAGGCGACCTCATAGAGCGGGGCGCATCCTTGAAGTGCAGCGGTAATTCCAACGCTCGCGACCGCCAGCAACGCACTCGCTATCTCAATGGAGCGAAGCCACCTACCACGGGCTGTCCTTGCGGATCAGGTCGAGGATCTTGCCCTTCGGGATCTCCGCAGATGGTGCCCCCATGACGTAGGGGCCGATCTCGTAGGGGTCGTAGTGGAAGGTCAGCGACTCGCTGGTGATCGCCCAGCCACCCGCCAGCGGGATGTCGGCGGCGGTGTGGTCGAGGTCGACCTCGGCCAGGCTGGCCTCAAAATGTACCTCCAGGCCAGCGACGATGTGGGGCCGCAGCTTCGCCTCATAGCCATCCACCAGGATGTCGCTCAGGGCCACCTGCTGGCCGGTCTGCCGGATGAAGGTTCCGAATGACGAGCCAAAGTTGCCGTGTGCGCCGCCGGTGTAGCTGGACTCAGATCCGCCAACCACGATGAGGGTGTCGCTCTCAAAGGCCACGCTCACGCTGCGCTCCATCGACCAGCCCATCGCCTCGGGATCCTCGGCCCGGAAGTCCGTCCAGTCGGCGAGGAACCTATCGGCGGCCACCTCGGGAGAGGCCATCGGCTCGCCAGTCATTCCCGATGAGCCCACTGCTTGCAGCACCCAGGCGTTGATCGCCTCAGCACCGCCACCCTCAAACACCGGCCAGGACGCCTCGAAGCTCGCACAGGTGGCATCGCAGTCCCCGGTGTCCTTCTTGACGCTCTTCATCGTGTAGGTCAGCGGTGCAGGGGGCTCGGGGATGGTGAGCACAGCGGGGGCGACGTTGGGCTTTGGGTCGTCGTCGAAGCAGGCCGTCAGCAGGGGCAGGATCAGCATGGGAGGCTCCTTGGCAGGCGGGGTGCCTATCACACAGACCTGTGATGAAACGAGATGGTTGACAGTCCGCCCAGGCACGGTTTAA
>JBLHNG010000874.1:0-3652 GCA_047621685.1 Myxococcota bacterium | reverse complement strand
TGAGGCTCGTCCTCAAGACCTTCATCCCCGGCACCCCCAAGCCCAAAGAGCGGCCTCGGGGGCACGTCAAGAAGGACGGGACGCTGGGATTCAGGTCGGGGAAGAGCACCTCGATCTGGGAGAAGCACGCCCGACAGGTCCTCCAGTTCGCTCGCCAGCAGGCCGGCATGCACGGCCCTGTCCCCCGGGATGTTCCCCTCCGCCTCGATGTCCTGGTCGTCTTCGACCGGGTGAAGCGCCTCGGCGACGGTCCCCGAGTCCGTCACATCGTCACCCCCGACGCCGACAACGTCCTCAAGGCCCTCAAGGATGCCCTCGACGGTGGCAAGCCCAGGAAGGGCAACCGACCCGGCACCCCCGGCCTCATCGTCACCGACGACTGCCAGATCACCTCCGTCAGCACCGCGAAGTGGTACGCAGCGACCGGTGAGAAGCCCGGCGTCCATCTCCGGCTCTGGCGCCTCGATCAGGCCCCCGACATCGGTCCGGGTGAGAGCCGCCGGACCGATAAGACTGCCCCGGCTCCGGACCCCGACATCGGTCCGGGTGAGATCCGCCGGACCGATGAAACCGCCTCGACTCCTGCCCCCGACATCGGTCCGGGTGAGATCCGCCGGACCGATAGAACTGCCCCTGGCACGGCTTCAGACATCGGTCCGGGTGAGATCCGCCGGACCGATAGAACCGCCCCGGGCACCGCTCCAGACGTCGGTCCGGGTGAGATCCGCCTGACCGATAGCTCCTCGTCCTCATCGGCACCATCGACGATTCGCCCCCTGTGCAACCGCCAGCCCGTCACCGAGCTGCCCATCACGAACGGGGCTGGGGCTCTGGGCGGTGAGGATGACTGAAGCCCTCACCCTGACCGCTCCGGCTCAGAAGTCCCGCTACAAGGGCAAGGCCCAGCAGCCTCGCGGAGAGATGCTCCGCAGCCTGCGTCCAGCCACCGAGCTGAAGCGCGCAGTGCCCACCCCGGCAGCGCCCGCCCTGTCTCCGCAGGACCGCTGGCGTGCGAAGTTCTCCGACGCTCAGGGCCGACTCATCATCCGGGGGATCCGCCGCCTCGCCGCCACCCTTGCCGCGCCCATGCTTCGGAAGCGCGCCACCCTGCTTCGGATCGAGGAAGCGCAGGATCAGGTGTCGGAGTTCCAGAAGGATCGTCTCCGCCTGCTGCTGGCTGCCATCGAGCTGGAGGAGGGCGGTGAGGATGCCGCAGTCGTCAAGGACCTCCGGGCGCAGGCCGCCGACAAGGCACGACAGATCAGGCGCATCGAGTCGGCCGCCACCTCAGCACGGCGGAAGCGGTACGAGCAGATGGCCCACCGGCCCTCCGGCTGGCGGCTCCTCGATGATCTCGACCGCACCCTCACCACCTGGCGGCAGCGCGTCAATCCCTGGCCCTCCATCGCCGGGCTGATCGAAGAGGCTGCACGCTGCCACGAGACCGTTCTGGGCATCGTCGCCGATCATGCGGTGGCCTGGGTCTGGCGGGGCGATGCACCCAAGCAGTGGCTCTCCTATGCGGGCTACACGCCGGCCAAGGATCCCGTCCAGCTCCGTCGTGCCGAAGACGAGATGCAGGTCGTCTGCACCATCCAGCACGTCGACCTCCTCCCACCGATCCCTGTCGGCACGGTGCTCTCCACCCTGACCTCGGAGTCGATGAGCCTCCCCGAGCGGGCCGCTGTCGATGGCACCCGCAAGGGACGCCGGAAGGCCAACGAGCAGCTCTGGCAGCAATGGATTGATCAGATGCGGGACAGCCTCTCTGCGGAGGACCTCGCCGCCTACGAGAAGCGGGCACCAGCATGGCGGGACACTGGATGGGCAGGGAAGCGTGCGGCCGGAGACTGGCTCGTCGGCCTGGTCGCTCGCACCGGGCTGGAGAAGCCGAAGCTGCTGCCCCGGTTCGTCTGCGTCCGCTGGCCCGTCCCCGAGGATGGCCCAGCTCCCGAGGACTCCCTCCGCTACCTCGATGTCGGTCGCGACGCGGTGGTCCTCTCCGACGAGGAGATCCTCGCCGCAGACATCGAGGCCGGCGAGACCCCGGAGCCGCAGACCACGCCAGCACCGATGATCTTCGAGGCGCCCATCGCCTACATCGACACCGAGACCACCGGGATGCTCAACGACCCGCTCGCAGAGGTCATTGAGATCGGCGCGGTGATCCTCGACCGCTGGGGCAACGAGATCGGCCACTTCAACGAGCTGGCCCGCCCCTGGCACAACCCCCACCGACCCACCGCCCTCGCCGCCCTGAACGTCAGCGGCATCAAGACCGCCGAGCTGCGGGCCGCACGCCCCATCGCCGAGGTCGCCGCAGACTTCCAAGCCTGGCTGACCTCATGGAACAACCCCGTCTGCATCGCCTACAACGTCGGCTTCGACAAGGCGATGCTCAAGCGCCACGGCATCGAGGCGACCTGGGGCCGCTGCGCCATGCACCTCGCCCGACGGGTCCGCACCGGCAGCGCGAAGTTGGAGCTCCTCTCCGGTGATTGGGGACTCCGCACCGAGGCGCAGACCCACCGCGCCCTCGATGACGTCCGCCTCAGCGTGGCGGTGCTCATCGAGACGCTCCGCCGCCTGGAGGCCGCAGCCAAGACCGACCCGAAGCAGGCGAAGGCGCTGGCGAAGTTCCGCGCCTCCCTCATCCGTCCACCCGCCACCCCTGGGAGTTCCCCATGATGCTCGCTCGCATCCGTCTCCAACCCTCGCCCGATGAGCCGGCGATCTTCGCCCTCGACGACCTGATCCCGCTGGCGATCGCGCAGCGGTTCGCCGATGCCTTCGCCGCCCAACTCCCCGACGGTGAGGTCTGGCTGATCCGCAGCTCGCCCAGCGCGGCGGCCCTGCTCTACCCCGACGCCTACGCCGAAGCGTGCGCCACCTACCGCTCCCTGCCTGCTCCGGCGGTCGGGATCTCCCCCAACAACAAGAACCCCCAGCGCAGCAACGCCGAGGGCTCAGAGGAGCTGATCATGGAAGGCCAGTCTCGACCCCACTGTAGCGCGGACGCACCACCCCCTCCAGTCCGGAGGGCCTCGTGAACCTGAACGCAGACTGGCTCTGGCTTGAGGAAGCCTCCGAGATGGCGATCCCGGCGATGGTTCGCCACCTCGGGATGCACAGTCGCGGCAACCGCTGCTGGCCCTGCCCGGCCTGCAACGAGGAGACCGCCGGCAGCAAGGACCGACGCAAGGGACCGATCAGCTTCAACCACATCGGCTGGCGCTGTCACCGATGCGATCAGGGCGGACGTGCGCTCGATCTGGCGGCCTGGGTGATGCTCGGTGCAGCGAAGCCGGCGACAGGCGACAAGGACGGCTGGGCACGGTTCGCGGAGGTCTACACCGGGCAGGCCCCAAAAGTCTACGATCTCGATGAGCACAGGAAGCTATCGGTCAGGCGGATCTCACCCGGACCGATCAATCCCCGTCCGCCGCATCACGAGCTGGTCCGGTTCTGGGGACGCTGCATTCCGGTCACCGAGGATGCTGAGGTGTCCGCCTGGCTGGAGAGTCGGGGGTTCAAGCCCCACCAGATCGCCCGCGCTGATCTCGCCCGCGCCCTGCCCGAGAGCGTCTTCTGCCCCCGGTGGGCGAGCTTCATGGGGGAGCGCTGGAAGCACAGCGGCCACCGGCTGATCGTT
>JBLHNG010000873.1:0-3655 GCA_047621685.1 Myxococcota bacterium | reverse complement strand
TCGCAGTGCCTGGCGGGCTCCCGAGGTGATTCGGGCCTTCTTCATCGCTGCGGCCTGCTCCTGACGGTAGGTGCTGGCGCGCATCTTCAGCAGGTTGCGGCGACGGAGGGCCGGGGGGCTGGTGTCCATGGACTCCAGGCTCTCCAGGAACTCCTCCAGCACCCCCAGCCGGAGGGCCTCACGCTTCGCGGCGAACTTCAGCGCGTCCTGCTCGACGGTCTTCAGCCGCTCCCGATCCGCCCGCATCGGCGCGGCCATCTGTTCGGCCATGGCCCGGATGGCTCGGATCATGTCCCGATGAGCGGACGTGGAGTACAGCGCCAGCCAGCCGGCGACCGGATCGGGCTCGGCATGGGTCTGCGGGGAGGCGTCCGCGGTGGTGGCGGTGACCGGCTTGAGCAGCGTCAGCCGCTGCTTTGCCGTCTCCTTTCGCTTCCCCTTTGAGCGGGACTCGGCCCGGATCAGCGGGGGGTTGATGAGCTGGAAGGCTTCAGACACCATCCACCTCCAGGGCGGGCGCCTGCCAGCTCGTCATCAGCAGCTCCGCCACCCGTCCAGAGCTGCGGCTGCCGATGCTGTTGCTTCGCCAGAGCTGCTGGCGGTGCCAGTCCCGATACAGCCCCCGGATCCGTGGGGTGTCGCTGTTGGAGGCCATGACCAGCGCACCCCGGCGCCGGACATCGAGCAGGGCATCCACCAGGCGGACCTGATCCGCTGCGCCGAAGCGGCCCGCGACGTAGGCGACGTGGCCGGTGTGGCCGTCGAGCACGTCATAGGGCGGATCGCCGTAGACCAGCTCTCCGCAGCGGGCCGGTGCCAGCGCCTCGGAGAAGCCGCAGACCCGAAGCATTACGCCCTGGAGTGCCCCGGAGGCGGCCTGGAGCCGGGCCAGCCGGCGCGGAGAGAGCACATCGGCGGGGGTGGCCTGGGCGTTGATGGGGGTGTTGAACTCCCCGAGCTGGTTCTCTCGGTACAGCCCATTGAAGGAGGTCGCCTGGAGGTACAGCAGCAGGGCCGAGCACTCCCCGTCGAAGGGGTCGCGCAGCTTGAGGACGTTGAACCGGCGCCGGGCACTCTTCCAGTGCAGCTTGCCGGCCCGACCGTGGTGGATGGCGTGCCGCTGGAGCCGGGTGATGACCGCCTTGGGGCAGTCTCGGAGGTTCGTGTACAGCCCGATCAGCGCGGGGTTGGCATCGGAGAGGGACGCCCCGGTGAGCCGACCGGTGGTGTGCAGGGCGAAGAAGAGGGCACCGCCACCGACGAAGGGGGCGCGGTAGTGTCCTCGCCAGTCCGGCGGAAGCGTCGCGAGCATCCGGCGCACAGCGAAGGTCTTGCCGCCTGCCCACTTCAGGAATGGGCGGGCATCCACCGATGGAAGGGAGCGGGTCATGCAGCCCTCCGGATGGGGGCGGCAACAGTGAGTTCAGGGAACGCCGAGAGGGACTCGATGCGAGAGGGGCCGCGGCCACTCGTCGGAAGCAGGAGCACCCGACCGCGCTGGCCCAGGTGCAGGGCGGACGGCTCGATCGCAGCCACCACCATGGCGCGACCACCCCAGGACACGACCCGCCTCTCTTGCGGCGTGGGCGGAGCCGCTTCACGCCGCTCTCCCCAGGTGTCTGGTGCGGTGACCTCGCGGACTCGGACGTCGGCTCGGGGGCGTGTTGGCCACCAGGAGAACTGCCAGCCACCCTGGTGGGTCTCCCGAAGCTGAACCTCAATGGCCTGAGCGATGGCAGGGTGACCGGCGCGGTCCACCTCGAACCAGCCACCGTGCCGCCAATGCTCGACGATGAACCAGGTCATGCGACCCTCCGCTGCTTGAGCATCCGAAGCCGCTGACAGAACGCCACCCCGCCGGCGTCGGTGACGTGGTGGGTGGCATTGCCGAGATCGAGTGCGGCGAGCGCGTCCTCGAAGCCCGGGATCAGCTTCGGGATCCGGGTCTGGCTGGCCTCTTTGGCCTTCTTCGATGCCGTGCGGACAGGGAGGTTCAGCACCTCACCCCGCCAGACCGTTGCCAGGAGCCATCGGGCGCGGCTTCGGGCCCGGACCTCCAGGTGGCCGACCTGGGCTTGTGCAGTCCCCTTGAGATCCAGCGCGCCGGCCTTGTCCTTGCCGACGAAGACACCCTCGACGGCGATTACCGTGGAGGGACGAAGCCACCGATCCGCATGCTTGACTGGTCCCAGACGGAGCGCCTGGTCAAGCAGCACCGCCCCGACCATCGAGGCCATGGGGAGGAAGCTGTGAGTCTCCACCACCCAGGCGTGAGGTGCGGCATGTTGTTCGGCGACGACCCGGAGGACGATGCGCTCGCCGTCCTTGGTCTCGTCCCAGAACGCCGCCCAGAGGAGGGAGCCGTCGGGTGCGAGCTGGACGGCACCACCCGGGCAGCCGCCGTCGATGCCAAGGATCGCGGGGGTCATGCGACCCCCAGAGGGGAAAGAGAGACCCGGTCCAGCGTTCCCCCTCCGACGGGGGCTGTGCCAGTCTCATCGGCTCTACATGCCTGAGACCAGCGCCCGCCAGCTCTCGCCGGCGAGGCTCCTGTAGCAGTTCCCATGGGGATAAAGTCAGCGTCGGAGCTGACCGATTTGTAGCGAGAGCCGGACCGGGGCAAAACGAAAGAAGGTGCCCCGCCCAGCGTGTAAATGAAAACCACGTTGTGGAGTGCCGGACGGGACGAGGACGGAGATGCGGTCATGCCACCCTCCGAAGGGTCGGAAGCTGCTCGGCCTGGTCGACGAGCCGGGCGGCGACATCGAGGAGCGCCTCACGGGCCACCTCACGGCGGGCCTGCTCTCGCAGTACGTCGCCGGGGTCGATGCCGGCGAGCTGGCAGAGGCTGACGATGATGTCGAGGGCGACGCCGGGGTCATGCTGGACGGCAGCGGCGATCATGCCGGCAGAGGGCCGGCGGGCGCCGCTCATCCAGTGCCCCACCGATGCCTTACAGACCCCCATCCGACACGCGAGGGAGTCGTGGGAACAGTCGTGAGCAGCGAGGGCGTCGCGAACCAGGGAAAGCTCAACGACAGCGGACGCAGGAGTGACGGTTCGGGGCATCGTAGACCTCCGGGGGTGGGTGGCTACAGGTGAGGGCGTGATGCTCAGTTCAGATGAACAGCCAAAACGCCAAATCAAGGGTAGGAGACCCATGTCCCGACCCTTCGTCGCCAGCCGGGGCAACTGAGAAACCCGGCGACGATGGAGAATCGAGACATGGGCGAAAACGAAACGAAGATCCCAGACAAGATGAAGATCAAGGACAGCGAACTGGGGGCGGTGATGCAGCTCGCCATTCACTTCATGAAGCGAAGCCCGAACACGCCCTTCGGCGAGGCGTTCAGCGACGCGGCAACGCACTGGTTCGAGATGCGGGTAAATGCGAGCCAGGGCGGCATCTACGGGGAATCCCCCGGCGCCCCGAAGATGTTGCTGAATTACTCCGAAGAGGAAGGTGTGTTCTTCCTGGAGATTGCCTAGAGCCGCTGACGCAGCCGGTAGGGTCAGCTCTGGAGCAGCCCCAGCAGCGTCTGAATACAGCGCAGGTAGGCAGCGACCTCCTCGGGGGGCGGTGCGAAGCCTTCGCGGCTGGGGGTGGCCTTCTCGTCGTTCATCGTCGAAAGCCTCCATGAGAGGGGCGGTGATG
>JBLHNG010000872.1:0-3657 GCA_047621685.1 Myxococcota bacterium | reverse complement strand
GCGCCTGGAAGCCGGATCTGCTCACCCCGGTCGCCTCTGCCGAGCAGCTCATCGCGATGCGTCCGCTGGTCGAGTCGCTCATCGGAACGGACGGCTCGGTCCGCTGGGTCGGGCTGGGCAGCGATGAGGATCTCCCTGTGGTCCTCGCACAGACCATCGACGCTGAGCGTGTCCTCGGGCTCCACGCCACCTGGACCCGACTGCGCACGGAGCAGTTCATGGAGGGCGTGGGCCTGACCCTCGACGCCCTCCAGAGCGCGCTGTTCCCGCCCAACCTCGTCGTGGTCGATGAGACCCGGGTGAGCGATGCCGAGATCGTCCACTACCTGGAGCACTGCCGGGCGCTGAGCGTGGGGCTCGCCCTGTGGCTGCCCCATCCCAACGGCGGGCTGGGTCGGCGCGAGGTGATCGACGTCTGGATCTCTGATCGCGCTCCGGAGTGGAAGCTGCGGCTGCACCTCGCCAACCTCGACCTCCCGGTGCTCATCGGCTTCCTGCTGGCGCGGGCGTGGGGAGCGAAGCTTCGGCTGTGGTGCGGAGTACGGGATCCCACGCAGGTCGACGCCGGGGTGGCATTCCTTCGGGATCTGGTCGATCAGGCACGCCTGCCCTCAAGCACCACCGTGCATGTCACCGCCGGTGCGTTCATGGATGCCCTCGCCGCCTCCTCATCTGGCGATCTCAACATCTTCGGCATGCCTCCCCAGATCACCAAGGCGCGCCTCGCTGAGATCCAGACGGCATCCGCCGGAAGCTGTCTGTGGCTGCTGGACTCCGGGCGGGAGAGTGTCCTGGCCTGATAGAGTGTGGCACCCAGAAAACTCAGAGGTGCCCATGATCCCCGCTCCCCCCGATGTTGCTGCCCCCCCTGCTGATGCAAAGAAGACCGCCAGCGGTCTGGCGTACAAAGTCCTCAGCGGAGCCGATGGCCGCAAGAAGCCCGGTCCGACCGATCGGGTGACGGTCCACTACACCGGCTGGACGACCGACGGCAAGATGTTCGACAGCTCCAAGTCTCGCGGACAGCCCGCGTCGTTCGCGCTCAATGGCGTCATCGCTGGCTGGACCGAGGGCCTCCAGCTCATCGGAGAGGGCCAGACCGGACGGTTCTGGATCCCGATGAGCCTCGCCTACCGCGGACAGCCCGGTCGCCCGCACGGGATGCTGGTCTTCGATGTCGAGCTGCTCACAGTCGCCGAGGTCCGTGTGCCTCCCGCCACGCCGTCCAACGTCGGACGCCCGCCGCCGGATGCCCGCAAGACCGCCACCGGCCTGCGCTACATCGTGCTGGCGGAGGGCAAGGGCGGTCGAACTCCTACCGCCCGCAGCTCAGTCACCGTGCACTACACCGGCTGGACCACCGACGGGAAGTGCTTCGACAGCTCCATCCCCCGGGGTGCTCCGTCTTCTTTCCCGCTCAACCGGGTCATTGCTGGCTGGACCGAGGGGCTCCAGCTCATGACCGTCGAGGCGAAGTTCCGGTTCTGGATCCCCAAGGAGCTTGCCTACAACAACACGCCCGGCCGCCCTCAGGGCACCCTGGTCTTTGATGTTGAGATGCTCAGCTTTCGCTAAGGATCACTCGATGGTGAGCGTCATGCCCTGGAGACTGGGATCAAAGCTGCCGTCGGTGGTTGGGTAGACTGCGGTCTCGTTGGGCAGGGTCCAGGTCTGGCCGGTGGACAGCACCACGGTGACCTCCCAGGCGCCGGTCGGCACGTCCGGGGCGTAGACCGCCTCGACGGTGCCGTCTGGCATGTAGTGACCCACCGCGCCGGGGAACAGCAGATCGAGCTGGGTGACTGGCGTGGGGATGCCGGGGGTGACCAGTCCACCGAAGGTCGAGGACATGAACGGCGAGACCAGCACCTCGCCAGCGTAGTACTCCCCTTCCGGTAAGGTCACCCCGTTGAGCTCCTCGGAGTAGCGGATGTAGACCTTCGGCCAGGCGTTGAACGCGAGCTCAGACAGCTCTCCGAAGATCAGGTGGGGATCCGGCTCGCCGTCGGCGTCAGCGTCGATCAGCTCGGTGAGCAGCATCACCCCACACTCCGCCCCGGGATCCGCCAGCTCGACCAGCTCGGAGTGGATGCCGGTGGGCTCCAGGGAGAAGACCGCCACCGGGCTGGTCTGGTCGATGGAGTCGGCACCATCGAGGAAGGTGAACGCCGGGCGCTCGGTGGGGTACTGCGCGGCGACGATCACGCTCACGCCCTCCACAAGCTGGCCGCCGACGACGGTGACCGTGGCACTCGACAGCTCGGTGGCGGAGACCGGGTAGGTGCCGGCGAAGTCGCCGCAGGTGCCGCCAGCGTTGGAGGAGAGCACGGGGTGGAAGTCGGCATCGACGTCCATCAGACCCAGCAGCAGCCACTCGCCGTCGGGGATCTCGGACATAATGTAGGGCGCGCTCAGCAGACCGTCGCCGCCGGAGAAGTCCTCCGCAGGGACTGTTGAGAAGCTGACCGGGGAGGCCGTGCCCTCGGGTGGACCCGGGTTGTTGGCGTCAAACAGCAGGATGATCATGTCCGAAGCGACATCCGCCCCAGAGACCACCACCGTGCCGGTGATTGAGTTGAGCACGGTCGGTGCGTCTGGATCGACTGGAGCCTCATAGGCACACCCGGCGAGAATCAGAGAGAGCATCGGGACTCCTAAAAGCGGTAGGTGAGAGAGCCGTAGACCCGGCCGCCGACGAGCTGGCCCTTGGGGTGCTCGCGGAAGCGACCTTCCTCGGAGAGACCCGCTGGGTTCCAGACGGTTGCAGCGACTTCGAGGGAGTCGTCCTGCAGCGGGCGAGCGGCAATGCGGACGGTCGGGATGGTGCGGGCGGGCAGATCGATGGACTGGATCTGGACGAGACCGTTTTCATCGAACTCCCGCAGCCGCCAGACCTGAGCGGAGAGGTAGTGGACGCCGCCGGAGATGTCGATGCGCCAGGGGGTGGCGTAGGCGACGTCGAGGTTGACCTTCACCGTGGAGGCAGACTCATCCTGGAGCTGCTCGGTGCCGGTGTCCTCGATGACGTCCTGGATGTGGACGTTGGCGTGGACGTCGAGGCCGTTGACCGGGAAGAGGTGGCCGTCCAGCTCAAGACCGTAGCCGTAGTAGACCGAGTCGAGGTTGACGAAGCCAGAGGTCCCGACCCGGAAGCCGTTGACCTCGTCGTCGTAGAACTCCAGCGAGGGATTGACATCGCTGAGACCGAAGAGGTCGGTGACCCGGTTGACGTAGGCAGTCGCATCCGCGGTGTGGATGTTGGAGGACTCGTCTCGGACCCCGATCTCACCGGTCAGGACACGCTCGGGCACGAGGTCCTGGTTGCCATAGGTGGTGATGAAGATGCCGTCGAACTCGTTGGCATTGGGCTGATTGAGCTGTGTGTAGCTCTCGATAAACGACGGACTCCGGAAGGACGTTCCGCCTGTCAGCCGAACGCTGGTGGTGTCTGTGGCCCGAAAGACCGCAGCACCTCGGGGGGAGATCGTCTTGGAGAGCTCGACGAGGGGGTGACGGTCAATTCGGAAGGCGCCGACGAGGCTGAGGCGATCAATGCGCGCATCCTCCTGGAGGAAGACGCTGTAGTGATCCTCAGTGATCGGGGTGTCAACAGCACCGATGTAGCTCCAGTACACCTGCTTGAACCGGTAGCCGAGT
>JBLHNG010000871.1:0-3663 GCA_047621685.1 Myxococcota bacterium | reverse complement strand
CTGGAGTACCTCCGCCAGCGCAACCTCACCGTTGCCTCCGGTCGCACCCCGGCGCTGCTGGGGGAGGTGGTCGCCGGAGCCGCGGTCGCTGAGGCATTCCAGCTCTCGCCCGGCGACACCCTGCGCTCCGACCTCACCAACCTCTACAACCTCGCCGGGGCCTACCCCACGCTCCTCACCGTCGTCGGCATCCTCTCGACATCAGGCACTCCAGACGATTCCGCCTTCTTCGCCGACATCAAGACCGGCTGGCTGCTCGAAGGGCGACTGCACGGCCACGAGGAGCTCACCGGAGAGACGGCGCTGGACCCAGAGGCCGAGGGCAACCTGGAGGCCACCGCAGCGCTGCTGCTGTTCACGGAGCTGACTCAGGAGAACCGGTCGCGGTTTCACGTCCACGGCGATCTCGACACCCTGCCGATCAGCACGGTGCTTGTCTTCCCCGACTCCATCCGGCGCCACGATCAGCTCCTCGGCGACTACGCCCTGCGTGACGACCTCCAGGCCGTGCGCCCTGCAGTGGTCATTGAGCGCATCCTCGGTGTCGTGCTGAGGCTCCAAGCCGGGCTGTCGCTGTACATGGCGGTGGTCGGGCTGACGACCGTGGCGTTTCTCGGGCTGGTGGTGTCGCTGTCGCTTCGGCTGCGTCGGGACGAGCTGGCGCTGATGCGTCGAATCGGGTGCAGTCGCTGGGCGATTCCGGCGATGATCGCTGCGGAGCTGTCGGTGGTCCTGCTGGCTGCGGCGGTCCTGGCTGTCGGGCTGACTGCTGTGGCGCTTTGGGGGCTCTCAGCGGTGCTGTTACCCTGAGGATCATGCTCGCACTCCTCCTCGCCTGCACCGGCTCGCCATCCACCGCCGAGCCCTCAGTCCCGGTCATCGTCGCCACCAGCTTCCCGGCCTGGTATCTCGCGGATCGCCTCACGGACGTCGAGGTCCGCTGCATCCTGCCCCCCGGCGCGGATCCCCAGGCCTGGCAGCCCGACGGCGACCTCATCGCCAGCCTCGCCGCCGCTGATCTCATCGTCTCCAGCGGTGCGGGGTTCGAGGCATGGATGGCCACCGCCGCCCTTCCCGAGAGCCGGGTGGTGGACCTCTCGGCTGGGCTCTCGCTGATCCACCTCGAAGCGGACACCCACTCCCACGGCATCGGCGGAGAGCACAGCCACGCCGGCATCGACCCGCACACCTGGCTCGATCCGATCAGCTACCGCACTCAAGCCGAGACCCTCGCCGCAGCCCTGCCTCGCATCGGCCTCACCCCTGTCGATCTCCCCGGACTCCAGACGCAGCTCGATGCCCTGGATGCCGACTACGCCGCCCAGCTCTCCGACCCCCGGCTGCCCGTCCTGGTCGCCAACCATCCCGCCTACCACTACCTCGCCCGTCACCACGGACTCACCATCCCCTCCCTCGATCTCGATCCGCAGACCCCGCCAGAGATCGCCCCAACGCTGCCCTCAGGCGCCGTCCTGCTCTGGGAGACGCCGCCCGCTGACGCCGTGATGTCCGCCATTCCGGTCCGTCACATCGTGCTCGATCCCCTGGAGCAGCCCCCTGCTGGGGCGACCTACGACTACATCGCGCAGTCCCAGGCCAACATCGCTCGGCTTGAGGAACTCCTCGCCGCGGCCGGAGATGGTGACCATAGTCATCAGTAGGCCACAGTCATCAGTCGGAATGAGCCCTGCAATGTCCGGGTCGTGTTCTGCGAATCAAACCTCCGGAGGCTGCCCTGACAGGACAACGATTCAAAGAGATCTCCCCCCAGACCTGGGAGCATCCCGCTGACGCCGCCGCCCTCAAGGCGCTGCGCACCCTCCCTGGCCTCGACGTCCTCATCAGCCAGACCCTCGGCCGGCTCAACGAAGCCAACATGAAGCACCGGATGACCCGGGGCCGGAACCCAGCCACCATCGAGAGCCACCCCCGGCTCTTTCAGCTCTACACCGATGTCCTCGACACCTTCGACATCACCGATGACTGGCCGCTTTATGTGGTCCCGATGGGCGGGATCAATGCTGGGGCAGTGGGCATGAACTCGCCGTTCCTCGTCATCAGCGAGGAGGCTTCGCGGCTCTCCAGCGCCGACATTCGGGTGATCATGGCCCACGAGGTCGGCCATGTGCTCTCCGGGCATGTCCTGTATCGGACGATGATGCGGCTGCTGCTCAACTTCTCCTGGGTGGCATTCTCGAGCGTCGTCGGCATCCCGGTGATCGTCGCCGCGCTGATGGCGACGGTGGAGTGGGAGCGCAAGAGCGAGCTGTCCGCCGACCGGGCCAGCGCTCTGGCGATGGGGGGATCCGCAGAGGTTCGCCATGTGCTGGAGTACCTCAACACCGGCCACGACGATGCCCTCCAGGAGCGACTCAACAAGCTGAAGTTGAACCTCTCTGACGAGACAAAGGAGAAGATCCAGGGCGCGCTGGAGGCGCTGCAGAAGCTAATCACCAAGCACCCGCCGATCGAGGACCGCATTGCAGCGGTCGAGGCGTGGACCGCGAGCCCTGAGTTCGCCGCGATCATGGCCGGGGACTATCCCCGTCGCGGTGCGGAGAACCCCTGGAACGACGTCGACCTCACCCGGGTCAAGCAGGGCGCGAAGAAGCTCTCCTCGGTCGGGGAGCGCATCTCAAAGACCGCGGGCAATACCGTGATCTGGCTGCGGGGCCGAGCCGGACTGGATACCTGATCCCCTGTGAGCTGGGCTGCATTTGTCATTCTCGGGGCGGTCGCTGGCTTTGTAGCCGGGCGAGAACTCTCCGTGCGTCGCCGGACCCGGGTGCTTCGAGAGCGCCTTCGCCGGGTTGAGGGGGATCACCTCCGCGCCCAGGCTGATCTCAAGGCTGCTCGCATCGATCGGGAGTACTACCACCAGCGCTTCGAGCAGTCCCTCCTCGACATCTCTCGGATCGAAGCTGATCGCGCCGCCTATCGGACGATCGCTGAGTCCCATGACCTCTCCTGGCCCGAGGCCCCGCCGCAGCCCTCCGAGACCGCCACCCCGGTCTGGCGCAACCGCCGCTACGCCCACCACCCGGCCAGCAACCTCTCCGCCCTCACCACCGACCTCGCCCCTCACCTCGACCATGAGATCCACCTCACCCTCACCATCACCCCGCTGGGGGGCTGGGAGAGCCGGATCCGCGAGATCGGTCCGGTGGAGTGGTCTGGCCCCGGTCATCGGGTCCTCGAAGAGCTGCGCTGCATGCTGCTCGACGACGACACTCGTCTGATGGCTGTGGTTGAAGGGGAGAAGCGCTGGGCAGACCTCGACTCCCCGCTGGTGTTTCAGCTCGACCTCGACCGCGTCGAGATCACCCCGCCGGGGGTCCACATCCACGAGGTCGAGGTGCTCCGGGTGGAGAAGCAGATCGAGGAGCGGATCATCGAGCAGCCGGTGATCATCGAGGTCCCCCTCCATCGCCTCAACGATCCGACTCCCGAGGAGCGCATCGGGCTGACGAAGGAGGAGGTCCTTGCCCTGTTCGACCAGCAGCTGGAGCGCAAGCTGTCGGAATTCGGGATGCAGCGCAAGGAGGGTGTTGATCAGGAACGCACCCTGAGCATGATCGCCCGTGGGGTGAGGATCGAGCGCGACAAGACCCTCTGAGCGGCGGGTGTCGTGCGGTGCGGCGCCCTGGGTGGTTCAGGACGGTC
>JBLHNG010000870.1:0-3666 GCA_047621685.1 Myxococcota bacterium | reverse complement strand
CGCTGGCCTCGACGAGACCCTCTCCGACCTCGTAGTCCTTGAAGGTCTTGAGCGTCTCGGCGACTCCAAAGAAAACTGACACCGGTGATTCCATGCTGACAAGCCTGCTGATCCTCTCTGCAAATGCTGACTCGCTGCGCTACGCCGAGGATCAGAGCCCGGCGATCATCAACCCACTGTTCACCACCACGATGAGCGAAGCGCGCATCGACGAGCTGATCTTTGAGGGGCTGTTCACCGACAGCAAGGAGCTGGCGACCACTCCGATGCTCGCCGAGGCTTTCACCCTCGCCGAGGACGGGCTCTCCATGGAGCTGTCCGTTCGCCAGGACGTGCAGTGGCATGACGGCCACCGGTTCGACGCTGAGGATGTGGTGTTCACCATCTCCGCGCTCAAGAATCCGGCGACCCTGTCCACGGAGTCTGGTCGGGTCTCCTGGATCGAGGCTGCCGAGCAGGTCGACACCTACACCGTCAAGCTGACCTTCACCGAGCCCCAGGCCCGCCCCGAAGACAAGCTCTTCTTCAAGATCCTGCCCGCCCACGCCTTCCAGGGCACCACCGTCAAGCGCACCGACCCGTTCCGCACCGCGCCCATCGGCACCGGCAGCTTCCGGCTCGACCGCTACAACGAGGACAACTCCATCACCCTGAGCCGGTTCGCTGACCACCGGACCGGCGGGCGCATCCCCGAGATCGTGATGCGGGAGGTCT
This sequence comes from Myxococcota bacterium, assembly GCA_047621685.1. GTDB lineage: Bacteria > Myxococcota_A > UBA796 > UBA796 > UBA796 > JAQXDW01. Next base: position 2,952 of record JBLHNG010000870.1, on the reverse strand, counting down.
CCGACAAGAACTACCAGGCCAAGCTCCTCGTCTATGAGAGCCTCGAAGCCCTGGTGCGCGTCCTGCCCCGGGATCTGGCGGTCCTCCAGAACAACCGGGGCGTGGAGCTGTACCCCTACCAGACCAATTCCTGGTGGTATCTCGGCTTCAACCAGAACCGTGCGCCGTTTAACGACGTCGCCGTCCGCCAGGCCATCTCCAGCCTCGTCGACGTCGAGGCCCTGCTCGCCCCGGTCGGTACCGGCGATGTGCTCTCCGGCCCGTTCGTGCGCTCCAGTCCCTACTACAACCACGACGTGCAGCCCTACGGCCACGACCCCAGCACCGCCGCGACCTTGCTGGAGTCCGCCGGCTATGCCCTCGAAGGCACCCGCTGGACAAAGGGTGGCCAGCCCCTGTCCATGCGCATCTCCGCCCACAAGAGCCTGGAGTCCGCCCAGGAGGTCGTCATCAACCTCCAGAGCCAGCTGCAGTCCGCAGGCATCAAGGTCGAGGTCGACTTCCTCGATGAGGCCGCCTGGAAGTCCTCCATCTGGAGCGAGCGCGACTACGACGTCATCCTCTCGCAGTGGAGCTTCGACAGAAACGAAGACGTGCGCGAGCAGTTCCACTCCCGGGGCAGCCGGAACTTCACCGGCTACACCTCCGAGGCTGTCGATGCTCTCTTGGAGACCGCCCGGACCACCCGGGATCCCCAGGAGAAGAAGGCCGCCCTGCGCGCGCTCCACGCCGCAGTCCATGAGGACGCCCCGATGGTCTTCCTCTGGACCCTCGACAGCTACAGCGCGATGTCCGCTCGGGTCAAGAGCGTGGTCATCCACCCCTTCTACTACTTCACATGGGCGGGAGATTGGCGGATGTAGACGCCAGACTGCCCGGGGCGGTGCTGCGGCACCTGCTGTGGTTTGTCGGGCTGGTGGTGGGGGTGATCGTCCTGGTTCAGGTCCTGCTGTGGGCCGCGCCGGGGGATCCAGTCGCGCTGGTCGGTGGGGAGGACATCCGCGCCGGTCTGGAGGCGGAGTGGGGGCTCGATCAGCCGCTGTGGGTGCGCACGGGGCGGTTCCTCTCCGGTGCCCTCCACGGCGACCTCGGCAGCAGCCTCACCGTCCGCCCCGGCGCGGATGTCTCCGGGCTGATCGTAGACAGCGCCACACGCTCCCTCGGTCTGCTCGCCCCGGCCCTGCTGCTGTCCCTCGGACTGTCTCTCGTCCTGGCCTGGTCTTCACGGCGCTGGCGTCTGGTGCATGCGGTGAGCGTCGCGCCCACCTTCCTGCTCGCACACCTGCTGGTCTTCACCCTCAACGAGGGCACCTTCGCCCTGCTCCAGTCTGGACGCATCACCCGACCCGACTGGTTCGCCCTGCCCCTCGTCGACTCCCCGATGCGCAGCGCCCTGGCGATCACCATCCTCGCGGTCGGCTCCGGGGCACTCAGCGGCATGAGCGGGGAGCTGTCTGCAGCGATGAAGCGCATCCGGGAGAGCGCGTGGCTGGAGGCCGCCGCGACCCGTGGCACCCCGCTCTATCCCCACATCCTCGGCAACCTCCTGCCGCCGCTCCTCGTCAGCCTCGCGAGTCAGGTCGCATTCCTCGCGGGCGGGCTGGTCATCGTTGAGAAAGTCCTGCTGCTCAACGGGGCGGGGGCGCTAATGTGGGAGTCGGCGTTACAGCGAGACTATCCACTCTCAATGGGGCTCGCGCTGCTGGCGGGAGTGACCGTGTGCGGAGCACGGCTCATCGCAGACCTCGCCCGGCTCACGCTCGATCCCCGCCTCCGGATCCCCCGATGAAGCGGCTTCCGCTCCTGGTCGTGGTCGGCCTGCTCGGGCTGTGGCTGCTCAGCCTGATCGCTGGCTACGATGTGGTCGCCGACGTCCAGCCTGATCGCGCCGGGCTGTCGGTGTCGGCAGCGCACTGGCTGGGCTGCGATCACCTGGGACGAGACGTGCTCTGGCGCATGGTGACCGCCAGCGAGGCGTTTGTTGGTCCCGGGCTGCTGTCTTGTCTGGCCTGCCTGCTGCTCGGCGGCACCCTCGGTGGACTGAGCGGCTGGCTGGGCGGTGCGCCCTCGCAGGTGCTTCGCTACCTCTTCTCGGTCGTCGCCTCGCTGCCGCGGTTCGTGCTCGTCCTGCTGATCTGCGCCATCTATGGCGACAGCCCGGTTGTGCTCGCCCTGGCCGCTGGTCTGGCCTACACCCCCACGCTCGGAGAGGCCATCTCCGGGCGCATCGAGCAGCTCAGACGATCCGAATTCGTCGAGGCCGCTCAGGCTCACGGCATGTCCGACGCCGCCGTCCTGCTGAGGGAGCTGCTGTGGAGCAACTGCCGGGCGCTCATCGGGCGGCACCTGCTCTACCTGTTTGGCTACTTCCTCGTGCTGGAGACCACCCTGAGCTACATCGGCGGCTTCGGGGTGGAGGAGCCGCAGCCGTCCTGGGGCAACATGTTGGCGTTTGAGTTCGGCATTCAGGACGGAAACCTCCTCGCATGGCTGGCACCGGCCACCGCGATCTGGCTGACGGTGCTGGCGACCACCCTGGCCGCCGGGCAGCTTGAGGAGGTCGGCCATGGATAGCCTCATCCTCACCGACCTCTCCATCAGCGCCGGTCCGCGCCCGCTGCTCACCGGGGTCAGCCTCACCCTGCGCGCCGGGGAGATCCTGGCCCTGGTCGGCGACTCCGGCTCCGGCAAGAGCCTCACCGCACGGGCCATCCTCGGCATCCTCCCACCGACGCTCACAGTCGGCGGAACGCTGGAGGTGGTGCACAGCGGCACCCGACACCGCCCGATGCAAGAGGGCTTCAAGGCGATCCGGGGGGCACTGAGCTACCTCCCACAGGACGCCGTCGGCTCGCTGGATCCCCGCTGGACGGTGAAGCGTCACCTCAAAGCGGTCAGCCCCCGCGGAGAGGATCCCGACCCCTGGCTGATCCGTGCCGGCTTCCCCGACCC
>JBLHNG010000869.1:0-3666 GCA_047621685.1 Myxococcota bacterium | reverse complement strand
ATTTACATCTACGACAACGACCTGTTGACTGACTTCTCGATGTCGAGCCTCACCGAAGTGGATGGATACATTTCCTTCTACTACAACCCGCTCATCGAGAACATCGACCTGTCAACCCTCACCAAGATCGACTCCTACATCACGATCTACGACAACGATGACCTTCAGACCCTGGATGTGTCCAACCTGGATAACATCCCGGGGAACTTCTACATCTACGGCAACTCGGACCTCGAGATCATCGACACCTCGAGTCTCCAGACGGTGGGTGGCTACTTCCAGGTCAGCTACAACGACCTGTTGACGGAGCTGGAGTCCACCTCCCTGTCGAGTGTGGGTTCCTACCTGTACATCTACGACAACGACACCCTCGACACGATCGATCTCAGCGGACTGGAGACCGTGGATTCATACACGACAATCTCCTACAACTACGACCTCACTGAGCTTGACCTGTCCTCGATGACCGATGCAGGAAGCTCGTTCACGATGACCTACAACTCGGCCTACCCTGAGTGTGAGGTCGACAACCTCTTCGACGACCTGAACTCGGCCGGCTGGTCGGGTACGACCACCAACACCTATCAGGACTCCACCGCGACCTGCCTGTAGCCCAGCGATGGGCAGGCTCCTCGGTCTGAGGGGTCTGCCTGCCCGGAACGCGGTGTGCAGCCCTCAACACGGTGAGGGCTGCACCCGCGGCCGGGCAAGACCGGCCGACGGGAGGAGCCGATTTACGGACACCAGTCACCGGGCCGGACAGTATCCGGCCCGACTGGTGCGCTTTTGTCTGAGACGGGGGTTTCCCCCCAAACCCCCCGCTACGCGCTGACATCCTCTCACGCAGACTGTCCGCCAGAAGGGGGCGACATGACGGGTGCCCTTTTTCGATTGATCCCGATCAGGATGAGCTTGTGCCCGCATTGAAGAGGGCGCTGAGTTGACGTGGATTCCAGGCGGGTCCGTTGATTTGTTCTGACTGAACGTTCTTGCCCGCAACAATACGCCCAGAGGCTATTAAATTTAAAGGGGTTGCGCGAACAAGCCTGGCCTTGAGAAGGCTGCCCACAGCACATCACCCGATCGATGAAAACGAGGGGTGGCAAAGGACGGCGGGAACTTCCCCCATGACTCGAAGCGCCCTTCTTGGAAACAGGTGCGCGTTCTGCTCTACGATCGCGCAGCAGAGGTGTGCTCCTCCAGCGCAGCGATGACCTCCTGAGGGGGCGGGTGGTCTCCAGCGCCGCTGCTGAGGTAGCGATAGGGCACCGAGCCGTCGGGCCGGATCACCAGCACCCCGCCCTGCTGCCACGGATCACCCTGGGTTCGACCCTGCCGAAACCCGGCCTTAAGCGCACGACGGCCTGCGACGACGGTCTTGCCACTGAAGGTTGCCGAGAGCCCCCGCACCATGCCCAGGAGCTGGTAGCTCTGGCGACTCGGGTCGAGCAGGATGGGCACTGTGACGCTGAAGTCCTGACGGAAGGCGCGGGCAAAGTGGCTGCTGCCGGTGCTGATGAAGATCAACTCTGCGCCGAGGTCGTGGATGCGGGGCACCAGGGGGAGGAAGGAGCTGACCTGCTCCTTGCAGAGCAGTCAGCCGAAGTGCCGAAGCCACACCATGACCGCCGGCTTCTCCGACCAGAGGTCGCCCAACAGGAGGCTGCGCTCGTCGTCGGTGCCCAGTGAGAGCGCTGCGAGGTTGTCGAGGTTCATCATCGCACCATGAAGCCGAGGCTCAGGCTGGCGAAGTGGAGCCAGTTCCGTGTGTATCCATCCCCCGGCCCGGTGCTGTCGTCGTCGATTCCCACCGCGCCGCCGCCGAGGTAGCGGAGGTTGAGGAAGGTGTCGATGCCGCTGTTGAGGGTGAGGCCGTAGCGTCCGCTCGCATCAAGGATCGCCCCGACCACCTCGTTGTTGTCGCCGTTGAGGTAGCTGACGGGTGCGTAGAAGCCGTCCAGCTCCAGCCCCCACCAGGCGGTCTCGCCAACAGGCTGACGGATCCGGGTCTTGAGGATGGGCACCGGTCCGATGTCCCGGTTGGAGCGCTGCAGGGTGCCGTCGGCGGAGCGGAAGTCGATCGTGGCGTTTCGGATCTGAAGGGACAGGCCCACCGCGAACTCCTTCTTTCGCTCGGGCTGCAGGTCGTACATCCAGCTCGCGCGCACAAAGTCGAACCCGTACCGCAGATCCATCGGCGTCCCGGCGGCAAATACGGCCCCATCAACCACCAGCTCCTCCTCAAGACTCACGGTGCTCTCCAGGCTCAGGGGCTGGTAGAGGAAGACGACGGTGTGTCGATCGCCGAGGTCGAGGTCTGCGGAGAACCGCAGGAAGGGGAAGAGGTTGTCCTGCCCGCCGTAGCGGACGTAGTCGAAGTAGGTGCCGTCTTTGTCGAACTGGATCTTGTGGGAGACCGGCAGCAGGGCACCGACCTCGGCGCTGAGGTGGACCGCATAGGCACGATCCTCGTTGTTGAGCCAGCTCTGGGGTGGGGTGGGGGTGGCCGCTTCTGCGCTGAGGGATGCCAGGAGGATCGAGAACATGGGGCGCTCCGGTGGGCTGTTTGTCGCCATAATTATGCAACACATCTACAGTGATTCTTAACGGTGTGCAAACTATGTTCGAATGATTCCAGCGGAGCAGGCTACTGGAGCGAGTGCTCGGCAGACGCCACCGGGATCTTCACCTCATTGCGGCGAAAAACACCCGGAATCCACGGTGGATTGTACTGTGCGATCACCGCCTCTCCGACCGGCTCCAGTCCCGCAATCGCCACACCCGCCAGCAGCTCCTGGCGACGCTTCTCGGAGGTCTTCGCGTTCGCCTTGCCAGAGAACTGAAGCACCGCCCAGCGCTGCTGGGGAACCTCCACCAGGCTCACCCGCTCATCGAGTGGCGTGGGCAGGGTGTCCAGGCTCCACTCTCCCGGCATGGTGAACGCGACCGTCCACGACCGGGCCTCGTCCACCGCGCTGGCTGAAGAGGGCGTCGTCGCGACTGGAGCGGTCATGGCGATCTTCTGTCCATCAGCAGACTGAGCAGCGACTGGAGCGGTCATGGCGATCTTCTCATTCGGGGCATTCTTGCCGAAGATGTATCCTGCCAGCAGCCGAAACCCGTCGCTGACCGCGCGATCGTAGGGGCCATCAACGGTCACCTGTGCCTCGATGACCGGGGCGTACTGGCGCAGCTCCCAGTCGGTGTGAGACTGCACGACCTCGTAGGCCGGCTCCTCGTATTCGCCAGCCAGTGCGTGGCGACTGAGCAGGGTCCCGAGACCGACAATGCCCCCGATCAGGCTGACTGTGAGGAGAGAGATGCGCATGAGTTGCTCCTGAGTGATGCTCTTGTGTATATAGTTTGCACACGTCTTGTGGAAGCGTCAAGGGCAAAGTCATTCACCAAGCTCGCGGCAACCCCGGCGATAAAAATGCGGCACCCGTCACCGGGCCGGACCGTATCCGGCCCGACTGGTGCGCTTTTGTCTGAGACGGGGGTTTCACCCCCAAACCCCCCGCTACGCGCTGACATCCTCTCACACAGACTGTCCGCCAGAAGGGGGCGACATGATGGGTGCCATAAATGCCGCTACGGGTGCGCTGGCTGCCGAGGGCTTCGGTCATGCTTCCGGACACGACCCTCTTGAGATCCGTCCAGAGGACT
>JBLHNG010000868.1:0-3668 GCA_047621685.1 Myxococcota bacterium | reverse complement strand
CCCCATGTAGTTCTCCCGCCACCAGGCGAGGAAATCGAGGTGGTGAAAGCGGCGCTCAAACAGCGGGGCGTAGGCGGCGTCTCCGTAGACACGGCCGGTGATCCAGTCCCGGACGGTGAAGTCCTCGCCGTCCCAGAGTGCGTACTGGGCGGAGGAAAAGGTCCAGGAGCCGGTGTTGACGTAGGAGCGGTCGGGCGTGACCTCGATGACCCCCGGGAGGTGGGAGTGACCGGCGACGACGTAGCGGTGGGTGCCGCTGGCGAGGGTCTCTCGGACGCTCTCGCACAGGCAGCCGGGATCCCCGATCTGGTTCATCGCCCAGTACTGGATGACGTTGCGAGCACCACCCGGCGCGATCCCGACCTTCTCCAGGACGCTGTCCTTGAGGTCGACTGCGAGGGCGATCTTGTGGAACAGCCAGAACGCCACCCGGTTGGCCGGAGTGTAGAAGTTCTCCAGCGGCAGTCGGATCCAGGTGTCCAGCAAGCGCTCGACGAGGTGATGGATGCGGGTGGCCATGTGGGTCTGGTCGAGGTTGGGGCCGATGTGGGGATCGTACTCATAGCCATGGCGGACCAGGGCGACATCGCCGATCTCCAGGGTGGAGCAGACCTCCAGGCGGAAGAGATCCTTAAACAGCGAGATGTCGTAGTCGTGGTTGCCCCAGATGTAGATGACCCTCAGCGGCTCCTCGCCTTCCTCAGCGGCTCCAGCCCTATCCGCGAGACGGGAGATCTCCCCAAACAGCCGAGCGTGGGCGCGAAGCACCCGACTGATCGCCCAGGCTTGATGGAAGTCGATCGCATCTCCGGCGATGACGAGGTGGGCTTTTTCCTCTCGCACCCGCTCCAGAAGTGCGATCAGCTCGCGATCCTTTCCCATGAAGGCGTCGGATCGGGTCCCGTCGCCCAGGTGGAGGTCCGAGATCAGGTAGATCCGGGCATCCGCGGGCAGGCGCTTGGTGATGTTGAGGGGCTTTGGGCGTGCCCAGGAGAAGATCGGCATAGGCTCACTCTTGCATGTGCCTGTATCACACCGACGTGACGGAATCGGCCCGAGGAGATAGCGACCGGGGATGAGTGAGGTCAGAAACATCGGACGGGTGGAATTTCTCGGGAGCTTCCCGAAGAACCCCCCCCTCACCGGACTGCCGGAGGTCGCCTTCGCAGGGCGGTCAAACGTCGGCAAGTCCAGCGCCATTAACACCCTGCTAAACCGCAAGAAGGCGGCTCGGGTCTCCGGCACGCCGGGGCGGACTCAGCTCATCAACCTCTTCAGGATCGATGATCGGCTCTGCTTCGCGGATCTTCCGGGCTACGGCTACGCGAAGGTTCCTGAGCCTGTTCGTGAGAAGTGGAAGAAGATGATTGAGACCTACCTCTCTGAGCGGGAGGATCTCAAGCTGGTCGCGATCCTGGTGGACTCCTCCATCTCAGTGCGTCAGCCGGACGCCGACCTCATCGAGGCCCTCCAGGAGGCCGGACTTCCGGTGATGGTCGTGGCCACCAAGATCGATCGCCTCGGGCCCTCTCGGCGCAAGGCGAAGCTGGCGAAGCTGGCGGAGGGGCTCGGGGTGCCAGTCAAGGACGTCCTGCCGTTCTCGTCCACGAAGCGGATGGGCATCAACGTCGTGTGGCGACGGATCGATTCTGTGGTGAAGAAGTAGAGATGGCTGGCAACCGGAGACAGTCCGATCACTGGACAAAGAAGGCCAAGGCGGCTGGCTTCCCCGCGCGGAGCGTCTACAAGCTGGAGGAGATCCAGCGCCGGGAGCGCATGCTCCCACGGAAGGGAAGGGTGGTCGACCTGGGCTGCTGTCCGGGGAGCTGGTCGCAGTACCTCCGACGCATCTCCGGCAACAAGCTCGTCCTGGTCGGTGTCGATCTCACCGACACGCCCGACTACCCCGGGACCTTCCTCCAGGGCTCCGCGCTGACCATCGAGACCGCACGGATCACGGAGGCCCTCGGGGGCCCCAACGCCAACCTCGTGATGTCGGACATGGCTCAGAACACGGAGGGGAACCGGTTCACCGATCACATCCGTCAGGTCGAGCTGGCCCGGTCCGCGCTCCGAATTGCTCGAGGCGTCCTCCAGCCTGGCGGCGACTTCATCGTCAAGGTGTTTGATGGTGCAGAGGCGCCGGACTTTGTTCGCGAGGTTCGGGTTCATTTTGGCAGGGTCCGCCGACTAAAACCCGAGGCGACCCGTCGGGAGAGCGTGGAGTTTTTTCTGATCGGTCGTGGCTTTCGGGTAGGGAGCCGCGAGGAAATTCAGACGGTTGTTCCCAGCTGAGTCGATTACAGTTCGATTACATCGTCCTGTTTGAAGCATTCAATCCCAAATTGTGCGAATAGCATATAGCTCATGCCTGAGAGCGTCAGTACAGAACCTGCTTCCCTGGCAGGCAGACACACCGGTCGAACCCTCGCCGGTCGCTACATTCTCTCTGAGCGTCTCGGAGAGGGGGCAACAGCTGAGGTGTATGCCGCAGCAGACCAGTCTCTTGAGGTCACCCGGGCCGTCAAGCTCATGTCGGGCGGTGGAGCAGCCCGGGAGCGTCTGCGGGAGCGTCTGAAGGCCGAAGCGAAGGGAATGGCGCGGCTGGAGCATCCCAACATCCTGCCGATCTACGACGTCGGGGCGGATGGGGCACTGGACTACGTCGTCATGAAGCTGGCGAGGGGCGGCAGCCTGCAGGACCGACTGGATGCAGAGGGCCCGCTCCCACCAGAGCTGGCCTGTGGCTTTGTCGTCCAGCTCCTCTCCGCTCTCGATGCCGCACATCAGGCCGGGATCGTTCACCGGGACGTCAAGCCCCAGAACATCCTCACCAACGGCAGCGGTCAGATCCTTCTGTCTGACTTCGGCATCGCCCTGTGGCATCAGAAGCGGGCCACCCAGACCGGCATGGCGATGGGCTCGCTTCCGTACATGGCGCCCGAGCAGCGCCTGGATGCCAGCCGGGTCGGTCCATCAGCAGACCTCTACGCCGTCGGTGCGACCCTCTACCACCTGCTGACCTCCGCCAACCCCGTCGATCTGTTCGCCTCGCCGGACTTCTCTCCGCGATGGGATGACGTCCCCACCGCCCTGCGCGGTTTTATTCGACGATCCACCAGCTACGAGGCTGTGGATCGGTATCCGGATGCCTCGGTGATGGCCCAGGCGCTGCTCAGCGCGATGCCGGATGTTGTCGAAGTCATCCGGGAGACCGCGCCGGGTGCAATGCCGGATGACTCCTCCTGGCGAGCGGCGACCACCACTGCCGTTGGCCTCCTGCTCGGCGAAGAGCCCACCGCGGCGCGGGTCGACACCTGGGTCGGCTCGATGGAGCCGCCGCTGACCACGTTCATTGTGGGCCCCCCCATTGTCGTGCGTCCAATGACCGCCATCGGGTCGGTCCTCCTGCTGCTGCTGGTCGGTCTCACCACGTTCTTCTCCTGGCCCGAGGTCGGAGAGTCATTCGCAGAGGCCGCTGAGGCTGCCTTGAGCGTCACGGAGGAAGGGACCCTATCTACGGAGCAGGCTGTGAACGACAAGCCTGCTGAGGAGCCTGCTGAGGAGCCCGAGGTGGATGCTGAGGAGCCTGAGGTGGAGACTCCGGGCGCCCCTTCATCCACTCCGGTGACATCCCGCCCGGCAGCCCCTTCTGCTCCAGCCCGCCC
>JBLHNG010000867.1:0-3672 GCA_047621685.1 Myxococcota bacterium | reverse complement strand
CAGTGGGCCGTGTCGGAGGGCCGGGGGGCGCCCTCAGCCCACGCCAGATTCTCTGGCGGCCCCGGAGGCAGCAAGCGACCCGAGGCTGGTGAGGTCGGCAGTCGCACAAGAGTGGACGCCGACAGGGAGTGAAGCGCGGACCGCGGAGGGGACCCGTGGCGATCAGCGCCGGGGGCGCCCTCAGCCCAAGGACGGAGACGGGGTTGGAATCACCGCCAGTCGAGGATTCGCCCATCTCTGCTTTTGATAGTGCCGACCTGTCCTGCTCGCCCTTCGGTCTTCTCAGCGTCGTGGCTCTCGATTCCGAAGGGTCCTCTCTCACCCATGAGCTGAGGTACGCCATCCTCCGAGCCATTCTTTTTCTGGCCACTCCGCACCACCGCAGCCCATCGCTTCGCTCAGGTCCGCTCATGGCGCTGCGCTCAAGGGGGGCTGCACTCTCTCCATTCACCGCCTTACGGCGTCTCTCTCCAGTCGCCGCTCCCCCTGCCACCCCCCAGCATGACACCCGCGCACTTCACCACCGTCCGCAGACTCAAAGGACCGTCCTGCACCACACCAGGGACCCCAAGGCCCACACCGAACTCCGCTTCTCAACCTGACAACAGTTTATGATTCTGCCCATGATCTTCCTGCTCGCCCTGCTCGGGGCCACCCCAGCTCATGCAGATGACTGCGACGCCTTCAGCGAGCCCCGCGTCCAGCACGTCCTCAACCGCCGGACCAGCTCCCGCCCCCGCGACGGCAACAGCGCCCGACTCCTCATCAACGGGTCCTCGTCATTCCGTCAGCGCATCGAGAGTGCGGAGGACGCCGAGCTGATCTTCGTCAAGACGTTCATCTTCGCCGACGACGACACCGGGCGCGCGGTGGTCGACCTGCTCTCCCGGCGGGCACGAGACGGGGCGACGGTCATCCTGCAGTACGACATCAAGGGCTCGCTCGGCACCGTCGGCAGCCTGTCGGAGCTGCGAGAGAACAAAGACAAGGGCGAGCTGCTCGGCGATCCGGAGCTGATGCAGGAGCTGCGGGATGCCGGGGTGATGGTGGTGGCGACCAACGTGCCGCGCACCCGTCGGGAGACGGCGCGGTTCGCTGAGGCGCGGGACGATCTGCCCGAGGGGATCCTCCGACGGCGCTGGGCGCTGCGCAACTTCAACCACTTCGATCATGAGAAGTACTGGATCACCGGCCACCGTCAGGAGGACGGCTCGCTGGAGCTTCGGGCGATCCTGGGCGGCATGAACATCGCCAGCGAGTACGCCTATGGCGGCACCACCCAGACCGACTCGAAGACCGGTCAGGCCGGCTGGCGGGATCTGGACGTGGAGGTCACCGGGCCGGTGACCAACGACATCATGCGGCGCTACCTCCAGGTCCTCGACTTCAACCTCGACGAGCCGATCGGCAAGCTCGCCGCCGAGGGCTGGAACCCGGAGCAGCCGCAGACCGGCGAGGCTCGGATCCGGTTCGTCTGGAACCAGCCCGCGCTGGGCAACCGCCGCACCATCGAGCGCCTCTACCGGACCTTGCTCCGAGTCACCCCCGAGGGCTCCCCGATCCGGATCCAGAGCGCCTACTTCTCCCCCGGACCCCGGTTCATCGCCGCCTTCGTGCATGCACTGCGCAAGGGGCGGGAGCTGACGGTGGTGACGAACTCCACCGCGAGCATCGACGTGCCGCTCATCCCGTCGGCCAGCCGATACCAGTACCGCCTGCTGATGCGCGCCGATCGGGACGTGTCGCTGTATGAGTGGCAGCATCGTCCTCAGGCTGGCGAGGCCACCCTGCACACCAAGGCCGCGTCGTTTGGGCACTGCGGGCCGGTGGTCATTGGCTCGGCCAACCTCGACGGTCAGTCCAGCGAGCACAACTCGGAGTCGGTCGTAGTCATCGAGGATCCAGCGCTTCGTGCTGAGTTTGAGGCGATGTTCGACGTCGACATCACCCCCGTCTCCGCCACCCTCATCACCCGGGAGGAGCTGACCCGGGGTGGTCCCCTGGACTGGCTAAAACAATGGGGGGTGTATCGGGTGGGTTGGTACTTCTTATCGGAATGAGCTTCTCGGGAAGATGAAAACTACCGCTTGTTGACCTGGTTCGCAGCCTGGATTGCGGCAAGGATGTGGCAGATCCAGCCGAGCGTTCCTCCGGTTCCGATCCAGAATCCAGGGGTGAAGATGAGCCAGAACAGGCCCCAGCCCCATCTGCCGGCGTAGAGCTGGCCGACTCCAGGCACGAACATGGAGAGGACCGCGGCGACGCCGGAATTGCGGGTGGATCGCATTGCGGTTGTGGACATGTGATTTACCTCCACCCGATCCTACGAGGGGAGGCTGCGGAGTATTCAGCACACCGAGTCGACGCGCTATGCTGGCGGCACTGTGATGCTCTCCCTCCTCGCCTGCACCGGCAGCCCGACCGACACCGACACCAGCGCCGAGCCGTTCGTGGCGATGACCTTCAACATCGGCACCACCACCGGGCTGAACCACGACGACGGCGACGACGGCTACACCCAGGCGATGTCGGACCACACCGACGAGCTCTACGAGAACAGCCTGTCCTGGAACCCCGCCGAGGACGCCCTGATCGCCTTCATGGTCGAGCAAGCTCCGGACGTAGTGGTCTTCCAGGAGATGTTCTTCGACCCCTGGTGTCTCGACATCCCAGTCGATCCGACCCTGGACTTCGTCTGCCAGGACTACACCGCTGACCGCCCCCTCCAGATCCAGCGGCTGCTTGGCGAGGGGTATCAGGTGGCCTGTGCGCTCGACGAGGAGGACAACTGCGCCGGGATCCGCCGGGCGTTCGGCACCATCGAGGGCTGCGACGAGGACGTCTGCCTCGGCGGACTCGACGGCATGAGCCCGCCCAGCGGGTGCAGCAACGGCGCGAAGGTCGGCACCCTGGACATCGCGACCACCGATGGGCGCACCCTCACCCTGGTCAACGTGCACGCCTCCTCGGGCATCAACACCGAGGACACCGCCTGCCGGGTCGATCAGCTCCGGCAGATCTTCGTCGACCGCGGAGACGGGGTGCCTGCAGCCTGGGGCAGCACCAACCTCGTGATGGGCGACATCAACACCGACCCGTTCCAGATGGCCGACCTCGACCCCTCGGCCGCGGAGTGGAACACCCACGTCGGCGACGGGCTGGGCTTTGAGTACATCTCCTCAGACGAGCCCGACGGCGAGCCAACCTACTCCGGACTGTTTCGCATCGACCATGTGGTCTCTGACACCCTCACCGGCGACTGCACGGTGCCTGGGGAGACGGACGGGACGGATCCGGTGATGGAGGCGGTCTACTGGGACCACCGGCCAGTGGTCTGCAATGTCCGCTGAAGGCAATGTCCGCTGAAGGCAATGTCCGCTGAAGGCAATGTCCGCTGAAGGCTACGTGCGCTCCTGGTACAGCCCATCATCGCTTGCCCAGTCACTTCGCGGCCACATCGGTCCCTGGTGCTCCGCGCTCTGAATGCCGCCCAGCCACCGCTTCGGGTCTTCGAGGATGCGCACGAAGGCGTCGATGCCGAACCGACCGTTGAGGCCGTCGTCGATGCGCTCGTCGAAGGTGAACCGGAGGCTGACCATCGGCCGCACCACCACCTCGCCGTTGACCACCGTGGGCTCGTCGTGGACCTGTCCGACCATGATGAACAGCGAG
>JBLHNG010000866.1:0-3677 GCA_047621685.1 Myxococcota bacterium | reverse complement strand
TGCGTCGCGGGTCTGGGCCGCAGAGAGGTCACAGAAGAAGGCGCCGCCAGGGAAGCGCCCGAGCACCTGCTGCGCCCAGTGCTGCGCCAGCCGGGTCTTGCCGACTCCGCCGGTGCCCAGCAGCAGCACGGGAGAGGCCGCCGTGTGGAGGGCGTCGAGGTCCGCGGCGCGTCCGATGAAGCGGCCCGGCGCGTGGGGGAGGTTGTGGGGGATCTCGCGGACCGGTCGCCACTCCCCGGCCTCCGAGAACACCCGCCAGTCGCGCTCGCTGTCGTCGGGCAGCGCCCCGGCGATGCGCCCATACAGCAGCACCGGCGTGTCGTGCCCCTCCAGTCGCCAGTGCCCCAGACGACTCAAGCCGTCGCGGCATGTCGGTGTGCTGCTCTGGAGGATCTGCCCGGGCACCGCGATGCGGCTCAGCGATGCCAGCAGCCGCACCGCAGGGCCATCGACCTCCAGCGGACGCGCCCCGCGAGCCACCTCAGCGGGCGGGGACTGACGCAGCGAGACGAGCCCCCGGTGGAGCACAACCCCGGCAGTCGGCAGGACATCGAGGCAGCTCCACGCGAGGGCGAGCGCGTCGGCATCGCTGTGGAACATCACCGAAATTCCAGCGCCAATGCCCACCTCCTGCCCGCCCCGTCTCGCGAGGAGAGCGCGGACGCTGCGCACGCCGGTTGGCTCAAGCTCCCCCAGCGACAGCAGGACCCGCTCCTCCTGCCAGGCGGCGGACGGCATCTCGATGGTCAGCGGGATCGTCTCAGGCAGAGACGCTGAGGCGGTCGCCGGGACGAAGTGGGGCAGCGTGGACCAGCGGGCGGGCTCGACGGAGAGGCGTGCCCAGGCGGCCGCCATCGCGCCGGCATCCTCAAACCGTGCCTCTGGATCCGCAGCGAGCGCCTGGTCGATGATCGCCACGCGCGGCCCGAAGGTCTCGACATCCAGCGGCGCATAGTGCCCCTCCTCGGCGGCCGAAAGCAGGGCGTCGAGCTCCCCGCCGAGGAACGGCGGCCGACCGGTGGCCATGGTGTAGAGGATGGCACCCAGCGAGAAGACGTCTGAGCGGGCATCTGCGCGCCGGGCGCTCCGGATCTGCTCGGGAGCCATGAAGCCGGGGGTGCCCATCGCCAGTCCTGTACGGGTCAGCGACTCTCCGTCCTCCAGCAGCCGGGCCAGCCCAAAGTCCGCGATCCGAGGGGTGGGCTGAGGCGCATCGCGGTCGATGAGGATGTTGGCCGGCTTGAGGTCCCGGTGGATCACCCCGTGCGCATGTGCGAAGGCCGCTCCGGCGAGGATGCCGCTGGCGAGCGCATCCAGCTGAGGGAGGGTGAGCGAATGCTCAGCGAGGAGGCGCCGCAGCGAGGGGCCCTTCACCAGCGCCATCACCAGCCCCGGGGTTCCGTAGGCCTCGATGACCTCCGTGACCGGCACGATGTTGGGGTGGAGCAGCCGGGCCTGGAGCTGGCCCTCACGCAGCAGACGCTGGGTCAGCTCCGCGCTGGACAGTCGCAGCAGCTTGATGGCGTGCAGGGTGTGGTCCTGATCGTTGATCGCCTGATACACCGTGGCCAGGCCGCCCCTTCCGAGGAGATGCTGGAGGGTGTACCGCCCGAGCTTGCTGCCCTCCGCGAGGCTCACTGAAGCTCCCGAATACACCGCATCTCCGCTCATCCTCCGCAGCCATCATACTCCGAGAGACCTGCAAGATGCCGAGACGCCGCGGTATAATGGCGTCCGCTCTGGAGACGCCATGCGCTGCTTTCTTCTGCTCCTGCTCCTGCTCACTGGCTGCTTCGATGGCACCTTCGGTGAGGGCGGCAACGACACCGGAGGCGACGAGGCTGATGCCGACACCGACGCTGATGCCGACTTCGACGCATCCGTGTCCTGGGGGGCCAGCTCCGTCGACCTGACCCTGACCGGCGGTGTCGCGGGCTACTTCGGCATGGCGGAGACCGACTGCGCAGACCCTGACGAGTGCTGGTACGGCGAGGACTGCATCTATGGCGACCTCACTGAGACGTACTTCTACTGCCACCCCACCAACGCCAACGGCGTCTCCCTGCTCTACGGGGGGGCCTACAATACCCTCTATGAGGGGACTGAGACCGTGTTCGGTGGCTCGTCCTTCGATGGCTCAGTGACCTACTACATCGAGCAGGGCGGCACATGCTACACCTGGGGCCACGACACCAGCTACTACAGCGGACTCGGATGCACCGACTGAGCTGCTGCGCTCAGCGAGCGGCCTGAGCGGCGCTGATCTGATGCAGCATCCCGGTGCCATGGGCGGCGACATAGACATCCCCGTCGGGGTCGACAGCGAGGCCGATCGGACGACCGCCGTAGGGCAGCGGGTGGGAGCTTGACAGCACAAACGTCTCGGCGCGGGGGCTCTCTGACTGGCGCACCGCCGCCGGTCGACAGCGTGTGCTGGAGGTCCACCTCGATGAGCTGACCGGCGATGAGCGTCCGGGTGTGCTTCATGTCCGCTGCCGTCGTCTCCTCCGCCGACACTCCCGGCGAGCAGGCGATCCTGCCTGGCGTGGCGACGGGCACGCTGCTCGGGCGCGTGGGCGACACCGTGTTTGTGCTCGGGCGCAGCGGCGAGGTCCCCGAGGGGCTGGAGGGGCCGCTGCTGCTGAGCATCAACGTCAACCCGGCCCCGGTCGGATTCGATGGCTCCTACACCGTGGAGATCGCCCTTCAGATCGGGCTGTAGCGCCTCAGGCCCAGCGGCTGAGGTGGACCTGCGCCTGGCGCTTCCACCATGTCCAGTCGTGGCTGACGTCGTGGCCCCAGATGTCGCGGGTGTGGGGGATCTGCTTGCGCTGACACAGGGCGGCGAGGGCGATGGTCTCCTCGATGCAGCCCTCCTCCCACTTGCCCTGTCCGCAGACGAGGGTGAGGTGGGTCTGAGCCTGGACCCGGGACAGGGCGGCGCCGGAGAGGCCGGGCATGAAGTGCAGGGGGCTGTTGAAGTAGACGTCAGTGCTCAGCTCGCCGTCGGTGAACGCGGTGGCGAGGTAGCGGCCGGACATGCACAGCGCGCGGTCGAAGTGCTCGGGGAACTTCAGGGCGAACAGGGCGGCGTACATCGCGCCGAGACTGCATCCCACCGCGCCGACCGGTCGGTTCCAGCCGCCGCAGTCCTCGCGGATGAATGGCAGCAGGGTCTTGAGCACGAACTGCTCGTAGTTGCGGTGGTGCTGCATGCGGACGCTGGTGGGCTCGTCGCGGCGGGTCCAGGCTGCTGCGACGTTGCTCTCGGGGCAGTAGAGCTTCATGGCGCCGCGCTGCAGCAGGGGGGCGAGGGCCTCGACCATGCCCTGGGCCTGCCACTCATGGGCGAACCCGGCGGCGGAGGGGAACACCACGACCGGGGGGCCGAAGTGACCAAATGCCCAGACGTGCACGGAGCGGCCGAGGTGAGGGTCGGGAATCATGAGGTGTCGGCCATTCATAGCGGTGCCCTCCCAGGGCAGGGGGCCTATTGACCGGTCTGGAGGCTGAAGGCAAATTGCGAACCACTCACGCTCTGAGGTGTGCAGGACGGGCACACTGAGTGAGCCGACGTGCAATGTGCTGCGGGTGTCCGGGTGGGGCCACAAGGTGGGTAGCCCAGGGGAGCGGCCGCAATGCGGGCACTCCCGGAGGTGAGCCGACTCCGGCGGCCG
>JBLHNG010000865.1:0-3680 GCA_047621685.1 Myxococcota bacterium | reverse complement strand
ATCAGCCCGTCTGCGACCGGCACTTGTCGAACTTCATGGTCAGTGAAAGAGAAGGCAGCCACCTGACCGGCTTCGTCGGACTCACCCCGTCCCCGCGCCGGGTCACGCAGGGCAGCTCGCCCGTCTGCGACCGGCTGCTGCCCTGACTCAGCGTCCGGTCCGTGAGCCAGCCACCTGACCGGCTCGGGCTGCCTCCGCCAGTTCCCGCGCCGCTCCCCGAACCGGCAGTTTACCCAGCCTAAAGGCCGGCTACTGCCGTCACTCAATGGCGGGTCAGCTGAGCCAGCCACCCGACCGGCTCCGTCGAACTCCGCCCGTCTCCCCCAATCGGCGGGGAACCCACTCCTCAACCTCGCAGCTCAGTACATCGTCTGGAGCGTCATCGGGCTGATCGATGCATGATCGCCTTGTGGGGTGACCTGGGCGACCTGGGCGGAGTTCGGGCCGATGGAGATGATGACCAGGCCGTGCTCGGGCACCATGCTTCCGGGGGAGACGACCAGCTCTTCACCACTGGGGAGGCCGAGGATGGCCCGGGGTGGGTTGGTCTCGGGCAGCGTCTTGACCAGCCGGATCGGCCAATTGCTCGTGCCCATCGAGGCCACGGAGACTTGTGAAGCCATCGCGACCGGCTCAGCAGGCTCGGGCTCGGCGGTGGTCGGGGTTTCGCTCGTCAGGGTGACGGTGATCGGCTCGGTGGTCTCGATGGTGGTCGGCTCTGACCCGCCCTCGACCACTGCGACCGGATCCGATCCTTCGACCGGATCCTGCCCGTCAATGTTGCCAGAGTTCAGCTCATCGCTGGAGATGACTTGAGGCTCGGGGAATTCGAAGTCACTCCCGGAGCCTTCGCTGTCGGGCTCTGGAACCACCGCCTCGGATGAGGTCTCGACCTCGACGGCTGAGAACATCGGACCCGGCTCGTCCATCTTCTCGCATCCGGTCAGCAACAGCAGCCACAGGCTACGCATCATCTCTCCCAGGGGCAATTCGTGGGGATCATACCCCACCACCCGCCCCGCATCACGGCATGGGGCTCACAGATTCCATCCCGCCTGTACTCCGCCGTGCCGCGATAGAAGACCTCATGACCATCCGCACCCCTCCCTGCCCGATCCACGTCCAGTGCGGCGGCTGCTCCGAGATGCACCGCCCCGAGGCCGATCAGCTCGCGTCTCGCAGCGACTGGATCGCACGCCTGCTGGGCCGTCCGCCGGATCAGGTGGTCCCTTCTCCGCGTCCGCTGGGCTACCGCGCCCGGGTCACCCTGCGCCCAGACAAGACCGGTCGCCTCGGCTACTTCCGGCCCCGGACCCACACCCATGTCCCGGTGACCGACTGCGCCATCGCCCGCCCGGAGATCAACGCGGTGCTCGCCGCCCTCCCTCCCCTGCCCGCCGGGGTCGCCTCCGCAGAGCTGCGATCAGACGGAGAGCAGGTGATTCTCGCGGCACGTCGGGCGAAAAAGCACCGGGGACAGGTCGACCGGGGGGCGCTCAAAGCGCTGATGTCCGCTGGGCTGAAGGGCGTGGCCCTCGACGGCGGGAAGGTCGCCGGAGATCCCACCACGACCCTCACCGTGCACGGCATCACCCACCGCCTCCAGTCCGAGACGTTCTATCAGGTCAACCTGGAGATCAACGCCGCCCTGGTCGCCCTGGTCGCCGATCGGGTGGCCGCGCTGTCGCCCACCCGGCTGCTGGACCTCTACGCCGGTGCAGGCAACCTCAGCCTCCCCCTGGCTGCCGCCGGCACTCCGGTGACCCTCATCGAGTCCTCCCGCTCCTCGACCGCCGACGCCGCCGCGACCATCGCCCGCCACGACCTGTCCGACCGCACAGAGATCCGCACCGGCAACGCCGATCGCTTCAAGGCCGGCGATGCCTTCTTCGACGTCGTCCTGCTCGATCCACCCCGGGCCGGAGCGCAGCGGGTCATCCCACAGCTTCTGATCACCCGTCCCGCGGCGATCCTCTACATCTCCTGCAACCCGACCGCACTGGCCCGCGACCTGCGTCCTGCATTCGCGGCCGGATACCAACTCGACGAGGTCGTGGTCTTCGAGATGTTCCCGCAGACCCCCCACGTCGAGGTGTTCGTTCGGCTCAGCCGGCCCTGAGGCCACTCCTGGTCAGGCGCTGACGCCGATGGCGATGCCAAACAGCATGTTGTCGATGAACCGGGTCTGATCGTCGGTCTTCACGGCATGGAGCTGGGAGAACGCCGGGGAGGCGTTTCGGTAGACCTTGCGGATGGCCTCGCGGCGGGCCTCGGGGATGGCGCCGTTGTCTGACCAGGCGTCCACATCCTCGACCGAGATGTGATCGTGCACTGCCACGCTCGTCAGACCAGCCCCCTCGAACAGCCGCTGGAGATCCTCGCGATGGTAGAAGTTGCGGCGGACCGGGTTGCGCCAGCGGAGGATCTCGAAGTACTCCTCGGCGTCCTCTGCGCCATACGCACACAGGTTGATCACGCAGACCCGACCGCCAGGACGCACGACCCGGGCCATCTCCTTGATCGCGGCGGCGTCGTCCATGAACTGGGTGCCCTGGCGACAGATGGCGATGTCGAAGGAGTCATCCTCAAACGGCAGGTGCTCGCCGGGTGCGACCACGAGGCGATCAGTGCGTGGCCGAGCCTGCTCGAACATGGCCTCGGTGATGTCCACTCCGACCAGCTCAGCGACCCGTCCCTTGAACCACTGGGAGACCAGCCCGGTGCCGCAGGCGACATCGACGACGGTGTGTGACGGCTGCGGCGTGAGCAGGGAGAGCACCCGGTCGGCGAGGACCGGGTCGGTGCACCAGTGGCTGGAGCGGTCGTAGCGCTCGGCGCGGGCAGTGAAGTGGGCCTCAACATCAGACCGGGTAATCTCGGACATCGATCCTCCAGAGGTGGTCCGGTATCCTGGCACCGGATGAGTCGGCTATCCTTGACAGCATGAATTGGGTTGATGAGATTCGAGCATCCCTCGGCAAAGCCGGGCTGAACGTCTTCGGGGTCGCCGATGGCCGCGGACTGGACCACATCCTGCCGGGGTGTCGCTCGGTGGTCGTGTTTGCCTCGGGCGGC
The DNA here is from genome assembly GCA_047621685.1 of Myxococcota bacterium. GTDB lineage: Bacteria > Myxococcota_A > UBA796 > UBA796 > UBA796 > JAQXDW01. Next base: position 605 of record JBLHNG010000865.1, on the reverse strand, counting down.
ACCGCGCTGTGGGAGGCAATGTGCGTGAACCTCTCCGCCCACCCCGCCCACCTCACCGATGAGGACCACCCGCTGGACGCCTTTGTCGCTCGGAGCATCGCCGCCGCGGACCCCACCCCGCCTGCATCTCGGCGCTGGGTTCGATGCGCGGCCCAGCCCGAGGCATTCGTCGACTTCCGTCCCCTCGCCCATGGCGCGGGCATGGGCTGGACGAGCCGGCTGGGGCTGCTGCTGCACCCGGAGTTCGGTCCCTGGCTGGGGCTTCGGGCGGCCTGCTTTACGACGGAGGCGCTGCCGGTGAGCGGTCCGGTCTCTGGCGAGAACCCCTGCGATGCCTGCCCGGGACACTGTGCGAGCGCCTGTCCGGGCGGGGTGCTCTCGGAGGGTCCGCTGAACATCCGGCAGTGTGCGGCGTTTCACCTGACGAGTGACGCCTGCCACGGTCGCTGCCATGCCCGGCTGGCCTGCCCCGTCGGCGCGAGGCACCGCCACGGCACGCTCCAGCACCACTACCACAACGAACGAATCGACGGCCGGGGGCTGCTCGCCGAGGCGCTCGGCATCACCGACGATGCTCGCTCCGGGGTCGGCCCGCACTGGGCAGA
>JBLHNG010000864.1:0-3685 GCA_047621685.1 Myxococcota bacterium | reverse complement strand
GACCGCCGCTGGGAGCGTGATTGGCGAACAGCACCGCCAGGGCCAGCCCAGCGATGATCGGCAGCAGCAGGAGGCTGCCATCGCCGCTCCGGCGCACAAGCGGCCCGACCAGCAGCGTGGCCAGGATGCCCGCCGTGAGTATGGGCAGCATCGGGGTCATGTGAGCAGACCAGCCCACCGCGAGGGTCAGGACGAGCAAGCCCCACAGCGCGGCACTTCCCAGCCCGGCGAGCAGGCTCCGTCGCGAGGCCAGCCACACCGGCACCGGCAGCAGCACCGAGGCCGCCGCAGCCCACATCGCCCCGCCACCACCCGGTCGCCAGACGACCAGGCCGTTTTGGGGATCCATGAACATCGGATCGACCGGCAGCAGCCAGGGCAGCGCCAGCAGCGGAAGCGACAGCGCAGCACCCCAGGCCACCACACCCGCCGCACCCGCCGAGCGGGCCGCAGCCGCAGCGAACGGCGCGGAGAGGGCGAGCACCCCGATGAGGGCGACGGGCACCTGATCGATGGCGTACCACTTCACCGCCCAGCCCAGGTACAGCCCGCTGACACCCAGCGCCGCAGTGGCGATGAGGTCCCACCAGCCGCGCCGGGTGGCCACCAGGAGGCTGCCACAAGACAGCAGGGTGAGGTAAGCGAACAGCTCCGGCCCCCGGTTCCCCCCGGTGCTCAGCAGCATCGGGGTCAGCAGCCCGCCGACAAGCCCCAGCAGCGCCACGAACCGGTCGTTGTCCCGGTCCGCCTTGACCATTGAGAGCACCGTCACCGCGCACATGAACCCGAAGGCCACCCAGTCCGAGGTCAGATCGTACAACCCGGCGGCGGCATACAGCGCTCCATACAGTGCGCCCATTCCCGCACCGGACAGGGCCGAAGACAGCCACCGGTAGCCCCGACGCGCGATCTCCGTGCCGCCCACCCACAGCACCGTCCCGCCAATCAGCGCCAGACAGACCCGGCCCGATGGTCCCAGCCAGCCGCGGTCGATGGCCACAGACATCGCCAGCAGCGAAGCAACCACCACCAACAGACCGCCCAGCGACGCCGCCACCCACATCGCCGCCCGCTCCGGGGACAGGCGCCAGGGCGGTCGAGACGGCTTGGGAGCCGGCACAGGCTCGTCAGGAGGCGGAGGCAGGTCCTCTGCGGCATCCGGCTCTTCTGGGAGGTCCACCACTGTCGGCGTGATCGTCTCTGCAATCGTCGACGGAGCCGGCGGGATCACGATCAGGTCTGGAGCGTCCTCGATGACCGGCTCCCCAGCCACCGTCCGCCCCACGGACAGCTCCCGCAGCTGTCGCTTGAGCTTGCCGACCTCACGCAGCGACCACATCGACAGCACCAGGCCGATCGGCCCGGAGAGCAGTGCGCCCACCAGCATCAGGACAAACGCAGCAATCAGCAATTCTTCCATGGACCGGCTCCGATGCCTGACCTTACCGGAGCGGATCCAGCGCCACCCTGATCGTTGGGTGATTCCCTGGTGAATCACCGGTGAATCTCAGGTGAACGCCCGATCAGACAAGGTCAAACAGCAGGACCTCCGCGGACTCCAGCGCCTTCAACTCCAGCCGACCGGCGACCTCAGTGTGCGCTCCGTCTCCGGCGACCATGCGCTGACCGTTGAGGCTGATCTCCCCCTGGCAGACCTGGATCCACGTCCCGCGACCGGGAGTCTGCTCAAAGGGAACCTTCTGCCCTTTCTTCAGCCGTGCCGCGAGCAGGTTGGCGTCCTGGTGAATCTGAATGGAGCCCTCCGCCCCCGAGCCGCTGGCGATCAGCCGAAGGGCACCGTCCCGGCGGGGAAAGTCCGCCTCGGCATAGCCCGGCTGCACACCGTTCTCCGAGGGCACAAACCAGACCTGGTAGAGGTGGGTGGTCTTGCTGGCGAGCGGATTGAATTCGCTGTGTCGGATGCCAGAGCCGGCAGACATCTGCTGGATGGTCCCAGGCTGGATGACCGCCCCATTGCCGAGGGTGTCCCGATGCTCCAGGGCACCATCCAGCACATAGGTGACGATCTCCATGTCCTTGTGACCGTGCATCGGGAAGCCACCGCCGGGCTGGATTCGATCCTCGTTCATCACCCGCAGGCTCCGGAAGCTGTTGTACGCCGGGTTGCGGTACTTCGAGAACGAGAACGAGAACCGGGCCGAGAGCCAGTCCAGCTCCTTCGCTCCCCGCTCCCCACCCAGTCGAAGGGTCAGGTCGGTGATCAGCGGCGGCCGGACCACACAGCCAATGGAGAGCCCGGCGAGGAGTGTGGCGGAGTGACCGAGGAAGTGACGGCGGTTCATGATCCGTCTATACCCGAGGCCATCACCGCCGACCGCGACATCGTTGTCCCGATCTCCCCGGCTTCCGAGGACTGATCCGTCGATGTTCGCGTGTTCATCGCATGGCACGGGGCTTGCTTTGCCCTGTAGCAAAACTGGAGCTGACCATGACCCGAGCCCTGCCCGCCCTCTTCCTCGCTCTGATCGCCTGCGAAGAGGTCAAGGACACCGACATCGACAACAGCGTCTGGCCATACTGCGAGGACGCCGAGAGCCTGATCAACCTCGACGAAGAGACCCCCATCGGGATCACCGGCTCAGACCTCGTCGACAGCCTCCCACAGAGCACCACCGTCGGCATCGGCTGGAGCGGCGGCAGCAGCGACGTGCTGACCTGGGGCTTCTCCGCGGACAGCGACAGCCTGCGGTTTGTGTCGAGCGAGGCCGTCTACCCCGAGCCCGAGCCCGGCCAGGACGTGCCCTCCATCGCGGTGGACTGCCCGGACTACGTCGCGGTCGATGGCATCATCAACCTCCAGTCCGACGACGGACAGCTCAACGAGGCCATCGCGCTGACCATCGCACTCAATGAGTACGATCTCGACGACATGGCCGCGAACTTCTCCATTGAGCTGGACCCCGACGCCCTCGGCGGCACCCTCAGCCTGTCGGACTACCTCGACATCAGCGCCTACGACTCCGTCCGGATCTTCCTCTACGGCGAGATCATCGGCGGTGTCCTCACCGGAGAGCTGTCCGCCCAGGGCGAAGGCACCGACGGGGACATGGCATTCGCCGAGAACGTCACCCTTGCAACCATCGACGGAGAGTAGACATGCCCAGAAAGACCACACGCTCTCGCGTAATCCTCATCACCGGCCTCGTCGGCTTCGCCCTGGCCACCGCTGGCTGCCCGGTCACCAGCAACCCACCACCGCCGGATACTGGTGACACTGGCGACACCGAAGACACCGGCCAGACCAGCAACCCACCGCCCAAGGACAGCGTGGACTGAGCTGCTGCTCTGGCTGGGGTCCGCTGGGTGGGTCGTCCAGGGGAGCGGCGACTGGTGTCCGGCTGGGGGGTCACAGGGGGAGCGGCTCACGAAGTGAGTGCAGCCCCCCTTGAGCGAAGCGACATAAGCGGTCCGTAAGGCCAGCGTTGGAGCGGAGTGGCCAGAAAAAGAAGGGCGCCGACGATGGTGAATCTCAACCATCCGGGGAGGGAGCACCCGCCGTCATCCCATCGCCCCGAAGCTGAGAAGCCCGAAGGGCGAGCAGGACAGGTCGGCAATATCGAAAGCAGAGATGGGCCAATCCTTAAAGTGCGGCGGTGATTCCAACCCCGTCTCCGTCCTTGGGCTGAGGGCGCCCCCGGCGCTGATCGCCACGGGTCCCCTACGC
>JBLHNG010000863.1:0-3694 GCA_047621685.1 Myxococcota bacterium | reverse complement strand
TTGCTTCGCCAGCGGGGAGTGAGCTTGAGGTTGCCCTCAGCGTCGTAGCTGCGGTCGGCCATGGTGGTCCACCAGGCGCAGAAGCTGCAGCTGCTGGTGCAACCCCGGGAGTGGTGGAGGGTGGTGCCGCCGGGAGAGAACAGGTAGCGGCTCTTGCCGTACAGGTGCATCGGCATCATGTCGTAGGCGGGCTTGGGCAGCGTATCGAGGTCGGAGACCAGCTTCGTGGGGCGGGTCTGGACCATCTTGCCGCCACGGTCGAACGCGATGCCGTCGATGTCGTCGAGGTCCTCGATGCGCCGGCAGCCGTCGATGGCTTGGAGGATATTGGCAAAGGCGATCTCGCCCTCACCGATGCAGATGATGTCGATGTCGGGGTGGGTGGCGTAGCGGTGGGCGAGGTTGGTGAAGTGACCACCACCCGCCACAGTCACCGCTTCGGGGGCGGCAGCGCGGCACAGGGCGAAGAAGCGCAGGGCCTCGGAGGTGTAGAGGGCGTGGTTCTCGCCGCAGCCGATGACGTGGGGCTTGAAGTCCCGGACCCGGTCATAGAGGCTCTTCCAGCCGACATGCAGGGGCATGCAGTCGATGACTTCGACCTGATGACCCTCTGCGCGGGCGACCGCGGCGAGGGCAGGCAGGGCCTGCTGGAGGAGGAAGTTGTCACCCTCGCTGGTGTAGGGCCAGTAGCAACGAGGCGGTTGAACAAGCAAGACGCGCATGGGCTCAGACTAGCTCAGCTTCCGGGCGCATGCCATCCAGGCGCGGTTTAAGGGGTGAGATACCGGATGTGCCCGGAGCCGGTCCTCCAGGGCGAGGGCTTCGGTGAGCGGAAGCGGGCCGCTGGCCAGCTCGAAGGGGCCGGACAGGGCGTAGTGGCTGGGGATCAGATCGACGAGCTGGAGCGGGGAGAGCAGCGCCCGGAAGTCTTCCTCGGTGTAGGTGCGGACCCAGACATCGCCAGGGACGTGCACAGTGCCGGAGAAGAAGCCGTCGATGGTGCCCGGCTGGGCATCTGCGGCCATCGCCCAGCCCCACCTCGCCTCGACACTGATGAGCAGCATGCCACCGGGCTTGAGCACGCGGAGGAGGTTGCGCAGCACCCGCTGGGGATCTTCGACGTAGCAGAGCACCTCGCAGGCGATCACCACATCGACCGGTGCGAGGTCGGGCAGTCGCTCGCCGGTGGTCCAGTGGACGTCGAGGGCGCCGGGCTGGTTGACCGCGGAGTTGACCGCCCGCCACAGGCCGCGAAGATCTGGATCGACCAGCTCGACCTCGCAGCCACGCTCCAGCAGCCACTTTGTGAACCGACCGATGCCGCCGCCGAGGTCCAGCACCCGGCACCCGGCGGGCAGGTAGGGCTGCCACTGGCGGAGGTAGAGCGCGCGCTCGATGAGCTTGTCGCGGTTCAGTGGTGAGTCTGGCTCTAAGAAGGCCATCCAGTCTGGGTGGTCCTTCCAATACTGAGCCGCACCCTGGAGGTTGTCCAGAGGGGAAGAGGTCGAGGACTCACCGCGATGGATCTCGGCGATCCGTGGATCACCGGGGGGCATCTCAAAGGCGACCCCCGCCCAACCGTTCAGGCCCGTACACCGATAGGGTGGACCGTCTGGGAGCGAGGGGGTCTCGCCACGAAGCGCCCAGGCATTGGCCAGGGACAACGAGGCTCCAGTGACCGAAAGAGGTCAACAGGGGTCAAGGGATAACAATCTCAAACAAAACGCCTCGTGAGACGCTCTCAGAGATGCCAGGCCGGTTCAGGAGCTGCCAGGGAACACCCGGCAGTGCCTTACTCGGGCTGGGTCGGACGGGGCCGAGGGGTGGGACGCCACTTCATGAGGACACCTGAGTCAGGGTTGAAAGATACAGCTCAATCAACCACTAACATGCCGACGGAGTGGCCCCACTGTCAACCTTCGACCATTTCCCAGGACTCTGGAGAATCGAACAGCGCGCGGACGAGTGCTTGATTCAGGGCGTGACCCGGTCGGATTGCCTCGAATCGACCTTGGACTGCGACACCGGCTAAGGCGAGGTCTCCGACCATGTCCAGCAGCTTGTGTCGGACCGCTTCATCGGGGCTGCGAAGTCCATCGGGGTTCACCACGCCGTCCTGGTCATAGACCACGGCGTTGTCCAGGCTCCCACCCAGCGCCAGTCCCATGCGGTGCATTGCCTCGACCTCGGCGAGGAAGCCGAACGTTCTCGCCCAGGCCAGCTCGCGGCCGAAGGTTCCGTTCTGGAGGCGAAGTTCAAGCTGCTGCTGGCCGATGTCGGGGTGGTCGAAGATGATGGTCGCGGCGACTTCGAGGCCCTCGGCGGGCACCAGCCGGGCGATGCGCTCGCCGTCGATGACCTCGACGGGGGCGGTGACGACCAGGGTGCGCCGTGGGGCCTGCTGCTCTGTTCGGCCAGCCTGTCGGATCTGCTCGACCCAGGGCGCAGCGCTGCCATCAAGGACCGGGATCTCCTCGCCGCTGACCTCGATCTCGGCGTTGTCGACGCCCTCAGCCAGCAGCGCAGCGAGGAGGTGCTCGACGGTCGCGACCTTGAAGTGCCCGTCTCCCAGCGTGGTGGCCAGCTGGGTGCCCACCACCTGGTCGTAGCGGGCCGGGATCGGAGAGAGGTCGGGCTGACCGGCGGCGGTGAAGCTCAGCCCGGCGTCTGGTGGAGCAGGCAGGACACGCACGGAGACCTCCTGGCCACCGTGAAGTCCGATGCCCCGGACATGGATCGGGCGGCTGAGGGTGTGCTGTCGTCGCATCGGCGTCACCATAGCAGCCGGGCACTACTCCTGCGACGGTGACGGCAGCCCCTCGACCCGATCCCCTGTGCTCACTCCCCTCCGAGTGAACCACCCCTGCTCCATCTCCAGGGCATACATCGCTGGATATCGCGACGGGGTGGAGGTCTCGTCGAGAGGGGCCATGTCTGCGATCCTCACGATGCGTCCCTGGGTGTCGAGGAAGGCGATGGAGAGGGGGAGGGGGGTGTTCTTCATCCAGAATGAGCGGGGACGCTCGTCGGGGTAGACGAACAGCATGCCGTGATCCGACTTCAGGGCCGCCCGCTCCATCAGCCCCTGGCGCCGGAGGTCTGGAGTGTCCGCGATTTCAACGGTGGCGGGTTGGCCGCCCACGGAGAGTGAGGTCGTCGGCAGGACGGGCTCGGGTGCGGAGTTGCGGGCACAGGAAAGCAGGATGGCGAGGAGCATTGAAGACGTCTAACCGCTCTGTGATGGTGCCCTCAGGGGAACCTCCCGGCGCTCTGAGTGAGCTGACGTGCGGCCGCAGGGCGGGGACTCACGGCGGGTGTCGGGGTGGGCCGCAAGGCGGGTAGTACAGGGGAGCGACGACTGGAGGTTCTCAGTTCATGGGTGAGGGAGCACCCTTCGGAATCGAGAGCCACGAGGCTGAGAGCGCCCCTGGCTGAGAGCGCCCCTGGCTGAGAGCGCCCCTGGCTGAGAGCGCCCCTGGCTGAGAGCGCCCCTGGCTGAGAAGACCGAAGGGCGAGCAGGACAGGTCGGCACTATCAAAAGCAGAGATGGGCGAAGCCTTGAAGTACGGCGGTGATTCCAACCCCGTCTCCGTCCTTGGGCTGAGGGCGCCCCCGGCGCTGATCGCCACGGGTCCCCTCCGCGGTCGCAGCTCCGTTGTGCGAGTGCCGGCTCTAGCCGCCTCTGCGAGTGCCC
>JBLHNG010000862.1:0-3696 GCA_047621685.1 Myxococcota bacterium | reverse complement strand
GCATATGAACCTCCAAACCAACCGGGTCCAGGCGAGCAGCCTCGTGCAGATCCACCTCCGCTGCTTCCAATTCCCGCAGCCCGATCCGAGCCTTCCCACGAAGAAACCAGGCATTCGCCATCGTCTCCTCCAGGTCGATGGCGTCCGACAGCGCCTTGACCGCGTCGGCGTACTGACCCTGCTCCAGCATCGTGGCACCCATGAGCCAGGCCTCCCGGGCGGAGTTGGTCTGGAGCTTGGCGGCGTCGCGGACGAGGAGGTCGAGACGCTCCGTACCAGACGTCAGGATCATCGACTCGACATACATGCCATCCACGTCCGAGACCAGCTCAAGGACGCCAGCTGCGGTGATGCCATTCAGCGGGATGCGGAGGGTGAGGTAGTCCGCGTGCTCAGCCTCCACCCAGAATCCGCGAGAGATGGGTCGACCCAGGATGGCGCCGATGTCTGCATCCGACCCGACCCGCTCCATCACCAGGGTGTGGGCGCCGGTGGCCTGGAGCTGCTTGTCCCGAACCGCATAGGCCACATAGGCCACCGTGGAGAGGACCAGGAGAAGTGTAGCGAAGATCAGTGCGACAGAGCGAGGGGGCATTCTGGAGGCAGCATAGAAGAAACCGCACCATCTGTGGCGGTGGTAGCATCCTTTTGACCAACCTCAGCCCTGCTGGGCCGGAGCGCTGACGCATGACCCGAATCTGCTTTGTCTGTCTCGGCAACATCTGTCGCTCCCCAACTGCTGAGGGCATCTTTCGACACCTCGTTCAGATGCACGGTGAGTCCGCGAACTTCACCATCGACAGCGCAGGCACCGCCGCCTGGCATGTCGGAAAGTCGCCCGACACCCGCTCGACCGCCGCCGCAGCCCGACGGGGAATTCGGCTGTCTGGGGCCGCCCGGGCGTTCGTGGCTTCGGACTTCGAGCGGTTCGACACCATCATCGCGATGGACACCGACAACCACGCCGTGTTGGCGCGAATGGCCCGAACCGACGCCGACCGGAGTCGGCTGCACCTGATGCGTGACTTCGATCCCGACAGCCCACCCCACGCCAGCGTCCCGGACCCGTACTACGGCGGCGAGCATGGCTTTGAGGACGTGCTCGACATCTGCCAGCGGGCCTGCGAGGGGCTGCGGGCGGAGATCCAGAGCGGAACCATCGGAGCCACGCACTGACCGGAGGTCCCATCGCCGAGATCAGCGCCCAATGAGCCGCCTCACCTCCGCCACAATCGCCGGCAAGACCACCGCAATGTCCTCCGAGATCCGCAGCGCCGCCAGCCCATCCAGCGGCGTCTCCCCACGGTTGAGGATGATCAACCGCGCACCGCTACGAGTGGCGGCCTCGGGCATCGCGTTGGCTGGAGAGACCACCAGCGACGAGCCGACCACAACGAACAGGTCGCACGCCTCGGTCTCTGCCCAGGCCTGATCGGTCTCCCGCTCGGGCATCGGGTCGCCGAAGTTCACCACCGACGAGATCAGCCGACCGCCGCAGTGGGGACAGGACGGCTGCTCCGGGTGTGGCTTCTGGGTGCGGTAGCCCGGCCCCATCCGGCGGCGATCCCAGCCGACCGCGTCGTGGGCGTAGCGCAGGTCACAGGCGAGGCACTTGAGCAGGCGGCTGTTGCCGTGCAGCTCGGAGAGTCGGTCGGACGGGATGCCCGACATCAGGTGCAGCCCGTCGACGTTCTGGGAGATGACGTGCGCGAGCCGACCCAGCCGGAGGAGGTCGACGAGGGCCATGTGGCCGACGTTGGGACGGGCGTCCTCGAAGCGGGTGGCGGCCCGGGGAGGAGGCAGACCGGCGTCTCGACGGGTCCACACCCCATCGGGTCCGCGGAAGTCCGGCAGCCCGGAGCGGGTGCTGATGCCGGCCCCGGTGAACACGACGTGGTGGTGGCTGGCCGCGATCCAGGCGGCGGCGGTCTGGGCGGGGGTCTGGTCAGAGAGGCCGCCCATCAGCTCACCGCGACCCGGGGCTGCTTGTCAGACAGCACAAAGCAGCCCCGACCTGGCTGACAGCGCTCGGGAGTGGTGGCGTCGTCGTCGGGGCCCCAGTGACGGCAGGTCTTGAGGCAGGAGAACGGCACATCGCTGCGCAGCAGGTCGACGGTGAGGTCCTCCTGCGTGCGCCATCGGCGACCGTAGAACCCTTTCCAGCGTAGGTTTCGACAGAGCTTCACTCGACAGTCTCCTTCAGTGCGCTCGCGGGCTCGGCCTGCTCCGCTCGCTCCAGGGCCTCCAGCACGCTGCCAGAGAGCAGCGCGACCTTGTAGCCAGTCATCGGCAGCGGAGTGACCCCGCGAGCTGCGGCATCGGCGGCACGGGCGAAGGTCTCGGCCCCCGGCGCCCGACCGATCAGGATCGCAGCGACCGCATCCAGCAGCAGCGGGGTGTTCGCCACCCCACCCACCGACACCGAGGCGTCCGCGATCTTGCCATCAACCACCGAGAGACGGGCGACCACCTCGACCAGCGGCCACTCCGCACGCTGCCGGGCGATGGCGCGCACATACGCCGAGCGGTCCCCCTCAGTCGGCGGAGCGAGCACGATCCCAGTGAGCAGTGCACCGTCGGGCAGGGCGTGGGTGGTGGTCGCATCGGAGCCATCGCCGAGGAGGTCGATGAGCGGGATGGTGGTCGTGCCCTCGGCGTCATCGACGATGGCGAAGGCGTCAAACGCCAGCAGCGCCATCGCGAGGGTGGAGGGGTGTGGGGCGATGCAGGGGCCTTGATCGATGACGCTGTGGTAGAGGTGGTCGCCCATCCGCGCGAGGCACCCGGATCCGCCGGACTTCAGGCATTGAAAGTCAGGGTTGCGGTAGTACCAGCAGCGCACGTCCTGGAGGATGTTGCCGCCGACGGTGGCCCGATTTCGGATCTGCGGGGTCGCCAGACCGCCCGCTGCCGCCGCGAGTCCCGGCCAGCCCAGCGCCACCGACGGATCCGCCGCCAGCGCGGCCACAGTGACCTTCGCGCCGATCTTCAGCCCGCCATCCTCGGTGGGGGTGATCGCATCGAGGCCGGGCAGGTCGCGGAGGTCGACGAGGGGGCCGGTGGTGATGCCGTGGCGGCGGCGCTCGGAGAGGTCCGTCCCCCCAGCGCGCACGACGCCGGGAGCGGTGAGGGCCTGCTCGATGGTGGTGGGGAAGCGGATCACGACAGACCTCCCAGGACGCGATCAGGTCGAATCGGCAGGGTCCGCGGACGCCAGCCGGTGGCATGGTGGATGGCATTGGCGACCGAGGCCGCACAGGGCACGGTGGCCAGCTCGGACAGCCCGACCCCGCCGCCGACCACGCCCTCGTAGCCGCCCTCCTCGAAGTGAACATGGATCGGCGGGGTGTCGCCGATGCCGATGATCCGGTAGTCCTCCAGCCCCGCAGTCAGCAGCCCACCGGTGGTCGGATCCAGGCGTCGTTCCTCATACAGCGCGTAGCTGATGCCCTGGATGACCGCGCCCTGAGCCTGACTTCGAGCCAGCGGCGGCACCATGATGCGCCCCACCCCCAGCCCCAGCCAGCTCTCGGTGACGCTCACCCGACCCAGCCGGGTGTCGACCTCCACCGCGGTCAGCTGGACCGCTCCAGCGATGGCCTTGATCACCCGAAGGTCCTGGACCGTGAACGGCAGCAGGTAGCCCGGGTCGTCCTTGAGGCGCCGTCGTCCAACCACGGTGACTCTCGGAGACTC
>JBLHNG010000861.1:0-3697 GCA_047621685.1 Myxococcota bacterium | reverse complement strand
CTTCCTGCACAACCTCGCGCCGGCCATGGTCTTCCCGCTGGCGTGGTGGGTGTTCAAGGAGAAGCCTGGCTCCGGGACGATCGCTGGCGCGGCTGTGGCGTTCGTCGGTGTGGCGATGCTGTCGGGGGTGTCGCTGTTCCACTTCGCCCACTTCACCAACCCCCGCTTCCTGCTCGGCGACCTCCTCGCTGTGGGCTCCGCGGTGGGCTACGCGGCGGTCCTGGTGCTCACCCGGGCGATCCGACAGGAGGGCACCCCGCTGCTGACCACCCTGTTTGTGGCCTGGAGTACAGCGGCGGTGATGCTGGTGGGGCTGGCCCTGGCGGTCGGCACGATGGCGATCTCCCCCGGTGCGCTGCTGTGGGTGGCCGGGCTCGCGGTGATCTGCACCAACGTGCCGTTCTACCTGCTGAGTCGGGGAATGAAGGACGTCAATGCCGGGCTGGCCAGCCTGCTGTCGATGACCGAGATCCTGTTCGCCACCCTCATCGGGGTGCTGCTGTACCGCGAGGACCTCGCCCCGATCGGCTGGCTGGGTGGCGGAGTGGTGGTGCTGGGGGTGCTCTACCCGTTCTTCTCGCCTCAGTCCGCGCCAGAGCCGGTCGACGGAGAGACCACTCCGCTGTCGGACCCCGCCACCGCCCAGGCCCGCTGGATGCGACTCGGCACAGCACTCGTGCTGTTCAACGCTGGCGCGGTGATGTCGCTTCTCTACGGCATGGGTGCCGGGGCGCTGCTGGCGTTCATCGGCTCCGCGATGCTGCTGCGCCTGGGACCGCCGGCCGCGATGGCCGGGCTGGAGGGTCGCTTCGCCCGGGGGCTCCGGTTCATCTTCGGTGGACTGGCCGCTGCGGTGGCTGGCGGTCTGGCGATGCGCGGCGGGCTGTCTGACTCGGTCCCGGGGCTGCTGCCGGCTGCAATGGCCACCCTCGCCCTGCTGGCGGACTCCGCGCTGGCCGCCCGGGAGAGCGAGTCCGAGCGCGACCCGAACCACAGCCTCCACGTCGCCCTCGCCGCAGTGGCCCTCTCACAGCTCGCGGGCCTGGGTGCTCACCCTGCGGCGGGCTGGCTGACCATCGGTGCGGCGATCTTCACCGCGCTGGCCCTGCTGCGTCCGCTGGCGGGGTCGCTCAAGGGCGGCGCGCGCTGGTGGGACGCCGACACCCGGGGCGACCGTCCTGCGCAGTGGCTGGCCCGCCCAACCCGCGCCCTGCCGGTGCTGCTGGTCTTCTGGCTGGCTGGCGGCTTCTCGACCGTGCCCCTCGGGCACCGGGGCATCGTCTCCCGGTTCGGCGAGCCCCGTCCGGAGACCTCCCCACCCGGCCTGCTGCTGCGCATCCCGCCGCCCATCGAGCAGATCCGCCTGGTGGACGTCTCGGTGCAGCGGCGGGTCGAGCTGAACGAGTCGGGGCAGGTGCTGCTGTGCGGCGATCAGTCGATGATCTCGCTGTCTGGCGCGCTCCACTACACCGTCTCTGACGCCCTCCGGTACGCCGACTTCGCCGACGACCCCGACGAGACCCTCCGCCTCACCGCCCGCTCCGCCCTGGTCACCGCCATCGCCGCGCTGCCCCAGGATGCGGTCCTCACCGACCAGCGCGCCGCAGTGGAGTCCGAGGTGCTCGCCCTGACCCGGAAGCGGGCCGAGGCGATGGGACTGGGCGTGTCTCCCGAGGCGCTGCACCTCACCCACGTCGCGGTGCCCGCTCCGGTCATGGACGCCTTCCTCGACGTCATCTCGGCCTCCGAGGAGCGCAGCACCTTGATCAACAAGGCCGAAGCCTACGCCGCCGGGATCGTGCCCGGTGCGCTGGGCGAGGCTGCCGCGATCCACCAGCGCGCCGAGGGCGGCTCGGCCACCACCAGCGCGGCCACCGACGCCTGGCTCGCCCACTTCCACGCCCTGTCCACCGGCGGCGTCGCCTCCCCTGCCCTCACCCGCCACCGTCTGCGGCAAGAGCACCTGGAGTCCACCCTCTCCGGGCGGCGGCTGGTGATCGCAGAAGACGACGTCAGCATCTGGCTCGGCGGAACCCACCCAACGCTCCCCACCCCGGAAGAAGCCCCATGAACCGCAGCACCCTCGCCGCGGCCGCTCTGGGTCTGCTGTGGATGTCCTCAGCGGTCTACACCGTCGACTCCCGAGAGGTCGCCGTGGTCACCCAGTTCGGGCAGCACATCGGCAACATCACCGCCCCCGGCCTCCACCTCAAGGCGCCCTGGCCCCTGCACGCCCTGACCCGCTACGACGCCCGCGCCCGGCTGCTGCCCGTCGAGGCCACTGAGCTGTTGACCCGAGACAAGAAGAACCTCGTGGTCGAGGCGTTCGCCCTGTGGCGGGTCGCCGACCCCCGTCGGTTCATGGAGACGGTCCAGACCGACGAGGCCGCCGCGCTCCGGCTCGGCGATCTCATCGAGAGCCAGATCGCCGCCGCGCTGGGTCAGGCGGACTTCACCGAGCTGCTCTCCATCGAGCGCACCACCGAGCAGCTCCTGCCCCCCGGGGTCGTCTCGGAGGTCAACACCGCCGCCCAGACCCGGTTTGGCATCGCGGTGATGGAGGTCCGCCTGCGGCATGTCGGGCTGCCGCTGCAGAACGAGCAGTCCATCTACGAGCGCATGCGCGCCGAGCGCAGCCGCACCGCCAGCCGCTACCGCTCCGAGGGCGAGGAGCAGGCCACCACCATCCGGGCGAAGTCCGACCGCGAGGCCTCCGAGATCCTCGCCGAGGCCAACCGGGCCGCCGCTGGCATCCGGGCCACCGCCGAGCAGGAGGCCGCCCGCCTCTATGCGGAGGCCTACCGGGAGGATCCCGCGCTGTACCGGCTGCTGCGCGACCTGGAGACCAACGCCGCGCTGCTTGATGAAGACGCCACGATCATCCTCAGCCCGGACTCCGCCCCGTTCTCCACCCTGCTGGAGCGGCGATGAAGCGTCTGCTCGGCCTCGGTGTGATCGGCGCGCTGTTGCTGTTGACCTGGTCGAGCGTGATGTTCGTGGACGCCAACGAGGTCGCGGTGGTCTACCGGCTCGGCGCCGTCTCCCGGACCGCGAACGCCGGCCTCTCCCTGCGCCTGCCCGCCCCCATCGAGCACGACGAGCGGGTCCAGGTCACCGAGGTCCGCCGGGTCGAGCCGGGCCAGCGCATCCTCCTGACCGGCGACACCAACCTCGTCGTGGTCGACCTCGTCGCCCAGTACACCGTCTCCGACCCGGTCGCTTTCTCGATCAACCTGCGCGATCCAGAGCCGGTCATCGCCGACATCCTCCGGGGAGAGACCGCCGCCCAGGTCTCGGGGATGGAGGTCGACGTGCTCCTGACCACCGGACGCGGCGCCCTCCAGCAGCAGATCAAGGCCGCCACCCAGGCGCGGCTGGATGCGTTGGGGGTCGGCGTGGCGCTGGATGCCGTCGAGCTGCGGTCGCTGGAGCCGCCGGATGCGGTTGTGGCGGCGTTCAACGACGTGTCGAGTGCCCGGGGGGATCGAGACACGATGATCCTGGCGGCACAGTCGTATGCGTCTCGGCACATCCCGGACGTTCGCGGGCAGGCGGCGCGGCTGGGGGAAGAGGCGCGGGCAGATGCGGCGGATGTGGTTGCGGAGGCGCGAGCGGATGTGGGGCGGTTTGAGGGGCTGGTGGGGGAGTGGAGACGGGATCCGGAGGCGCTGAGGTTGGGGTTGGTTGGGGAGGTGGT
>JBLHNG010000860.1:0-3706 GCA_047621685.1 Myxococcota bacterium | reverse complement strand
GACCGAGCACTTTGTCGGTCACGGAGTCGCGGATCCGGCCCCGATCCGCATCGAGGGCACCCTGCACGTCTTTGCCACGAGCCGGGCGAACATCCTTCACCTCACCGGCGAGCCTCTTGAGGCCCGCGCGACCTTGAGCGGGGCAACGGTCCCCTTCCCCATCCTCATCGACGGCGAGCTGCACCTGCTGGCCCAGCAAGCGGTCAACGGACGCCGTCAGCCCGTGCTGGCCCGACTCAACCTCACCACCCCCAACCGCCGTCCCACCTGGCGCCCCCTGCTGCCGATGGGAGACCTCGCCGCCTGCACCAGCCCGGTGATGGGCCGACACCCGACGACCGGAGAGTGGCTGCTGCTGTGTGTCGAGGAGCGCGCACCGACGGACTACCGACCATGAGGCGCTCCCGCCTGTGGCCACACCTCGTCCTGCTCGCTGCGGTCGCCGCCTGGATGGCTGCCACTGCGCAGCTGACCCGCTGGCCCTCGGGAGACGGCCCCCACGTCCTCGGGACCGGGCTGCGGCTGTCTCAGATGCTCTACGACGGCGAGTGGTACCTCGCCCTGGTCTGCTTCTCCTCCCTGCTCGCGCCCCATCCCCCCGGGGCCTACCTGCCCGGCATCCTCGGCTACACCCTGTCTGGTGGCGCCTCCTGGGGGCACCTGCTGGGCGGCGCCATCGTGCTGTATGCCTGCCTCGATGGCATCCGACGGCTCGGCGGGATGTGGGGTTGTGTGTGGCTGGGGGCGACCGGACTGGTCTGGGTGCAGGCGGAGGCGGGTGGCGTCGATCTCATCGCGGCGGCGGCGGTGGTGCAGAGCCTCTCACACCTCGCCGACAGCGACCGGCTCCGCAAGCCGGGACCGACCGCGCTGTGGGGCGCGTGGATGGGGCTGGCATTTGCCACCAAGTACACCGCCCCGATGTTCCTCTGGGGCCCCTGCCTGCTGGCTGGCTGGTGGGTGGTGAGCCGGGGCCGCTGGGGGCGGCTGCTGCTGGCCTTCGCCGCGTTCTCCCTGGTCGCACTCCCCTGGTGGATCGGTCACTACCAGAACGTCATCGGCTACGTGCAGACCAGCAGCACCTCCAACACCGGGCTGTGGGACAACAAGGTGGTCGAGGATCCCTGGAGCGCGGCAGACGTGGTCTGGTATCCAGCGGTGGCGATCGATGCGTTTGGCTGGCCTGGCGCCCTCGCGCTGCTGGCGGGTCTGCTCATTCCGTGGCGTCGTCGGGGCAGCCGTCGGGGGGCGTGGGGGATCCCGCTGCTGGCGGTCGCCGGGGGCTTCCTGCTGCTCAACCCTCAGGCGCATCGGCAGGATCGCTACCTCCTGCCCGCGATCCCGCTGGCCGCCGCCGCCGCCGGATCCGCCCCGCTCTCCTTCGCCCTCGCCGGAGTCGGATTCGTGGGGCTCTATGGCGCCGGAGCCGTCTCGCTGCTGGAGGACAACCCACCGACAAACCGGGACTACACCCACGACTTCGAGAGCGCTGGGCAGACATGGCCGTGGACGCATGAGTCCTACCGCCCGACCTCCCTGGATCCCCGCCCCTGGCAGATGGCCGAGTCTCTCCAGAAGGTCCGCGCGCTCCACGGCAGCGACCACGGCACCGTCGGCTTCCTGCTCGACGATCACGCCGGTGCTCCCGGGGCCGGCCTCATCCTCAGCCAGACCGCCGAGCTGGGGTATCGCTGGCACATCGCCACCGTCGCGCTTCCCATCGGGGGCGCCCGTCGGGGTGGGCCGAGCGCCTCGATCTTCGTCACCCCGTTCACCATTGGGGAGTGGCCTTCTCGGGAGTTCACGACGCTGATGGCGATCATTCGGGAGAACGACACTGCGCGGCAGGCCTGGCTCGACAGCAGCGGGATGACGCTGGTGGAGGAATGGACGCTGCCCAAGGGGCGAGTGGGGCGGCTCTACACCCGCTGAGGTGCAGGACGGTTCTTTGAGCCTGCGGGGAGTGGTGAGTGAGCGGGTGTCCTGCACACCTCAGAGCGCCGGGGCCTCCCACAAGCCACCGGCTTGATCACCGGTCTTCAAACAGGTTCAGCTGCCCAGTGACCAGCTTCTGGAACCGGTTGGGCGCTTCCTCCACCGGCTCGCCATCCAGAAACCCCTGGATGAGTCGCAGCATGCGGGCCCGGGCAACAGGGTCGCCGACGTAGTCCCAGTCAGTCGTCTCCACCACGTAGACCGGGGCCTGATCGTAGTCCTCCCACAGCGAGTAGTACCGGCGCCTCAGGTCGTTGAGGTACTCCGGCTGGATGGTCTGCTCCGAGGTGATCGCCCGGCCCTGGATGCGGTCCATGATGACCGAGGTCGGGGCGTCGAGGAACAGCACGAAGTCTGGCCGGGGGATCGAGCCGGAGCTCCGAAGCAGGCTGGCGAACTGGTAATACAGGTCCAGCTCGTGGCCCTTCAGGGTCTGCTCGGCGAACAGCTGGTCCTTCCGGAACAGGTAGTCGGCCACATAGAACTTGGTGAACAGGCCCGTCTGCTTGAGGCGAAGCTGCTGGGCGTAGCGGCTGGCGAGGTAGAACATCTGCGCTGGAAACGCAAACCGCTCAGGCTCGGCGTAGAAGCTGGCGAGGAACGGATTAACGTCGGAGGGTTCCAGGACCAGATCCGCGCCCCATTCCTCCCGGAGGATCTTACAGAGAGAGGTCTTTCCGACCCCGATCAGACCTTCAATGACAATGAACCTGGACACAGCAGCTCCTCTCGGCGGCAGCTTATCCGATGCGGAATGATGGGGCTTACAGCCAGCCCATCTCGGTGTAGCCCCGGGCGGTTCGGGTGACGGCATCCTCGAATCCGACCTGAGCGCGCCAGCCGAGGTCTGCGGTCAGCCTCGCACTGGTGCAGACGAACGCCGAGGCGCGCATCTGGGCAACCTGCTTGTCGTCGAGCTGGTTGGTGAAGCCGAAGATGCCGGAGAGGGCCACGGCGACAGCAGACACGCCGGCCAGGATGGGACCGGGGATCGGCAGGACCAGGATCCGGCGGTCGAGGGCAGCAGAGAGCGCAGACCAGAGCCGCCGAATGTCGACCGTCTCCTCAGAGGTGGTGAAGTAGGTCGCGTTCTCTGTGCCTGTGTCTTCCGCCATCGCAAGGATCGCCGCGATCAGATCATCGATGTAGACCCAAGACAGCCGCTGCGGTTCGCCAGCCACCCGAATGCCGACCCGTCCCTTCGCTGCCTTAAAGATGGTCAAAAACGCCGGGTCGCCCGGTCCGAGCACAACCGGCGGACGAAAGCAGGTCACCGGAAAACTTGCCGCTGCCAGGGCACCCTCCGCCCGGGCCTTGGCCTCACCGTAGGGGTCTATCGGTGAGAGGGGATCCGCCTCGGTCCAGGGATGATCCGCCGGAGAGGGACCGGCAGCGGCGAGGGAGGAGGCAAACAGCAGCCGTCGGGGCATCCAGTCCTGACGCTCCAGACAGTCCATCAGGTCGACCACGGCGGTGAAGTTGATTGCCTCGTACTGGGCCGGGTCGCTGGCGGTGACCACACCGGCGAGGTGGATGACCACATCGGCCGGTGGCAGCACGCAGTCTGGCCTCGCGAACAGGCTGAGATCGCCGTGGAGCAGGGTGACCCCGAGCGCGACCAGGGCATCCGCCTTGCTCGGCGTGCGGACCAGGGCGGTGACCTCGTGGCCCTCCGCGCAGAGGCGACGGGCGAGATGACCGCCAATGAACC
>JBLHNG010000859.1:0-3714 GCA_047621685.1 Myxococcota bacterium | reverse complement strand
CTGCTCGCGGTCGGTTTTGGGCGCCCGGATGCGGCTGGCATCATCGACCACGCCCTCATCCTCTGCGCGGACCACGAGCTGAACGCCTCGACCTTCGCCGCCCGGGTGGTCGCGAGCACTGGCGCGGACCTGTCCGCCTGCCTCATCGCTGGCCTCGCCGCGCTGTCTGGCCCTCGGCACGGCACCGCCAGTGATCGGGTCGAGGCGATGCTTGATGCGTGGCCGACTCCGCTGACCCTGCCGAGTCCTGGCTGTGGCCACCGCCTCTACCCCGACGGTGATCCCCGGGTGCTGCCGCTGCTGGCTCCCGGTGTCACTGCGCACACTGCTGAGGTGCTTCGGGCGGTGGTGGATGCCGGGGAGGCGCCGAATGTTGACTTCGGGCTGGTCGCGATGCGTCGGTTTGCCGGGCTGCCGTGGGGGGCGGGGGCGGTGATCTTCGCGGTGGGGCGGCTGGCGGGGTGGATCGCGCATGTCGGCGAGGAGCAGGGGCGGGGGGTGCTGATTCGGCCGCGGGCTCGGTATGTTGGGGCGTGATGGGTGGTTCAGGAAGGTCCTTTGAGAGTGCGGACGGTAGCCGCAGGGCGGGGATTCGCCTGCAGGTGTCATGCTGGGGCCGCTGGGCGGGTAGTACAGGGGGGCGGCGACTGGAGAGACCCGCTGTAAAGCGGCCGCTGGAGCGGGCACTCACGCAGGAAGTGCAGCCCCCTCGAACACAGCGCCATGAGCGGGCCGTAAGGCCAGCGTTGGAGCGGAGTGGCCAGAAAAAGCATGGCGCCGACGATGGCGAACCTCAACCTCCCGGTGAGAGAGCACCCGCCACCATCCCATCGCCCAGTCGCTGCGCAGCCAGAGGCAAGCAGGGCGCGGTAGGCAACATCGAAAACTGCGATCCTCGCATCGGTGGAGTGTGGAGGTGGTGCCAACGCCCGGCTGAGGGCACCCTCAGCTCAAGGGCGGAGACGGGGTTGGCAGTACCGCCAGTCGAGGATTCGCCCATCTCTGCTTTTGATATTGCCGACCTGTTCTGCTCGCCCTTCGGTCTTCTCAGCCAGGGGCGCTCTCAGCCTCGGGGCCATCGAATCCGAAGGGCCCTCCCTCACCCATGCGCTGAGGTTCGCCATCCTCCGAGCCATTCTTTTTCTGGCCACTTCGCGAAAGTCTCCAGGACCTCCGGTCTGGACCCTTCCGCTCGCTCAAGGGGGGCTGCACTTCCTGCGTGAGTGCCCGCTCCAGCGGCCGCCTTACGTCGGCTCACTCCGGGAGTGCCCGCCTTGCGGTCGCTCCCCCTGGACTACCCACCTTGTGGCCCCCAGCATGACACCAAGGGTGAATCCCCGCCCTGCGGCCACCATCCGCAAGCCCAAAGGACCACCTCCCCACCTCAGACGTTCGTCTGAAGCGGGGCTGCGATCCGAGACATCTCCCGAGCGGTGTTCCGGGCGACGAGCTGCTCTTGGGAGTGGGAGCGGAGTCGACCGAGCACGTCATCGAGGCGGGCAGGGATGTAGTCACCAGGCTGCATCCGGGCGAGCACGAGACCGGCCCGGGCTTCCTCCTGGTAGGCGGCCGCGTACTCAACCAGTGCGGCGATGCGATCGCGCTCCAGGGTGAGGCTCTGGCGGTGGCTGACCAGCTTCTCCAGGTGCTGTGCGGCGGCGATGCGGCGCTCGACGATGAACTCGTCTTCGCTCTCTTCGGCATTGGTGTAGAGCTGTGCGATCCGGGTCTGGAGATCCATGTCGGAGATCTCTTCGATCTCGCGATCCATGACCTGGAGGTTCCACTGGAGCTTGTAGATCCAGGCGGCGACCTCGCCGAGCCCGTCGCGGATCTCCTCGTCCGGGGCGTGGCTGGCCAGCTCCTCGTCGAGGCGCTGGGCCTTGAGGCAGGGAGCCTGGTACTCGGGGCGGAGGGTGGCCTTGATCTTTCGCTGCGTGGGGATGCGCTGGGCGATTCGGTAGCGCAGGGAGGCCACGACAGTGCTCTGGCTGGCGAGCAGACCGAAGATCGCGCCGTGGAGACCGGCGGTGAGGGGCTCGGTGGGCAGGCCGCCGAGGAGTCGGGTCGAGGCCCACCAGCCCAGGCCGACCGTGGCGACCCCGGCGAGGGTGGTCTGGACGAGCTGCCAGCGATCGAGGTCGGCGTTCATCCAGGCCAGCCCGGCGCCGATGATGCCGCCCGCCACCAGGACCTGCGCCCCGGAGATGCCGAGCGCGCCGCCGGTGGTCGCTGGGAGGAGGGAGAGGGTCCAGACCCCGCCCAGCGCCGCTGCAGCGACCGCAGCGGCTCGAATTGGTCGGCGGTAGTTCGCTGCGAGGACCGCCACACTCAGGGCGCCGGCGACCATCAGCGCGGGCTGTCCGACGGCGACCCCGGCTGCAGTGAGACCCGCAGCCGCCGCTGCTTGACACACCGTCCAGATGGCCTGCCGGGTCAGCAGGGTGCGCCCAGCCTCATCGGGCAGACGGTAGCGCCCGACGGTGGGCAGGCTCGGCTCACTAACGGCTGTAGCCACGTGCAGACTCCTTGGCCTTCTTGACTTCGTAGTGACCCTCAGCGGAGGTGCTGAAGTCCGCCTGTTGGCCCGCAAAGTCGTCGGCCATGTCGTTCAGGGCAGGAGCATCATACCGCCGGGAGAGAGTCCGGAGCATCTCCTCGCCCTCTTGTAGCCGGGCAGCTGCCTCGGCCTTGTTGCCGCTTTGCAGCTCCCGAGCTCCCTCGTCGAGCATCTTCGCGGCCGCAGCAGAGGCTGCCGCAGTGCCGCGCCGGGCGTCGACGGAGTGGATGGCGATGGCCTCGCTGGCGGTGACGGTTGCGTCGACCTCGGCGGAGGCGGTCAGAGCGTTCCGGTCGATCGGGTCGGTGTAGCGAAGGGAGACATCCGCGACGTCGATGTCACCCAGCCGGCTGTCGTCCACCCGCACCCGGGCGACCACCTTGCGCACGCTTCCGCCGTGGACATCGCCGAGGAAGACACTGTAGCCGTCGGTGTCCCGGGCGGCGTCGTAGCCGTAGACCTCCAGCAGCTCGACCCCATCCGCGAGGTGGACGTCCACCGTGGTGCCCCGACCCGCGACCGCGCCCATCTGGGTCAGCTCGGCGGAGAACATGTCGGAGAGCTGGCCTGGACGATCGACGAAGTGGTAGTCGCCGCCGCCAGCATCGGACATCGCGGCGAGGAGGTCCTCGTTGTAGTCGAGGCCCAGGCCCAGTCCGCTGACGGAGATGCCCTCCGTAACCAGCGAGCCGGAGAGCCGGGCCAGCTCGGTCGGGTCGGTGACCCCGAGGTTTGCCATTCCATCACTGAGCAGGACCACGCGCTTGACTCCTTCAATGGAGTTGTCGCTCAGGAGGGCCTGTCCCTGGGTAAGCCCATCGTAAATGTTGGTCCCGCCGCCGGGCTTGATGCCGGAGATGAGGCGCTGCATGCGGTCGGCTTCGCTTGCTCCGATGGTGTTGATGAGCACCTCGGCACGGTCATCGAAGGTCACCAGGGACATCGTGTCGTCTGGTCCCAGGAGACCGACCAGCTCGCTGGCAGCCATGCGGGCATTGGTGATCTTGCCCTTGCCACCCATCGAGCCCGAGGTGTCCATGACCACCGCGAGGTGGACCGGCAGGCGCTCGGAGCCCGGGACGTCGTCTGCGGAGACCTCAATGACCAGGAATCGCTCTTCGCCAGAGGCCTGCATCAGCGAGCCCTGGTCGAGC
>JBLHNG010000858.1:0-3727 GCA_047621685.1 Myxococcota bacterium | reverse complement strand
GGCGGACTGCGGTGAGCGGTCTCCACGAGGGTCTGATCCATGCCGACCAGGATCCGGGGCCACCCCTGAGGCGCCTCGACGGTCACGTCGGCGTATGGCAGCCGCATCGTGGCCTCATGGGCGGCGATCTGTGCGCGGATCGCCGGTCGCTCTCCCTCGACGTGTTGGCGGAGGTTGACGACCACCATCACACCCAGCACGACGGCGAAGGCGGCGATCAGGATGCGGGAGAGGAGGGACATGGGGGGTGAGTGTAGCGCAGCCCTTTTCCGTTCCCCGCATAGGGCGATCTGCACGCAAACGGCACCGATGTGCCAAGCGTCAGAGACGATCAGCGCTCACAGAATCACAACGTCCACCAGGCGCGCCCGGAGGACCTTGCGCTGCTTCTCCAGGAACCGGTGATCGAATCCGGCCTGAGTGATCTCCTTGCGCACCCGATGGATGAGGACCGCGAGCTTGCTGGTGGAGCGGGTTCCCTTTCCCCAGATGCCAAGCATGATGTCATCGTTGTCGCACCAGCCGCTCTCCTCTGGGGGGCGGCCGGCGCTGAGGTCGGCCTTGAGCTGCCGGGCGAGCAGATACAGCAGGATCACCCGATGCTCGGAGAAGAGCTGGTGCTTGTCAGTGGTCTGACGATCGAGGAGGACGGCTTCGGGACCCCGGGGACCATCGAGACGTACCGTGAGGCGGTAGGGGTACGGCTCATCATGCGCACCCATGGTTCGATGCCGGCTCTGCGAGGCCGCCACCACACGCAGCGTCCCGCCGTCCGTGCCCTCAAAGGGCTTACCGATCCTCAAGGAGACCCTGCTGTCGCCCACCGCCATGGACAGCCCACCGCCCGCAGCGAGGGTGAGCGGGCCGGGCAGCGCGATGCCAAGCTCCCTGGCCTGCTCGGGGCTCAGCACACCGACCTTCAGCATGTGCCGGACCTTTCGGCTGAGGTCTTCGAGCGCATAGCACTGAAGCGGGGCCGTGGCCGCCAGACCACGGACTCGAACCTGGATGCGAAGACCGAGGCGGATCCGATCATCGTCCGTGGCAGTGCCAGAGTCGCGAAGCCGCTCATCGTTGATGAATGTGCCGTTTTTACTCGACAGGTCCCGGATCCAGACGCGGCCACCTTCGAGCCAGATGATCGCGTGATACCAGGAGAGCTGCTCATCCATCAGGCTCAGCCCATTGTCCGGCGCGCGACCAATATGGAGCGGCTCGGTGGACAACATTCGACGAAGAGTGACTTCGCCTTGCGTGAAAATGATCTCAACCATGCTTGTTTCGTAGCACACCCGGTAAAAGCGACGTAACGACAGGTAGAGCCTCGGCGTCCTAGGTTGGACGTAGACACCGGCAATCTCACGCTGGAGTCGCGCTTTGGATCCCTGTCACCGCAACAATGCTCCCTCATCAGTCTCACAGGAAAGCCTCCATGTTTGAGCCGGGTGTTGTGCCAGAGTCCGTAGATCTCCTCAAGCGACAGCAGGGCAGCGTCAGCGTCAGCGTGGAGAGCACATTTGGTGAGGGGAGCACGTTCTGGACGCGGCTTCCCCGAGATCAGGAGGCCGTCTGATGTCAGGTTCCGCAATTGTTCTCATCATCGATGACGATCCCCTCATCCGGAAGCTGTTCCGGCTCACCCTGACCCGCGAGGGCTACCACATCGAGGAAGCCGCGAACTGTGCGGAGGCAAAAGCAAAGGTCATTGAGAACCCACCGCATCTGGTGCTCACCGACCTCCGTCTGCCAGACGGTCGGGGTGTCGCACTGGCGACCTGGATCCGGAGCCAGCCGGGAATGGCGGACATCCCGATCCTCGCCATCTCCGGGGTCGAGGGCATGACCCGTGCCTCAGCGTCCCTCAAGGATCTGTTCGCGGACTTCTTCCTCAAGCCGATCGCCTCGTCGGTCCTCAAGACGGCCATCGCCCAGTACCTCTCGCCCACCACGAGCGAGACTGCTGACCCGCTCATCAACCAGTACAAGACCGCCCGAGACCTCACCCGACGCGCCACCCACCGCCACGATCAGCTCGTGGTGCTGGCGAGCATGACCGAGGTGATCAGCCGCACAACCGACCTGGAGGCCGTGCTCGGGGAGGGGCTGGAGCGCTACCTCGACGCGGGCGGGTTCAGCCTGGGCGCGGTCTACCTGTGGAACCATGAGATCGGTATTCAGCTGACCGGACAGGCGGGCTGTCCGCCGGCTCTCCTCCCTCAGCTCAACGATCTCTTCGGTCACCCCGAAGTGCTGTTTGAGGCCCTGGAGGCGCCCGACGCCCTCATCCTTCCCGATCAGGACCACCACCCCGAGCTGCTCGCCGCATCGGGGTTCGCCTCGATGCTGCTGGTGCCCATGGTCGCAGAGCAGGAGCTGCTCGGGGTCCTCCTGCTGGCCTCGGATCAGGAAGGCTTCGCCAGGGAGGGGGTGGCGTTTGGGCGCTCCATCCAGTCGCAGATCACCCTCGCGGTCGTGCTCGCCGCAGTGCAGGCCCAGCGCGATGTGTTCTGGCGGGCCTTCCAGCGGATCGCAGACACCTCCCCGGTCGGGGTCGTCACCCACCGGGCCGACGAGATGGAGTACCTCAACCCTGCCGCCCGGCGCCTGCTCGGCGGCATGCAGGGCTACCACCAGCTCAAGGCTGTGACCCCCGAAGAGGGCACCGCACAGGTCGCAATCCGCCAGCCAAACGCCTCCCTCCAGCACCTCTGGCTGTCCGTCCAGCGCTACCAGGATCGCTTTGGGGTGCGGTATGAGCACTGGCTGCTTGAGGAGGCTTCGGGGCCATCCGCAGAGTCAGCCTGATCGGCAGTGGTGAGCGCGATCTGGGCCACCTCAGGGGAGCGACAGCACCGCTGCGGTTTCTCCCAGCGGCCCATCTGCCAGTGCTGGTAGCAGCGCAAACGCCGTCGCATACACCTCCCCAGCCTCCGCAGTGCGCCTCGGATCCTGGAGCGCGGCGATGTGCATCTGGGCAGCCCACTGGGTGAGCAGGGTGGCGAGGTCTGCATTCACCGCCGCCCGGTCCGCCTCAGAGAGGTCCATGGCCTCCAGCTCTCGGAGCTGGGCACGGGCGCGCTCGGGGTCGGTCAGGCTGTAGAGGCGCACCAGGGACAGCCGAGCGGTGATGCGGACCTCATTGCTGACGGTGTCCGCTGCGATGCGGTGCCAGGTCTGGATCGCCGACTCGTTCTTGCCCTGCTCCTCATAGGTCGCGGCGAGTCGCTTGAGCACCCCCATGTCCACCTGCCCGCCGAGCTTGCAGCCTCCACCCCAGTAGGGGTCCTCTCCTACATCTGCGAAGAAGAAGAGCAGGTCGGTCAGGGCCGCGTGGATGATCTGCTCCGGCGCCGGTGAGCCCGCTCGCACCGTCCACTTGCCCTGCTCAATCGTCGCCTTCTGGTCTGGCCTCCAGGTCAGGTTCGGCTTTGTGGGAGGCTCTCCGAACACACACCACTCTGCATCATGGTCCGCTGCTTGCTGAATTCCCGCGAGTGTCAGTAGTTTCGCCTCGATTGGCGTGAGTGCTTCGAGCTGGGCATCTCCTGCCTCCAGGCCAGCGACCTGGGGGGGGATGGCGTGGGCGAGGGTGGTGAGGAGGGTGAGGATCACGGGGTTATTATGGATGGAGATTTCGCTGACGTCCTGGGTGGGGGGTTTGGGCGGGGGGTTTGGGCGGGGTGGCGGGGTGGCGGGGTGGATTACGGACCCGCTGGTGAGTGGTCGG
>JBLHNG010000857.1:0-3735 GCA_047621685.1 Myxococcota bacterium | reverse complement strand
TCTGGCGTCGCGATTGGTTCCTTCCGCCACTTTCGCGGGAGGATCGCGGTCTCATCATTGGGCGGTGTCGCGCGCGGCGGCGGCGGGGCGGGGCGGGGCGTCTCGCTGACCGTCAGCGGAATCGGCTCCGCGAATGCAGCCCCACGCTGTCGCAGCCGATCAACCATTCCTGGTGGATAGGAGATCGACAGGACATGCCCACAATTTCGACAATGAACCTCTGACCCGGGGGTTGGGTAGGGGCTGTGGAGGCGGCGGGGGGTGCCGCAGTGGGGGCAGGAGATTTTAAGTGCCATCGGTCGCCTGTGAGATCGTAAGCCGCGCCACTTAGCCGGACACAACTGCGAAGGCCAATGTCATCGTCCCTGTCAGGGATGATGTGGAAGGCCGCGCTGTTGGATACAGTGACGTCACGCGGATTCGATATAGCAGTCACAGGGGATTGCAGTCACAGGAGAGTCCACATGCTCAAGCGCCTTGTCATCGTCGGGGTCACCATCCCGCTCGCGCTCATCGGCTATCGGTTCTTCTCAGAGACTGCCGGTGTTGGTGTGGCTCAGCTGGCCGGGCGGAGTCCGCTCGGAATCGGTGAGGCCCTCGGTGGCGATCCGGATCACGACCTCACCCGACTGTCCATCCTGGAGCGCGACCTCTACATCATCAAGCAGCGCTATGTGGACAAAGATCGCCTGAATGCGGACGTCATGTTCACCTCCGCCCTGGTCAACACCGAGCGGAAGATCTCCGAGGTGATGTTCGTCCGGGAGCCCGGCGGCGACAAGCTGCACATCTCCGTCGGTGCCTACTCCACGATCCTCCCGCTCAAGCCCCTGGTGGACCTCGACGACCTCTACTCCGAGCTGTCTCGGGTCGCAGAGATCCTCGACGACAACCTCTCGGACGAAGTTGACCGAGCAGGGGTGGAGTACGCCCTCATTAACGGCGCGCTCTCCTCCCTCGACCCCCACTCTGTGCTCCTCCCGCCCCGCGCGGCTGAGGAAATGGAGGTTGACAACCAGGGAGAATTTGGCGGGCTGGGCATTGAGATCACCTCTCGAAACGGGATGCTCACCGTCAAGCAGCCGATGCCGGACACCCCGGCGGCTGAGGTGGGCATCCAGGCCGACGATCACATCATCCGCATTGAGGATGAGTCCACCATCAACATGGACCTCTCCGATGCCGTCGGGCGTCTTCGCGGCGAGGTCGGCACTTCGGTGACCATCGAGGTGGCCCGGAAGGGGCAGTCCCGCCCGCTGCCGTTCACCATCACCCGGGCAGTCATCCGCACCAACCCGGTCGAGGGCGAGCTGCTGGAAGGCAACGTCGGCTACATCCGGATCATCAGCTTCCACGCAAACGTCTCTGAGGACCTCGACAACCTGCTGACTCGATTTGGTCGTGAGTCCACCGGAGACGTCCAGGGACTCATCCTCGATCTGCGCGGCAACCCCGGTGGCTACCTCAACCAGGCCATCGCGGTCTGCGATCGGTTTCTGAAAGACGGCATCATCGTCTCGACCGTGGAGGGCTCCGACCAGAACCGCGAGGTCACCCGGGCAGAGCGTGACGGTGACGAGCCGAGCTACCCCATCGCCATCCTCGTCAACGGCAGCTCCGCCTCCGCATCTGAGATCGTGGCTGGAGCACTTCGCAATCGAGGCCGGGCGCTGATTCTCGGGGAGCGATCGTTTGGAAAGGGCTCCGTGCAGCACCTCTACAACCACCGGGATCAGAGCCGGCTGAAGCTGACCGTCGCCCAGTACCTCACCCCTGGTGACCGCTCGATCCAGTCCGTCGGCATCCCCCCTGATGTCCTCCTCCAGCCCTCGGTGGTCCGCCCAGCGACCGACACCGACGAGCAGGCTATCTCCCTGTACTGGCGCGAGCGGCTGGAGCGAGAGGCCGACCTCGACCACCACCTCGATCACGCCAGCGCATCACTGGACGACGAGATCCCCCTCAAGCTGCGATACCTCCGCCCGGAGAACAGCGAGAGCAGCGAGTACCGCATCGACCCCAACGGCGACTGGGAGGTCGGTCTGGCTCGGGAGATCATCCTCGCCTCCAGCTCCGCGCGCCGGGCGGACATCCTCCAGGCCGCGGCACCGATCATCGCCCGCTATGCCGAGCGAGAGTCCGCTTCCCTGAGCGAAGCCCTGGCGGGAGTGGGCATTGACTGGACAAAGGGCGACAACCCGGAGTCCCTCACCCTCAGCGTGAAGCTCGACCTGGGCAGCGACGGGGTGCTGGTTGCCGGAGAGGAGGAGCAGGTCGGCCTGGAGGTCACCAACACCTCCAGCGAGCCGCTCTACCAGATCTCCGCGCTCACCCGGTCGGACAACCGCTCGCTCGACGCCCGGGAGTTTTACTTCGGCACCCTCGCCCCGGGAGAGACGAAGCGGTTTGAGCAGCGGGTCGCGCTCCCGGCGGGCTACGGCGAGGAGATCGCCAGCATCGACATCACCTTCCGGGATCCCAGTCACCCCGCCCTGCTGACCACCACTCAACTCATCGAGACTTCTGGAGAGCCGCTGCCGAAGCTGGCCTACCGGGTCGCCCTGTTTGATGATGGCTCTGGAAACAGCCGCGGCAACGGCAATGGTCTCCCCGAGGTCGGAGAGATCATCGATCTGGAGGTCACAGTCTTCAACGAGGGCGAGGGGGCGACCCGCGAGGCATACGCCCGGCTGAAGAACCGCAGCGGACGAACCCTGGACCTCAAGACCGGCGTCATCGAGATCGGAGACCCCCGTAATTCCCTCGGAGAGACCTGCGATCCGGACGACCTCGCCCCGTCAGCGGAGGAGGGAGCCTGCACCCGCCGCCTGGAGTCTGGCGCACAGTACGCCGGCCGCTTCTCCTTCGAGCTTCGCGAGCCGGTCGATTCGGACTGGAGCCTGGAGCTTCAGGTCGGGGACAACCGCGCCTACGACTACACGACCATCTCCCGGGGTGGGTTCTACGACTACTTCCGGCTCGAAGAGGCGATCTCCCTCTCCCCGGAGCGCGCCCTTGAGGTCACCACCCGCCACGGCCCGAGCATCGAGGTCACCCGTCGTCCGCCCCTCCAGATCGACGACACCCAGACCGTCATCAGCGGCGTGGTCCGAGACGATCGCGGAGTGCGGGATGTGGTCATCTTCCAGGGAGAAGACAAGGTCTTCTTCCGCGGCGGCACCGAGGATGGCACCGAGCTGCCCTTCACCGTCGAGCAGGAGCTGAGCCCGGGGCTCAACCACCTCCACATCCTCGCTCGGGACTACCAGGGCATGTCCTCGACTCTGACTGTCGGGGTCTGGCTGGACACGGAGGCTCCGGAGCAGCAGGCGTCGGTGATTCCGGAGTAGGACTGCGGGTGTTCGGTTGGGGGTAGCGGCGACTGGGGACCGGCTGGGGGCCACAAGGTGGGTAGCCCAGGGGGAGCGGCCGCAAGGCGGTAGCTCCCGGAGATAGAAGCTGTAAGGTGGTGAATGGAGAGAGTGGGACCCCCTTTGAGCGCAGCGACATCAGCGGGCTGAAAGGCCAGCGTTGGAGCGGAGTGGCCAGAAAAAGAATGGCGTCGACGATGGCGAACCTGAACCGTCCGGTGAGGGAGGCCCCTTCGGAATCGAAAGCCACGAGGCTGAGAGCGCCCCTGGCTGAGAGCGCCCCTGGCTGAGAGCGCCCCTGGCTGAGAGCGCCCCTGGCTTCGTAGAACTCACCCCGTCCCCGTGCCGGGTCCCGAATCGGCAG